>NZ_JAABNK010000014.1:0-340663 GCF_009915965.1 Proteus sp. G2300
ATGCTGGAGGTATCAGAAGTGCGAATGCTGACATAAGTAACGATAATGCGGGTGAAAAACCCGCACGCCGGAAGACCAAGGGTTCCTGTCCAACGTTAATCGGGGCAGGGTGAGTCGACCCCTAAGGCGAGGCTGAAAAGCGTAGTCGATGGGAAACGGGTTAATATTCCCGTACTGGTGGTAACTGCGATGGGGGAACGGAGAAGGCTAGGTTGTCCGGGCGACGGTCGTCCCGGTTCAAGCATGTAGGCAGAGTGATTAGGCAAATCCGGTCACTTAATGCTGAGGTGTGATGACGAGCCACTAAGGTGGTGAAGCAATTGATGCCCTGCTTCCAGGAAAAGCCTCTAAGCTTCAGGTTACCAACAATCGTACCCCAAACCGACACAGGTGGTCAGGTAGAGAATACTCAGGCGCTTGAGAGAACTCGGGTGAAGGAACTAGGCAAAATGGTGCCGTAACTTCGGGAGAAGGCACGCTGGCGGTAAGTGAAGTCCCTTGCGGACGGAGCCGAAGCCAGTCGAAGATACCAGCTGGCTGCAACTGTTTATTAAAAACACAGCACTGTGCAAACACGAAAGTGGACGTATACGGTGTGACGCCTGCCCGGTGCTGGAAGGTTAATTGATGGGGTTATCCTTAGGGAGAAGCTCTTGATCGAAGCCCCAGTAAACGGCGGCCGTAACTATAACGGTCCTAAGGTAGCGAAATTCCTTGTCGGGTAAGTTCCGACCTGCACGAATGGCGTAATGATGGCCAGGCTGTCTCCACCCGAGACTCAGTGAAATTGAACTCGCTGTGAAGATGCAGTGTACCCGCGGCAAGACGGAAAGACCCCGTGAACCTTTACTATAGCTTGACACTGAACATTGAGCCTTGATGTGTAGGATAGGTGGGAGACTATGAAGTGTGGACGCCAGTCTGCATGGAGTCAACCTTGAAATACCACCCTTTAACGTTTGATGTTCTAACCTAGGCCCGTAATCCGGGTCGGGGACCGTGTCTGGTGGGTAGTTTGACTGGGGCGGTCTCCTCCTAAAGAGTAACGGAGGAGCACGAAGGTTGGCTAAGCATGGTCGGACATCATGCGGTTAGTGCAAAGGCATAAGCCAGCTTGACTGTGAGAGTGACGGCTCGAGCAGGTACGAAAGTAGGTCTTAGTGATCCGGTGGTTCTGAATGGAAGGGCCATCGCTCAACGGATAAAAGGTACTCCGGGGATAACAGGCTGATACCGCCCAAGAGTTCATATCGACGGCGGTGTTTGGCACCTCGATGTCGGCTCATCACATCCTGGGGCTGAAGTAGGTCCCAAGGGTATGGCTGTTCGCCATTTAAAGTGGTACGCGAGCTGGGTTTAGAACGTCGTGAGACAGTTCGGTCCCTATCTGCCGTGGGCGTTGGAAGATTGAGAGGGGTTGCTCCTAGTACGAGAGGACCGGAGTGAACGCACCACTGGTGTTCGGGTTGTCATGCCAATGGCATTGCCCGGTAGCTAAGTGCGGAAGAGATAACCGCTGAAAGCATCTAAGCGGGAAACTTGCCTCGAGATGAGTCTTCCCTGTCACCTTGAGTGACCTAAAGGAACGTTTAAGACTAAGACGTTGATAGGCTGGGTGTGTAAGCGTAGCGATACGTTGAGCTAACCAGTACTAATGAACCGTGAGGCTTAACCTGACAACACCGAAGGTGTTTTGTCTGAGAGACGAAGAGTAGATAAAGTAGGCTTGTTTAAGATTGATATTACTGGCGACTGACCGAAAGGAAAGAAGCGGGTAATAAAACCGAATTTGCTTGGTGGCCATAGCGCAGCGGTCCCACCTGATCCCATGCCGAACTCAGAAGTGAAACGTTGTAGCGCCGATGGTAGTGTGGGGTCTCCCCATGTGAGAGTAGGGAACTGCCAGGCATTAAATTAAAGCATTAGTGTTGTAAAACATTAAGTGCGAAAAGAATACGCGGAGCGGTAGTTCAGTTGGTTAGAATACCTGCCTGTCACGCAGGGGGTCGCGGGTTCGAGTCCCGTCCGTTCCGCCAACTATAAGAAACCTAAGTCTAACGACTTAGGTTTTTTTTTGCTTAAAACTTAAGAATAAACATACATTAAATTACTAAAGTTAAGTAAAAATAACTATTTTATATAAAAATAATTGCTTTAGTTGATTATAGTATCCTTTTAAAAGATGAGGGTAAGGCTAGGCTTTGGTATACTTAAGTTATAGCAAGAAATCTTGCTGCTTATCTGAGGTTGTTAATGGCGAAGAAACCGACTTATTCAGTACGTTTTGTGGCAGGTCAACCTGTAGAAAGGATTGAACCCAGCCCGCCTTTAAGTGAAAGAAAGGACACGTTACCTATTGGAATGCCTCTTTACACAGAAGGCACGCTAAAAATTGCAGTTTGGAATATCTATAAACAGCAACGACCTAATTGGCGTAACATGCTGGAAACGTTATCAACAGATACGCATTTGCTTTTACTGCAAGAAGCTCAAACGACACCAGAACTTGTTCGTTTTGCTGGAACTCACCACTTAATTGCAGATCAAGTTCCAGCTTTAGCCTTTCAACAGCATCCAGCAGGTGTGATGACATTATCAAGTTCACATCCTATCTATTGTTGTCCTCTCCGAGAAAAAGAGCCTTTCCTACGTTTATCTAAATCGGCATTAATTACGGTATATCCGCTGATCACGGGTGATCATTTAATGGTGATTAATGTACATGCAATTAATTTTAGTTTTGGTGTTGATGTGTATCAGCGCCAATTAAGTAATTTATCTGTTCATATTATGCACCATAAAGGCCCCATCATTTTGGCTGGTGATTTTAATGCATGGAGTCGGCCTAGAGTGAATGTATTAAAACGTTTTGCGAGAAGATTAAGGCTTAAAGAGGTTATTTTTGATAATGATTGGCGTACTAAAGCGTTTGGTAAGCCTTTAGATTATATTTTTTATCGGGGTTTATCGTTGAATAAAGCTGAAGTTTTAATCACAGATGCATCTGATCATCATCCCTTAATTGCGACATTCTATTAATAGGTTATGATAACATTGGTAAATATTATATAAATAATATTTAAATATTTTAGGATTATATCTATCATTTATTAATATAATTATGTTTTCCTTAACTAATTTATCTGTTTAATCTATTTGTTATATTAACGCCTTTTACTATACTTTTTTTGTCTATCTAACATTACTAGATATAGGAAATAAAATGCCAACAAAAAATATAGTTATTATTGGCGGTGGTACCGGCGGAACGATTCTTGCTAATATCCTGGCTAAAAAATTAAATGACGAAATATTTTCAAATAAAATTAAAATAACACTTATTTCAGATAATCCTCATCATTATTACAAACCTGCATTTATGTATATTGCATTTAATATTTTTTTTAAAGAAGAGTTAATGCGTTCAGAAAGAAGTTTATTAAGACCCGAAATTGAATTTATTATTGATAAAGCGGAACGCTTCGACTTTAATAATAAAGTTATTTATTGTGGTTCTAAGAAAAAATATAATTATGATTTTTTAGTTTTAGCAACTGGCTGTGTTCCTAGTCCTCATCGAATTGAAGGTTTAAAAGAAGCTGGAAATCATTTTTATCAATATGAAGCTGCTAGATCACTTGCTGATAAACTTGCGACAATTGAAAAAGGGCGTGTATTTATTACGGTGAGTTTCCCTGAAACGCCGAATGTGCCTCATCAATGCGGTATTGCACCTATGGAAACAACCTTGATGCTTGATGAACTGTTACGTCAACGTCGAGTGAGAAATAATATTGAAATTGTTTACACCTATCCTACGGTCGCTCAACTTTTAAGAAACTGTTTATTTATGCAACAAGAAGTTTGTGAAGTCCTTCCGGCGGTATTTTCTGAGCGGGATATTAAGGCTAAACGTGGATTCACATTAAGCCATGTAGACCCTGATAAGAAGATAGCTTATTCAAAAGAAGGTGAAGCAGAACCGTTTGATATCCTTATGAGTACGCCACCAATTACTGCTGTTGAAGCTATTCGTAATACTGGGTTAAGTGAACATAAAAACGGAGAAGGTTGGTTACCCACTGATCCCGAAACATTACAAGTTTATGGATTAAATCAAGTTTATGTTCTTGGTGATACTGTTGATTTACCGATTAGTAAAGCCGGTGGTAGCTGTCATAACCAAGCGGGAGTGATTGCGAATAATATTTGTGGTGAACTTCGCTATGGTTATCCTGCTGCCATTTACGATGGTCGAGTACAAGCTGTTGCACAAATGGGGTTATCAGCTGGAATGCCATTACAATATGACTATAAGCATGACGTAATACCGACACCACCGACGAAGTTGGGTGGATTGCTACGTAATAGTTATAACCGAGGTTTATATTGGGCGACAGTCAGAGGATTATTATAGGGGATACAATAATGAGTGAAAATAATTTAAGCCCAGAAGATATTCAAATATTATCGGATGAAGATAAACAACATTTTCAACATTTATTAGAAAAAGCACGACCATTATTAGCATTAAAGCGTTTTGATAATATCATTGACTTATTATCCTTAATTTCAGACTCAATAGATATTATGGATAATGCAACAGTTGAAAAATTGTCGGTTGCCTTTGAAGAAACATTGATTCCAGCATGGGAGTTGAGTGCTGCTTATAATATGGCAAAAAAAGAATCTATTTACCAAGATAAAAAATATACTTTAGGTTCAACTTTCTCATTATTAAAAAACCCAGATACCCTTAAAGGGATTTCAATTATTTTAAGAACGGTTCAAATTATTGGGGAAAACAATCAAAGAATAGAAAGTTAATTAGTAATAAGGATATATAATGACGCAAGGTAATAAAAATTTTAATACTCAAGCAATACATTATGGTTATTCTCCGCTAGATTTTCAGGGGGCATTAGTGCCTCCTGTTTTTCAAACGTCTACTTTTGTTTTTCCGACGGCTCAATATGGCGCAGATTGCTTTGCAGGAAGGCAAAAAGGGCATTTTTATTCACGGATCTCAAATCCTACTTTAGATTTATTAGAAAAGCGATTAGCGCAATTAGAAAATGGTGAGGCTGCCGTTGTTTTTTCTTCAGGAATGGGGGCGATTACTTCAACTTGCTGGTCGTTGCTTCAGCCCGGTGATGAATTAATTGCTGATATGACACTTTATGGCTGTACTTTTTCTTTTTTCAATCATGGGCTTGCTAAATTTGGCATTAAAATAAAGCACGTTGATTTAACTAACCTTGAAAACTTAAAAGGAGCAATGACAGAGAAAACGAAATTAATTTTCTTTGAAACGCCCGCAAATCCTAATATGCGAGTTAGTGATATAACAAAAATATCAAAAATTGCGCATCAGCACAGTATTTTAGTGATGGTCGATAGTACTTATTGCTCGCCTTATTTACAAAAACCTTTAGAACTTGGCGCAGATATTGTTGTGCATTCCATGACCAAGTATTTATCAGGACATGGTGATGTAACTGCGGGGGCTATTATTACCAAATACGCCTTAGCAGATAAAATACGTGTTGAAGGTTTAAAGGATATGACAGGGGCTTGTTTGTCTCCTCACGATGCCTCGTTAATATTACGAGGCATAAAAACGTTAGGCATAAGAATGGAGCTAATCTGCCAAAATGCGCAACGTATCGCACAATACCTTGAAGAGCATCCTAAAGTTGAAACTATTCATTATCCTGGACTGGCTTCTTTCCCTCAATATGAGCTAGCCAAACGTCAAATGCGGTTAGCGGGAGGTATGATAGCTATTGAGTTAAAAGGAGGCATTAAAGGAGGCAGAGCGTTTCTCAATCGCTTAAATCTTTTTAGTCGAGCTGTGAGCTTAGGCGATTGCGAGTCTTTAGCTCAACATCCAGCAACAATGACCCATGCTACTTATAGTGCAGAAGAACGACAAAGGCATGGCATTAGTGATGGTTTAGTTCGTTTATCAATTGGTTTGGAAGATGTGGATGATTTAATTGCAGATCTAGAACAAGCACTGGCTTAGTCGCTATTATGTTATAAAGAAAAAGGCTGTGAAATTATCCACAGCCTTTATTATTCAACTCAAATATTGGTTAATTCAGAAATATGGTTTATTTCTGGTTCATTCTTGGTTTGATACCCACATAGTAGCCGATGGTTAAAATAGCCACCCAGATCATACCCACAACTAATGCCATTCTGGTTGATTCAAAATAGCCTAAAATTGCGATAACAAACGCCATAAAGATGATAGTCAGCGCTGGTGCAACAGGCCAAAATGGCACAGGGAATTTCAGTGTTTTTATTTCATCGGTGCTCATCTTACGACGCATAGCGACTTGAGAAAGTAAAATCATTAACCAAACCCAAACTGTTGCAAATGTCGCAATAGAAGCGATTAAAACGAAGATCTGTTCTGGGATAAGGTAATTAAGCACGACGCCAAGTAAGAGTACGACAGACATGACTAATACCGTCATCCAAGGCACACCATTACGAGTAAGTTTCATAAAGGATTTAGGTGCTTGCCCTTCTTGAGCCATACCGTACATCATACGACCAGCCCCAAAGATATCACTGTTGATGGCTGAGATTGCGGCAGTGATAACCACAAGGTTTAAGATATTTGCCGCTGAATTTATTCCAAGATTTGAGAAAATCTGTACAAATGGGCTACCGTTATGGCCAATTTGTTGCCAAGGGAAAATACACATTAGAATGAATATCGTTAGAACATAGAATAATAAGATACGAAACGGTACGGCATTGATAGCTTTAGGAATGGTTTTCTCAGGATCTTTAGCTTCACTGGCAGTAATACCAATCACTTCAATCCCACCAAACGCAAACATCACAATGGCAAGCGAAGCGATGACCCCTTCAATACCATTAGGCATAAAGCCACCAAACTCCCATAAGTTAGAGATCCCAATAGGATGTTCAGTTTGTTGGCCAAAGCCATACATCATAATGACAACACCACCAATGATCATTGCGATAATAGCGGTGACTTTAACGATAGAAAGCCAAAATTCCATTTCACCAAATATCTTCACATGGCAAAGGTTTAAAGCGCCAATAAAACAGACTATCCCTAAAACCCATATCCATTGATCAACATCTGGGAACCAGAGTTTCATATAAAAACCGAATGCCGTGACGTCTGCTAGACAAACAATCAGCATTTCAAAAACATAGTTCCAACCAGTTAAGAAGCCAGCTAAAGGCCCCATGTAATGGCTTGCATATTGTGAGAAAGAGCCTGCAACTGGATGATGAACGGCCATTTCACCTAATGCACGCATAACCATAAATACTGCTGCACCACCAATAAGGTAAGCAAGTAACACTGCGGGACCTGCTTTTTCAATCGCCGCAGCTGAACCATAAAATAAACCTGTACCGATTGCAGAGCCTAGCGCCATGAAACGAATGTGCCGCCCTGATAATCCTCGTGAAAGTTGATTCTCTTTTTGCATCTAAAGTATTCCCATCTCTGTCCAACGGAGGAACTCTATCCTCTTTTTCAGTGTCTTCGCGCACGTTAGCTATTCAAAACAAACCATGTACCTTATCATAAAGCCTCTTACGGTGAGATAGTTATCTGTAATAATCATCAGCATTCATTGGATATCAGAGTTTCTTATGCAATACCCCATTAATGAAGTGTTTCAAACCTTACAGGGTGAAGGTGTTTTTACTGGCGTTCCTGCGCTTTTTGTTCGATTACAAGGTTGCCCAGTCGGCTGTAGTTGGTGTGATACGAAGCATACTTGGGAAAAAAAGGATGAAAAAAAAGTTCCTCTTGGTGATATCCCAATTAAAACGCAAGAAAGCGATACATGGGGCGAAGCCAGTGCTACTGAAATTTTATCACTTTTTCAGCAACAAGGTTATAGTGCAAAACATATTGTTATTACAGGTGGCGAGCCTTGCTTATATGATTTGCGTCCTTTAACTGAAAGACTAGAGCAAGCGGGTTTTGTTTGCCAAATAGAAACCAGTGGTACTCACGATATTCTATGTAGTGAGAAAACGTGGGTGACACTTTCCCCCAAAGTAGGTATGCGAGGCGGATTTCGTGTTTTACCGAATGCCATCAATCGGGCAAATGAGATAAAACACCCAGTAGGACGTGAAAAAGATATTGAAGTATTGGATGCCTTACTGACTTTACGCACTCAACAGCCAGCCCCAGTTATTGCTTTGCAACCCATTAGTTGTAAAGAGAGTGCAACCACATTATGTATTAAAACCTGTATTGAACGTAATTGGCGTTTCTCAATGCAAACGCATAAATATTTAAATATTGCGTGATCACATCGTTATTATGAAAAAAATCAGCCAATAATAGGCTGATTTTTTTAGGTGATAAGGGGGGAATGTTAATACCGATCTATTCACCGCGATAAATACATCCTGCTGTACACGTCTCTTTAACCATTACTGCCGATAACAACGGTAGTGTTGGCTTGACTTGTTGCCAAATCCATTTTGCGAGCACTTCGCTTGTCGGATTTTCAAGACCTTCAATTTCATTAAGATAGTAGTGATCAAGACGTTCAAGAGTAGGTTTAAATGCGGCTTTAACATCAGCAAAATCAATAAGCCAACCTGAATGAGGATCAATTTCACCTGTTAGTTCTAATCTAACAAGAAAAGAGTGTCCATGAAGGCGTCCACATTTGTGGCCTTCTGGAACATGTGGTAAGTGGTGGGCAGCTTCAAACTGAAAATCTTTAAAGATGGTGGTTGTCATCAAAACTCTCTTGACTTAATTAGTAAAAAAAAGACACAAATAGTACGAAGTCTATCAGTGTAGCTGATTTAGCTAATCACGCCTAATCTCCCTTAATCTTAATGGCTTGTTATGTTCCTTTTTGCTTATTAATTATATTGGTAAAGGAAACCGATAAATAAATTTAGCATTTAAGGTTATTAGATAGAGCCAACAGGTCTTTAATTCACCTTCTAGTCGTGGGATACCCTCTCAATATTAGAAATATTATCAAAGAACAATAAAGCACAGATAAGCGCTTTACTTTTTTAAGGCAGAATAAATGAGCAACCAACCTCCATTATTATCAATGCTTCCATTAACGCTGGAGCAATTGAATAAATTACAGGACGCAACAAAAGATCTCTCAACAGCGCAAATCGCGTGGTTATCAGGGTATTTATGGGGGCAATTGGATCATGCTACCGTACCCGCGCCAACAACGGTTGTTTCACCACAAGTGCCAGAGCAAGAGACAATAACATTAATCTCTGCTTCTCAGACGGGTAATGCACGCCATCTAGCAGAACAATTGCGAGATAACTTAGTTGCCCATAAATTGAATGTTGAGTTGCACTCTGCCAGTGAATATAAATTTAAGCAGATCCATAAAGCGACAACTTTAATTATTGTTGCCTCCACACAAGGTGAGGGTGAGCCTCCAGAAGAAGCGATCGCTTTTTATAAATATCTGCACTCTAAAAAAGCGTCTGAAATGAAGGAAACGTCTTATGCGGTATTGAGCTTAGGTGATTCTTCGTATGAGCATTTTTGCAAAGCAGGTAAAGATTTTGATGAGCGCATTGCCCAACTTGGCGCAACACGTTTATTGCCTCGGGTTGATGCTGATGTTGAATATCAAGCTGTTGCAGAGAAATGGATAAAGCAGATTACAGAGATTTTAAAAGCAAGGATCCCGACACAAAGTACGCAAGTATTACAACAAACACAATCGGGGACGACTGATACGATTGATGCTTCTCTTTACCATCGTGATGCTCCTTTTAGCGCCACATTACTCACTAATCAAAAAATTACGGGCAGAAATTCAGATAGAGATATTCGTCATATTGAAATCAGTCTTAAAGGTTCTGATTTGCATTATGAGCCTGGTGATGCGTTGGGCATTTGGTTTAATAATTCGCCTGAAAAAGTCGATGAACTTATTGCGTTATTGTGGCTAAGAGGGGATGAAACTGTCACGTTAAAATCTCAAACATTTACCTTAAAAGACGCCTTATTGCATCATTGTGAGCTGACTCAAAATAGCGCACCTATCGTCAAAGCCTATGCGCAACTGACGCGCCATGAAGATTTATTGTCACTGATTGCGGATAAAACAAAGCTTCAGCAATATGCACAAAAACACCCTATCAATGAAATGGTTCGCCAATATTGTGCTCAACCAACGGCACAAGACTTTGTGGATATTTTACGTCCATTAACACCTCGCCTTTATTCTATCGCTTCATCACAACAGGAAGTGGAAGACGAAGTACACCTTACGTTGGGTGTTGTGCGTTATGACGTAAATTCGCATGTTTATACTGGAGGCGCTTCTGGCTTTTTAGCTGACCGCTTAAAAGAAGGCGATACCGTCAATGTCTTTATCGAAAAGAATGTGCATTTTCGGTTACCCAACAATAACGATGCTCCCGTGATTATGATTGGCCCAGGTACAGGTATTGCGCCTTTTAGAGGCTTTATGCAACAGCGCGAAAATGACGGTGCAACAGGCAAAAACTGGTTATTTTTCGGTAACCCTCATTTTGTTGAAGATTTTCTCTATCAAGTGGAATGGCAACGTTATGTCAAAATCGGCCTGTTAACTCATATCGATTTAGCATGGTCACGAGATCAAGCACATAAAATTTATGTGCAAGATAAATTACGTGAACGTGGTAGTGAGATTTGGCAATGGTTACAACAAGGCGCTTATCTTTATGTCTGTGGTGATGCATCACATATGGCAAAAGATGTTGAGCAGGCGTTGTTAGATATTGTGATGGAGTATGGCAATAAAAATAGTGAAGAAGCAGAAGAATATTTAAGTGAGCTACGTCTAGAACGGCGTTATCAGAGGGATGTCTATTAAATGAAATTACATACTCAAGCGCCCTTAGTGGTTGAAGGGAAACTATCTGATAGTGAACGCATGAAAAAAGAGAGTCATTTTTTACGTGGCACTATTACAGAAGACTTACAAAATGGTTTAACAGGGGGCTTTGAAGGCGATAATTTTCTACTGATCCGCTTTCATGGCATGTATCAGCAAGACGACAGAGATATTCGTGCTGAGCGTGCTCAGCAAATGTTAGAACCTCGTCATGCGATGATGTTACGTTGTCGTTTACCTGGTGGCATTATCTCCCCTAAACAGTGGCTTAGCATTGATCAGTTTGCGACAGAAAATACGCTTTATGGCAGTATTCGAATTACTAATCGCCAAACTTTTCAATTTCATGGCATCTTAAAGGGCAATGTAAAACCTGCTCATCAAATGTTAGCTGCCACAGGGCTTGATTCTCTGGCAACCGCGAATGATGTTAATCGTAATGTCTTATGTACTTCAAACCCAGTGCAATCTTCATTGCATCAAGAAGCGTATGAGTGGGCAAAAAAAATATCAGAGCATTTATTACCTCGCACTCATGCATATGCTGAAATTTGGTTAGATAAAGAAAAGATAGCGACGACTGATGAAGAGCCTATTTTAGGGGAAACCTATTTGCCTCGAAAATTTAAAACTTCAGTGGTGATCCCGCCTCATAATGATGTTGATCTTCATGCAAATGATATGAATTTTATTGCAATTGCTGAAAATGGACGCCTTATTGGGTTTAATGTGCTGGTCGGGGGCGGTCTTGCGATGACACATGGCGATAAGAATACCTTTCCTCGCTTAGCCAGTGAATTTGGTTATATTCCTATTGAGAAAACACTAGCAATTGCAGAAGCCATTGTAACGACTCAACGTGATTGGGGAAATCGCACTGAGCGTAAAAATGCAAAAACGAAATACACATTAGAACGTGTGGGGATCGAGACATTTAAAAAGGAAGTTGAACGTCGTTCAGGCGTGATTTTTGATGCTATTCGACCTTATGAATTTACGCATCGAGGCGATCAAATGGGGTGGCTAAAAGGTGTTGATGATAAATGGCATCTTACTTTATTTATTGAAAGTGGCCGATTAATTGATAAACCTGATGCTCAGTTAAAAACTGGTGTGGCTGAAATTGCTAAAATTCATCAAGGTGATTTTCGCCTTACTGCCAATCAAAATTTAATTGTGGCAGGTGTACCTGAAAGTGAGAAAGCAAGTATTGAAGCTATTGCTCGCCAATATGGATTGATTGATGACAGGGTGACTCCACTGCGTGAACATGCGATGGCCTGTGTTTCGTTTCCAACTTGCCCATTAGCGATGGCTGAAGCTGAGCGCTTTTTACCTTCATTCACGGATACACTTGATCGTTTGATGACAAAACATGGTGTGAGTGATGAGCATATTGTTGTTCGTGTAACAGGATGCCCGAATGGCTGTGGCAGAGCTATGTTGGCAGAAGTTGGGCTGGTGGGAAAAGCCCCCGATCGTTATAACTTACATTTAGGCGGTAATCGTATAGGTACACGTATACCTAGAATGTATCGTGAAAATATTACCTCGCAAGAAATTATAGCAATACTTGATTCATTGATTGGTGAATGGGCTATTTCTCGCCATAACAATGAAGGATTTGGTGATTTCCTTATCCGTACGGATGTTGTTAAACCTGTACTTAATTCTGCCGTGGATTTTTATGAAGTGCAGGAGGCTGTATGAGTCTATTTCACCTTGATCAACTAAGGCTATTATCGATAGAAGAACAACAGCAAGCGTTAACTGAAATTAATCAACAACTTGAGCAACTCAGTGCTATTGAACGTGTTACTTGGGCTTTAGCTCATTTGCCTAAAGCTTATGTATTAAGCTCTAGTTTTGGTATTCAAGCGGCAGTCTGTTTGCATTTGATTACTCGGCAATATCCTGATATTCCAGTGATTTTGACCGATACAGGTTATTTGTTTCCTGAAACCTATCAATTTATTGATACGTTGACTCAGCAGTTACAACTTAACTTACATATCTATCGAGCTGAAATATCTTCATCTTGGCAAGAAGCGCGCTATGGCAAACTTTGGTTAGAAGGCATTGATGGTATTGAACGTTATAACCAGATAAACAAAGTAGAGCCGATGGAAAGGGCGTTAAAAGCATTACAGGCTCAAACATGGTTTGCAGGTCTTCGCCGACAACAATCTAAAAGCCGTGAGCATTTGCCAGTGCTTTCAATCGCAAAAGGGATCTTTAAGTTTTTACCAATAGTAGATTGGGATAATAAGCAGGTTTATCAATATCTTAAAGAGAACGGTTTACCTTATCACCCTTTATGGGAGCAAGGTTATCTCTCTGTAGGTGATACTCATACAACCCGAAAATGGGAAGAAGGTATGAGTGAAGAAGAGACTCGCTTTTTTGGCTTAAAACGTGAGTGTGGGTTACACGAATAACGTCATTATTTATCAATAAAATAGTTAGGGTAATAGTTCAATCTATTGCCCTATTTGTCGTTTTAAAAAAAATAACCCATTGAAATTGTTTTATTTTTCCTTATTCCTTTCTGTTCCATTACATAGCTTTTTGTCATTTCATAACCTCTAAAGCACCTTTTATAGTCGTTAGTTATAAAGTGAACAATGAAGAAGAGATACGTGTATGGATTACCTACCCTTATTTGTTGAATTAAAAGAACGCCCGGTGTTATTGGTGGGTGGTGGTCATGTTGCTGCGCGTAAAGCTTTGCTGTTATTAAGAGCAGGTGCTCGTTTAAGAGTGATAGCACCTCAGTTGTGTGATGAATTACATCTTGCTTATCAGCAAGACAAAATTGAATGGGTGTCAGCAAAATATCAATCTGAGCATCTATTAGGAATGATGCTGGTTATTGTGGCTACGGATGACAGTGTGCTTAATCAGCAAGTTTATCTTGATGCACAAGCACGACATATTTTTGTTAATGTCGTGGATTCACAACCTCAATGCTCATTTATTTTTCCTGCCATTATCGATAGAAATCCTATTTTGATTGCCATTTCATCGGCAGGAAAAGCACCTGTTTTAGTGCGAATGATCCGTGAAAAGTTAGAAGCCTTATTGCCAAGTTCATTAGGCGCAATGGCGACAATAGCAGGAAAATGGCGCAACAAAGTGAAACAGCACTTAGAGACTTTTCAAGCTCGTTGTCGTTTTTGGGAGCAAGCTTTCAGCGGTAAATTTGCTTCTTTAGTAGCAAGCGATCAATTAGCACAAGCAGAAGCCTTGCTTGAACAACAATTGAAACAAAAAGAGAGCCAACAAGGCGAACTTGCATTGGTTGGGGCTGGCCCCGGTGATGCAGGGTTATTAACACTGCGCGGTTTACAGGTTATTCAACAAGCTGAAGTTGTGCTCTACGACAGTTTAGTGAGTCCAGAGGTTTTAGAGCTTGTACGACGCGATGCTGACACTATTTGTGTGGGCAAAAGAGCGGGACATCACAGTGTTTCTCAAGAGGAAACAAATGCACTGATTGTGAAATATGCGCAATTAGGTAAACGTGTTGTTCGATTAAAAGGGGGAGATCCCTTTATTTTTGGGCGTGGTGGTGAAGAAATTGAAGTTGCTATCACGCATGGGATCTCTTTTCAAGTTGTACCGGGGATCACTGCAGCGAGCGGAGCGAGTGCCTATGCAGGGATCCCGTTAACCCACCGACAATATGCTCAAAGTGTCACCTTTATGACAGGGCATTGTAAAACGGATGGGAATGAACCGGATTGGGCATCGTTAGCGCAAGCTAATCACACTCTCGCTATTTATATGGGGACAGCAAAAGCAGAGCTTATTAGCCAGCGTTTAATCAAACTCGGACGTTCTCCATTAACGCCTATCGCGGTGATTAGTTGTGGCACTCGTCGTGATCAGCAAGTCTTCACGGGAAACCTAACACAATTAGCGCAGTTAGCTGAAAAAGCACCGACTCCCGCTTTATTAATTGTGGGAGAAGTCGCTGCACTACATCACCAACTTGCGTGGTTTGGTGATAGATATGCTTATCAATCCTTACCGTCACTCCATTCACCTTTGGTTCATTTTGCCTAAACGAGGTTGTTATGAATGAAACACAGTTAACGCATCTTCAGCAATTAGAAGCAGAAAGTATTTATATCCTGCGTGAAGTTGTCGCTGAATTTGCAAATCCCGTCATGCTTTATTCAATAGGCAAAGATTCCTCGGTGATGTTGCATTTAGCACGTAAGGCATTTTATCCCGCTAAATTACCGTTTCCATTATTGCATGTTGATACTGGTTGGAAATTTCGAGAAATGTATGAATTTCGAGATAAAACAGCTAAAGAATATGGGTTTGATCTTAAGGTTTATCGTAATCCACAAGGTGCAGAGCTTGGAATTAACCCGTTTATTCATGGTAGTGCAAAACATACGGATATCATGAAAACAGAAGGGTTAAAGCAAGCTTTAGACAAATATGGTTTTGATGCGGCATTTGGTGGCGCTCGCCGTGATGAAGAAAAGTCACGAGCCAAAGAACGTATTTATTCGTTTAGAGATAGATCTCATCGTTGGGATCCGAAAAATCAACGGCCTGAATTATGGAAAAACTATAACGGTCAAATTAATAAAGGTGAAAGCATTCGAGTATTTCCATTATCTAATTGGACTGAACTCGATATTTGGCAATATATCTATTTAGAAAATATCGATATTGTTCCTCTCTATTTTGCAAAAAATAGGCCTGTTATTGAACGTGATGGCACATTAATTATGGTTGATGATGACAGAATTGATCTTAAATCAGGAGAAGTTATCACTCAGCAACAGGTCCGATTTAGAACCCTAGGATGCTGGCCATTAACAGGAGCTATTCCCTCACAAGCAGAAACGCTACCCGCCATTATTGAGGAAATGCTGATTTCCACCAGCAGTGAACGACAAGGGCGTTTAATCGATAGTGATCAGTCCGCATCAATGGAACTGAAAAAACGCCAAGGTTACTTTTAATTGGAGGATATATGGGACTTGCAGCTGTGAAAACCAATCAACTTATTGCGGGTGAAATTGCACATTTGGGTGGGGTGGAAAGCTATCTTAAAATGCAACAACACAAAGGGTTATTACGATTTTTAACCTGTGGTGACGTTGATGATGGCAAAAGTACATTAATAGGACGTTTGCTTCATGATACAAGGCAGATCTACGAAGATCAGCTTTCTACATTACAAACTGAAAGTAAAAAAATTGGCACGCAAGGTGAAAAGCTTGATCTTGCTTTGCTGGTGGATGGATTAGCTGCGGAAAGGGAGCAAGGGATCACTATTGATGTTGCTTACCGTTATTTTTCAACGGCAAAACGCAAGTTTATTATTGCTGATACACCCGGACATGCACAATATACCCGTAATATGGCAACAGGTGCATCAACAAGTACACTTTCTATTCTGCTGATCGATGTTCGAAAAGGCGTACAAGAGCAAACGCGACGTCACAGTTTTATCAGCACCTTGTTAGGGATACGTCATCTGATTGTAGCGATTAATAAAATGGATCTTGTTGATCACCAGCAAGCTGTTTTTAATTCGATCCAACAAGATTATCTTAAATTTGCCGATCAACTACCTGCTGATCTAACCATTGAATTTGTTCCCATTTCTGCACTTGAGGGTGACAATGTTGTTTCACCTTCCTTGAATATGCCTTGGTATCAAGGAAAAACCTTGCTGTCACTTTTGGAAGATGCGCCAGTCAAATTAGGTTCATCTACGCAATTATTGCGTTTTCCTGTGCAATATGTAAATCGCCCAGATCTAGATTTTAGAGGATACAGTGGCACAATTTCTTCTGGTGTTCTTTACCAAGGGCAACAAATAAAAGTATTACCTTCAGGGCAATGTTCTACTATCAAGCGTATTGTTACTTTTGATGGTGATTTAACACAAGCGAGTGCTGGACAAGCAATTACACTTGTTTTAACGGATGAAATTGATATTAGTCGTGGTGATATCATCGTTGATAATAACGATACAACAGCCAATATTAGCACTCATGCATTGATGGATGTGGTGTGGATGTCAGAGCAATCTTTAGTACAAGGGCACATACTTGATATCAAAATTGCAGGCAAAAAGAGTCGAGCAAAAATAGAGAATATTCATTATCAAGTAGATGTGAATAAGCTTACCCAACAAGTGACAGATAACTTAAGTTTAAATGCAATTGGTCGTGTTGAAGTTTCATTTGAAGAGCCATTAGTGCTTGATAATTATCAAGAAAATGCCGATATGGGCGGACTTATTTTTATTGATAGGTTAAGCAATGTCACGGTAGGCGCTGGGCTTATCCGAGAAACTCGAAACGCTCCGACGCACACGACTACGCAATATGATGTTTTTGAAGTTGAACTTAATCAGCTTATCCGTCGTCATTTTCCTCATTGGGGAGCAAGAGATCTTCTTGGAGGAAAATAAAGATGATAAGCGAAGATATTGTCTGGCATTCTCATACAATTGGATTAAACGATCGTGAATCACAGCAAGCACACAAAGGATGTGTGCTTTGGTTTACTGGGCTATCAGGATCAGGTAAATCCACGCTTGCTGATGCATTAGAGCAAGCACTTTATCAACACTCTGATTCGCCAATTCGCACCTATTTATTAGATGGTGATAATTTACGTCATGGATTATGCTGTGATCTTGGGTTTAGCGAAGAAGATCGGCATGAAAACATCCGCCGTGTTGGTGAAGTGGCTAAATTAATGGTAGATGCCGGGCTGATTGTTTTAACTGCATTTATCTCTCCTTATCGAGAAGACAGACAAAAAGTTAGAGGACGCTTTGAGCAAGGTCGATTTATTGAAATCTTCGTTGATACTCCACTTCATATTTGCGAAGCTCGGGATCCTAAAGGGCTTTATCAAAAAGCAAGACGCGGTGAAATAAAGCAGTTTTCAGGTATAGATTCGCCTTATGAACAGCCTATTGAACCTGAATTACATTTAGACGGCACACGCCCTATCAATATTCTTATTCAGCATATCCTTACCTATCTACAGCAAAATCATATCTACCGTTAATTTTAAAGTGAAATACAATTATCTCTACACAAACACCTCATAAAAGGGGGGAATGTGTAGAGACGCGAGAGTGTTATTTGTATGAAATACATTTATCATCACGCGAGTGTAAAATATTATTAAGACTTTTCACCCAGAACTGATTTATTTATCAATT
This sequence comes from Proteus sp. G2300, assembly GCF_009915965.1. Lineage (NCBI taxonomy): Bacteria > Pseudomonadati > Pseudomonadota > Gammaproteobacteria > Enterobacterales > Morganellaceae > Proteus > Proteus sp. G2300. The sequence goes on from NZ_JAABNK010000014.1 coordinate 18,115, forward strand.
AACCTTATTGAGCCTTATCTTTATAAGAAAAAATTAAGCCTTAATCTGAATATTACAGAAATTACCCACGTTTATAGTGAGGAGAATAGGAATAATAATGTAATATATTCCAGCGCTTTTGTGGCGTCTGTGGTTGAGTTGTGGGATGATTAGCCCATTAATCTTGGGGGTGGTAATGGGGAAATTAACAGTCTTACTTCTGATTTTACTTGGCTGGCTACAATACTCATTGTGGTTAGGTAAAAATGGTATCCATGATTACAACAAAGTAAGTCAAGAAGTTGCCTCTGCATTGGCGCAAAATACGCAGTTAAAAGAGCGTAATGATCGTCTATTTGCAGAGATTGATGACCTCAATGGCGGGCAAGAAGCCTTAGAAGAGCGCGCTCGTAGTGAATTAGGGATGATTAAACCTAATGAGACTTTTTTCCGTATTGTGAATGATAAGTCTCAACCACGTCGTTAATTTATTGAATTAATAGTGTGTCCTGATACAAATACTATAATGAATATAACAAACTCAACTCTTCCTATTGTTGCCGTTATTCCGGCAGCTGGTATCGGAAGTCGAATGCAATCAATCTGTCCAAAACAATATTTGAAGATTGGTGGATTGACTATTCTTGAACATACCATTAAAGCTTTATTAAAACACCCACGCATAACGCAAATTATTGTGGCCATTAGCCCTGATGATCATTATTTTAAAACTTTATCTTTAGCGCAAGATGAAAGGATCATTACGGTTAACGGTGGCGGAGAGCGCGCAGACTCTGTATTATCGGGTTTAGAGTATGTCACTCAGCATTTTTCTGAAAAGACTTGGGCGCTTGTCCACGATGCAGCAAGGCCTTGCTTACATTTTGGCGATCTTGATCATCTTATTAAATTAATTGATGAAAATTTCTCGGATCCTCATTTTTGTGGTGGCATTCTCGCCACCCCTGTTCGTGATACGATGAAGCGTAGTCATCAACAAGACAACCATATTGAACAAACAGTAGAAAGAACAACATTATGGCATGCTTTAACGCCACAGTTCTTTCCTGCCTCATTATTAAAACAAAATATAGAAAATGCACTCTCACAAAAAGCGACTATTACTGATGAAGCATCAGCAATGGAATTTGCTGGATATGAGCCGTTATTAGTGAAAGGGCGTGCAGATAATATCAAAGTAACTCAGCCAGAAGATTTGGCACTTGCAGAGTTTTTTCTGTCACGCCAAATCACCAATATAAGGAACACACAATAAAATGAGAATTGGACACGGTTATGACGTACATAAATTCGGTGGTGAAGGTCCTATTATTATTGGCGGCGTCAGAGTTCCTTATGAGCAAGGATTGTTAGCCCACTCTGATGGCGATGTCGTATTACATGCAGTAACTGATGCTATTTTAGGCGCTATGGCAATGGGAGACATTGGCACATTGTTCCCTGATACTGATCTGGCATATAAAGGGGCAGATAGTCGGGTACTACTTCGTGACGCTTTTTCACGTGTAAGAGCAAAAGGTTACCGAATTGGTAATTTGGATGTCACAATTATTGCTCAAACACCAAAAATGTTACCTCATACACCACAAATGCGTGTCAATATTGCAGAAGATCTTCATTGTCATGTTGATGATATCAATGTGAAAGCGACAACAACCGAAAAACTTGGATTTGTGGGTAGAAAAGAAGGTATTGCCTGTGAAGCTGTTGTTTTATTAAAAAAAGAGTCATTACCTGAATGAGTGAATTACCAGAACTCCATTGGTTACATGGAAAACCACAAGCAACAGGTTTATTGAAATCAATTCCTGAAGATTTTATTGTCTGTGAAGATCTTGGTTTCACTCTTGATGGTGAAGGCGAGCATGTCATGGTGAAAGTGAGAAAAACAGGGTGCAACACCGTTGTTGTTGCTGAAAAGCTGGCAAAATTTGTGGGTATTCACCCTCGAGAGGCAAGCTATGCTGGGCTAAAAGATAAGAATGCTGTTACTGAACAGTGGTTTTGTCTGCGTATGCCAGGCAAAGAGATGCCCGATTTTAGTCAATTCGCTTTAGACGGTTGCGAAATTTTAGAAACGACTCGTCAACAACGTAAATTACGTATAGGAACACTAAAAGGTAATCACTTTACATTGGTGTTGCGAAACATTTCAGACCGTACCTTTGTCGATACTCGATTAGCACAAATTAAAACTAAAGGTATTCCTAACTATTTTGGTGCACAACGATTTGGCCGTAATGGTGAAAATTTACGCCAAGCGATGCGTTGGGCAATGGATGAAATTCGTGTTAAAGAGCGTGGTAAACGCAGTTTTTATCTTTCAGCAGCACGCAGTGCCATGTTCAATCATCTTGTCAGTAAAAGATTGGAATGTGATTTATATTCAAAAGTGATGATTGGTGATGCAATGCAACTTCATGGACGAGGCAGTTGGTTTGTTGTGGATGAAACTGAAATTACGCAAACACAAACTCGTTATGAAGAGCACGATGTTCATATTACTGCGCCTTTACCGGGTAAGGGTGATTTAGGGACGCAAGCAAAAGCATTGGATTTTGAAACTGAAAATTTGGCAGAATATGAAACATTATGGTCATTGGCTCGACAAGAGCGAGTTGACAATACAAGACGTGCTATCAATGTGTTACCAGAAAATCTGTCATGGCATTGGGTAGACGACACTACTGTTTCTCTGTCATTTTTTTTACCCGCAGGAAGCTTTGCAACTAGCGTTGTACGTGAATTAATTTTATTAGGGAAGGATGATGCTGAAAATATTGGTGAGTAATGACGATGGTGTGATGTCGAAAGGGATACAGACCCTCGCTAAAGCATTACGCCAGCGTTATGATGTACAAATTGTTGCACCTGATCGTAATCGTAGTGCTGCTTCTAACTCTTTAACTATTGACCGACCATTACGTAAGCAAGAGCTGGAAAATGGTGATATCGCTATTGTTGAAGGAACACCAACAGATTGTGTTTATCTTGGTGTAAACAATTTAGTGCGTCCTCGTCCTGATATTGTTGTTTCTGGTATTAACCATGGCCCTAATTTAGGTGATGATGTTATTTACTCTGGTACAGTGGCAGCCGCAACAGAAGGGCGCTTTTTAGGCTTACCAGCAATAGCTGTCTCATTAGATGGTGAAATACACTTTGAGACAGCGGCTCAAGTGACTTGTGAAGTACTGACAATGTTACAACAAGTACCTTTAAGAGCGGGAAATATTCTCAATATTAATGTGCCAGATATTCCACTGGATGAAATCAAAGGTTTCCGTATCACACGTTGTGGGAGTCGTCATGCTTCACAGCACGTTTATACCCACACTGATCCTAGAGGAAATAACCTTTATTGGATTGGGCCTCCAGGCGAAAAAAACGATGTAGGCCCTGATACAGATTTTGCCGCTGTTGACGAAGGTTATGTGTCGATTACACCCTTACATGTCGATTTAACAGCATACAAAGCACTTGATTTACTACAAAATTGGTTAAATAAAGCAGAGGTCAAAAAAACATGTTAAGTCGGTCAATGAAAGACTTACTGACAATGTTAAAACAGCATGGCATCAAGGATGAAAGCTTGCTGGAAGCAATGAGTAAAGTACCCAGAGAGCTCTTCATTGATGAAGCGCTCTCTCATAAGGCTTATGAGAATACGGCTTTGCCTATTGGTAATGGTCAAACTATTTCACAGCCTTATATTGTTGCTAAAATGACAACACTACTAGAATTACAAAGTACGGATTCTGTTTTAGAAATTGGAACAGGATCAGGGTATCAAACTGCCATTTTAGCAAATTTAGTTCATCATGTTAGCTCTGTTGAGCGTATAAAAATATTGCAATGGCAAGCTAAGCGGCGTTTTAAGCATCTTGATTTACATAATATTTCTACACGCCATGGTGATGGATGGGAAGGATGGTCATCAAAAGCCCCGTTTAATGCCATAATAGTGACAGCATGTGCAACAGAAGTACCACAACAATTATTGATGCAATTAGCCGATGGTGGCAGGATGATAATACCTGTAGGCGAACAGCAACAAATATTGAAGTTTATCCGACGTTTAGGTAATGATTTTCACTATCAATCTATAGAAGCGGTTAGATTTGTTCCTTTAATTTCGGGTGAGTTAGCATAACTTCCAGATAAATCTGACCGCTTTTTATTACAGCTTTTTAATAGCTTGTCGTAATCTGCACTAATATATGAAACATTTTCAAAAAATTGCAGTCTTTTTGTTTAACTCGACAAATTGCTAGACGCTAATGCCTTTTTAAAGGGAGAAGGAAGTATGAATTCAGAAAGCCCAATTAAGCATGTCCGCTGGGCAATCATGTGTTCGGTAATTGGATTTGCATTAACAGGCTGTGCAGATACACCTTATCGTCCTGCACCCATTACCTCTGTAAATGATAGCTCTTCAAATAATACGGCTTCGACCGCGCCTGTGATGACTAGTAGCAATGCAACACCGATTGAAAGAACAACTCCTTTACAATCGTCACCTCCTCCTTCCATTAAGGTGAATAGTACTGCATCGAATAGTGGCACATATCAGCCTCAAAATCAGCCTCGTGCACAAACATCAGTTGCATCTCAAAACGTGGGTACAGATGGTTCTGGCCGTATTGTATATAACCGCAATTATGACAGTATTCCTAAAGGGAATTACAGCGGTAATACCTACACAGTAAAACGAGGTGATACCATGTTCTATATCGCTTGGATAACAGATAGCGATGTAAAAGAGCTGGCTTCAATGAATAACATTCCTGAACCTTATAGTTTAAATGTGGGGCAAGTGCTGAATATAGGTAACCGTCAAGTCAATACGGGAACCAATACAAATATAAATAAATCCGTTATCGATCAACCAAGTAGTGCTGGTGTGCAAACAACACAAACGAAGCCGACTAATAACACCTCAATGGGGCCATTGATCACTAAGCCAGCAACGACAACACCGCCGAAGACGACGACTCCACCACCAACAACTAATACAAGTACTACAACGGCAACACCGACAGCCGTTTCAGGTAAGTGGATTTGGCCAGCACAAGGTAAGATCATCGAAAGCTATTCAAGTGCGCCAGGGGGAAATAAAGGTATCGATATTGCTGGTACTAAAGGTTCTCCAATTGTTGCAACTGCAGCGGGTAAAGTAGTTTATGCAGGTAGCGCATTACGTGGTTATGGTAATCTTGTTATCATTAAACATAATGATGAATATCTCAGTGCATATGCGCATAACGACACCATTTTGGTACGTGAGCAACAAAATGTGAATGCAGGTCAGCAGATTGCCACTATGGGGAGTTCAGGAACAAGCTCTGTCCGGCTACACTTTGAAATCCGTTATAAAGAAAAATCACTCAATCCAATGAGCTATTTACCTAAAAAATAAGTAAGTGATTTTTAACACGTATAGTGAATAATCCTAAAATTAAGCCCTCTTCTTTACAAAAGAAGAGGGCTTTTTGTTATCCGTAATTAATTAAAATATTGAAACAAAATACATTTTAACTAAGTAAAACTGCTTAATTAAAGATAAGTAAAAATGAGAGTTCTATATAAAATTATAGATAACGTTTAATTAGACGGTTGATTCTCAACCAATGAATGCGTATGCTAAAAATTGTTATATAAAAAATGAATAAAGATTCGCTGTTACTAAAGGATGAACTATAAAATAACCCCTTGTTTGTAAGGGTATTTTCTTTATTAGATTATCTTTTTAATAATAGTTAATAATATAAATTATTTGGTGTTATTTTATTATTCTGGATTTTTATTTGTTTTTTGAGATACAAATAGTTACAGCTAGCACATTAAATAGAGTAATTTTACGCATAGATAAATATACGTAAAATATAATAAAAAAACTGTTAATAACCTGTACTCAATAGCTAAGTTATATATTGAATAAAGAATGATAAAATTAACAGTAAAATAGATTATGTTATCTTTTATTTTGTAATTCGTTACAAGGGAAAATCAGTAACCCGTTGTGTCGTGACACAGCGATAAACTGGTAAACAGACACTAATCAAACGTCGTTTACCTAAATTATCAAGGGTAGGAGCAGCTGATGAGCCAAAGTACGCTAAGAGTAGACGAGTTATATACAGATGAAATTGAAGAGAACATGGAAGAGTTCGATGAAGTTGCTGCAAAAGAGGCAGAAAATGAGTCTGATGCTCAAGACGAAATTGAACTTATTGAAGGAGTCAACCAGCGTGCGCTCGATGCCACTCAGCTTTATTTAGGAGAAATTGGTTATTCTCCGTTGCTGACCGCTGAGGAAGAAGTTTTTTTTGCCCGTAGAGCGTTGCGTGGTGATATTCCTTCAAGACAACGAATGATAGAAAGTAATCTACGTTTAGTTGTTAAGATATCTCGTCGTTATACAAACCGAGGTCTTGCCCTGCTTGATTTGATTGAAGAAGGGAATTTAGGACTAATTCGCGCGGTTGAAAAATTCGATCCTGAAAAAGGTTTCCGCTTTTCAACTTATGCGACATGGTGGATACGTCAAACGATAGAACGTGCCATTATGAATCAAACTCGTACCATTCGCCTTCCTATTCATATCGTTAAAGAGCTGAATGTTTATTTAAGAACTGCGAGATAATTAGCACATAAGCTTGATCATGAGCCTAGTGTTGAGGAAATTGCACAAACACTTGATAAACCAGTTGAAGATGTGAGTAAGATGTTACGTTTAAACGAACGTATTACTTCTGTCGATACCCCAATTGGGGGCGATTCAGATAAGGCCTTACTTGATATCATCTCTGATGAAAATGAAGAAGGGCCTGAGGCGACAATTCAAAATAATAACCTCAAGGAAAATATCATAAAGTGGTTATTTGAATTGAATCCTAAGCAACGTGAAGTATTAGCACGTCGTTTTGGGTTATTAGGCTACGAAGCTGAAACTTTAGAAGATGTTGGTAGAGAGATTGGTCTGACAAGAGAAAGAGTTCGTCAAATCCAAGTGGAAGGATTACGTCGGCTAAAAGACATTCTGCAAAGTCAGGGGTTATGTATTGAAGCGCTTTTCAAAGCATAATTAGCCATCCTTGCTCTGTTTATAGCTTTAATTGACAAATTGTTATTACCAAAGCCGATTAGTGGATTTACTAATCGGCTTTTCTTTATCTTGTATTATGCGACTTAAAACGATAAAACAAGAACGCAGTCTTGCACCTTATTAGCCTGATGACAGTAATAAAGGAAGATATGAAAGATTATTTTTTAAACGTTAAATTAGAACGTTGCGATTTTAACCAAAGTAAAATCTCCCCGAATGGAATGGTGAGATTAATAGCATCAGGTAAAAACTTCTATCTTAATGAAGAGGATTTTTCTAATTCTCAAGATTTTCTTAAACGATTAAAACAAGGTGATGAGCTTAAAATCTGTGCTGAATTATTGAAGGATGGCAGTTTTTGGGTGCAATGGATTTATCATGATACTAAAGGAAGGCTTGAGCCTGAAAGAACATTCACGCTAACAGCAAAACAACAAAAATGGTTATTGCTTGCATTTATTCTGACGCTTGTTGGCGGTTATTGGAGCTATTTTTCGATCCTCTATCTTGAAGTGAATTTCTTTATCGTTGTTTCTATGGTTATTGCATGTGGTGCAGTGATGGCGGGGATCAGTTATATCGGAGAAAAAGCTTATCGCTATTTTCAGCGCACCAGACCCAAACATAGAAAGAGAATAAAGGCGTTAGATAAAGTTATCGCCAAGCAAGCCTTGATAGCGCCAGATGGCGAGCGCCTCATTATTACTGGAATAAAATCAGCACCATTACCTTCATTGCCTGTGATTAAAAAATCGTTTCCTCAAATAAAGCAAAGTAAAGTACAACGAGTTCGAGGAATAATACAAATTCATAGTAGTAATAGAATTAAAATGCATCACCGCAACGGCGAGACGGTGATAATGCAAGTATCCTGCCTGATTGATAATCATCCTTTCGTATTAAGTTATAGAGAGCGCTTATTTTATTCTGATCATAATCTGTTTCTTGCTGATGGTGATGATGTTGAACTGTTCTTTTGGCAAGCTGAAGATAAGCACTCAGGGCCTGTTGTTTTGGGGGTTTATAATCATACAGATAATGGTGCTTATACAATATCAGGACAAATATATATTGGTCACCAGCGTACATATCGTTTATCACTGTTAATAGTCGCATTAGTCAGTGTTTTTATTTTCTCAATGGTCGCAAGTTTCTCTATTTCTGATGTTTATGATAACGGCAATTATTGGGATAAATGGGATTGGTATTCTATTGGTGATAGCTTTTTAGGTATGGGAATTATCTATGGCTTAATCATGAGTGGCATTGCTTTTTTAACTGCCTTATTTTCAAATCTTTATATTTTGTTATCAGAAAAAGGTAATAGCAGTTATCAAACCTATTTTTTACTTCAGCAGCAATGTGTTGAAAGCAAACAACCCCTGTATATTACGGAGTTGCGCCAATGAATCCTTTTTTCCGTAAGCCTTTTATCATTATCACAAGTTTATTTATTTTAAGCTTACTGCTTTTTTATGGCGTGCTTTTTCATGGATTCGCCTCTAAATGGCAATGGAAAAATGAAAGCTCTTCTGAGTTATCTTCATACCCTTATTCTCACTATGATTGGCGTAATACTTTTTATGCTTCTAGCGGAATATTAATTAAAACTGAATCTGATCGTGGCCGATATGATGTAGATATTTATGGCAGACTTCACCGCCAAGATAACCAGAGAAAATATACGCTGTATTTTTCTGATAAAGAAGGCTTGCGCTTTGTATCACAAGGTCAAGGTAGCTTTTATAACGCATATTGTGTTGCCGATAAATGTGTTTTATTTACAGAGCAGGGACGGCAAACTATAGATTTAACAGAGTTTACAGTAGCAGACTTAATTCCTTGGCAAGAGGCTAACAATGGTTATTATCGTTTTCCTTTAGCGATTATTGGGGGAAAATTATTATATTCAGAGTCTACATCGCAATTAGTGTTAGTTGACAATAAAACGATAACGACAAGTTTAGATGAAGGGGAGAGTTGGGAATATTCAGTTAATACAGAAGATCTGGTGAAGCAATATTACGCTGAAGATTTCGGTGAGTTTACACAATTTCATTACGCTTTATCAGATGATTCCCTCATTATTTTTTATAACCACCATTACACAACAAATACCTTAGAAATCACACTAAATTTAGTGAATAAAGAAGTGACAAAAACACGCTGGCTTCCTTTGCGTGTTAAAGAAGTTGCCCAAAATGCTAATGGTGATATTTATCTTATTACTCAACATGCTTATCGAGATCTCTATTCTGTTGTTCGACGTCAATCTGATGGCAATTTAAACACTTTTTATGAAAGTGGTTATAAATATATAAATGATTTAATGGTAAGTAATGACAGTTTAATTCTAAATAAAGGTTATAACGATGATAAGGTCACACTAGTTTTTTCATTAAAAACAAATGGCTATACAATTTATGAGAAAATTACTGACGATATGATATTTAATCCTGCTTTATCATCATTTGTTCGCTTATTTGACAATTATGGTGATGAAGACACTTTATTGTTATTGGGTGAGCGACTGAAATATAGCCATGCTTCAATTAATTAATGTTGTATTTATCTTTGATTATCTTCATTTGAAAAATTAGAAAGTAAGCCATAAAAAAGCTCTGTGAATTCAAACAGAGCTTTTTTGCTGTCGGTATTTAGTATTTATGATGGTTTATTTTGACATCTCTTTTAATCGATAAAGTTGTTCTAACGCTTGTCGTGGCGTTAGAGTATCAGGATCGATTTTATCCAAAGCTAATTCAATCGCTGATGGTTCAGCTTCTGTTAATAGCATCAGTTGTGATGTTTCAACGTGACCTGATCCAGAGTGACCTGATAGCATTTCAAGCTCTTTTAACTTTTGTTTAGCTCGGCGAATAACTTCTTTGGGGACACCTGCTAATGCAGCTACAGCTAAGCCATAACTTTTACTTGCGGCACCTTCTTGAACGCTGTGCATAAAGGCAATAGTGTCACCATGTTCGACCGCATCTAAGTGAATATTTGCTGTACCTTCTAATTTTTCAGGTAATGTGGTTAATTCAAAATAGTGTGTCGCGAAGAGTGTCATTGCTTTTATACGATTTGCTAAATTCTCAGCACAAGCCCAGGCTAAGGATAATCCGTCATAAGTTGATGTACCCCGACCAATTTCATCCATTAACACCAAGCTATTTTCAGTCGCGTTGTGCAAAATGTTAGCTGTTTCGGTCATTTCCACCATAAAGGTAGAGCGACCAGAAGCAAGATCATCAGAAGCCCCTACACGGGTAAAGATCCGATCAATTGGACCAATTAATGCTTTTTCTGCAGGAACAAAGCTACCTATGTAGGCAAGTAAAGTAATTAATGCAGCTTGGCGCATATAAGTACTTTTTCCGCCCATATTCGGCCCTGTAATGATCAGTAAACGGCGCTGAGGCGCCAATTGTAATGGGTTAGAAATAAAAGGTTCACTAAGAACTTGTTCAACAACAGGGTGGCGTCCCCCTGTAATTTGGATACCGGCTTTCTCCGTTAATTCAGGGCGAATGTAATTTAATGATTCAGCGCGCTCTGCAAGGTTAGAGAGGACGTCTGTTTCTGCTAAAGCTTCTGCGCTGATTTGTAATGCTGTAAGGTGTGGCAATAATTTTTCAAAAATCTCTTCATAGAGCATTTTTTCAATTGCCAACGCCTTACCTTTTGAGGTTAGGACTTTATCTTCGTACTCTTTTAACTCAGGGATGATATAGCGTTCAGCATTCTTCAATGTTTGACGACGAACATAGTGCATTGGCACTAAATTGCTTTGCCCGCGACTGACTTGAATGTAATAGCCATGTACACCATTAAAACCCACTTTTAATGTATCAATGCCCCATTTTTCACGTTCACGAATTTCAAGTTTATCAAGATAATCACTTGCACCATCGGCTAATGCTCGCCATTCATCTAATTCGGCATTATAACCAGAGGCAATAACACCTCCGTCACGGACTAATACCGGGGGCGTTTCCACAATGGCATTTTCAAGTAATTCACATAATTCATCAAACTGGCTAATACGCTTTTGTAATTCTTTAATGTAAGGCATATCAGCTTGTTCAAGCACTTGATGAATATCGTGATATTGCTGAAAAGCATGGCGCATACGAGAGAGATCACGAGGGCGTGCAGAACGTAATGCTAAACGTGCTAATACACGTTCTAAATCGCCGATTTGGCGTAAAAAAGGCTGTAACTCAAAATAGAAAGGCTGTAATGCACTAATGGCATCCTGACGTTTAATCAGTTGTTCACGTTGGCGTAATGGCGTGTGTATCCAACGTTTTAGCATACGGCTTCCCATAGGGGTAACACAAAGGTCAAGTACAGATGCCAGTGTGTTATCAGTCCCACCTGCAAGATTTTGTGTTAATTCAAGATTGCGACGAGTAGCCGCATCTAAAATAATCGAATCTTGAGGACGTTCCATGGTAATACTACGAATATGAGGTAAAGACGTCCGTTGTGTATCTTTTACATATTGCAATAAACATCCCGCGGCGCAGAGTGCGAGATGTGCATTTTCAACACCAAACCCCGTTAAATCACGAGTACCAAATTGTAGATTAAGCTGTTGTTTTGCTGTTTCAAGTTCAAATTCCCAAATAGGACGGCGACGCAGTCCTTGTTGACGCTCAATCAATGCCATTGATTCAAAGGTTTCTGGGTAGAGTAATTCTGCTGGGTGGGTACGTTGTAGCTCGGCGATCATGCTTTCACTATCTGGCATTTCAGTGACACGAAAACGCCCTGAAGTGATGTCTAACGTTGCATAACCAAATGCACCATTTTTATCTTGCCAAATAGCAGCTAACAGATTGTCTTGACGCTCTTCAAGTAAGGCCTCATCAGTAACGGTACCTGGTGTTACAATACGAATAACCTTGCGCTCAACGGGGCCTTTGCTTGTTGCGGGATCGCCAATTTGTTCACAAATAGCGACGGATTCCCCCAATTGCACTAATTTAGCGAGATAATTTTCAACGGCATGATGAGGGACTCCCGCCATAGGGATAGGTTGGCCTGCGGACTGACCTCGCTTTGTTAATGAAATATCTAATAAACGAGAGGCTTTTTTAGCATCATCAAAAAACAGTTCATAAAAGTCACCCATACGATAGAACAGTAAGATTTCAGGATGCTCTGCTTTTATCTTCAGATACTGCTGCATCATTGGTGTGTGGGAGTCTAAGTGTCGAATGTCAGTCATGTTGTTGTCTGTCTTAAGGTATTGAATTTTGAGTTATTTGTGAAAATTTGTTATTGCACGGAATGTCGTTTTATTTCACAAGCATGGTTCGATCATATCACAAGGTACAGTCCGTTGTTTTAATGATATAAATATCTTTTTAAGCCAAAAGCCAAATAGTTTTATTCACTAGGATAGGTAATTTTGATGATAAAGGAAACAGCGTATTAATTGGCGCTGAAGCGAACATTACCTTCTACAGCGTATTGCAAAAATGGGATATAACTATCAAAGGAATACCTCCTCGTCTATTATCACCATCACGTAAAACTATTTATACATTAAGGTGGGCTTTATCAGCAAATACACAATTATATTTAATACAACAACGAATAATGATAGCAGCGTGATTTACCGGTTTGTTGATGATTATTTAGGAAACAGGACAAATTAGTACTCAATAAAGTAGTCACTATTATATTCATGCAGTAGGTAATAAAGAACGCAAGAGAACATGGAATATTCGCGCTGACATTATTGGTGTGATTAATCAACAAGCAATAGAAGCTCATTCATATTGGTATTAAAGTTTATAGGTTTGACTTAATAAGTATCTTAACGCCAAAATATTAATGTCTATCGTTATCTTATTCTAACTATTATTACTCTATATTGTTGCGATATAATTATTAGGTAAAATACTGAAAAATTTATTTTATCTTGTGAGCAAGGAAGAAATAATCAGTATGAAAACTCGAATTGTAAAATTAGCTTTATTAGGTGTATTAGCATTTCCGTTAGTAGGATGTAGTGATGCAACACCTAACTGTAATAGCACTGAAGCTAAAAATTTAGTGATTGATATTACAAAAGATGAATTACGTGATCAAAAAATGGCTGCGTTGATTGATCAAGTTAAGATCAAAGTAGAAAGCGTACGTACTCGTGAGCATGATGAAAAAAGAGATACTTACTCATGTGCAGCTGAACTTTCTTTTGAGGGCAAAGGTGGTAAAAATTCGATCCCAATTACCTATACCATTGAAAGTACTGATGACGGCAAAGAATTTTATGTTAATGTATTTGGTTTGTAATTGTGCCTGAAATAAAGCCATCATAGATGGCTTTTTATGTTTAGTGAGTAAAATATCTGGCTAATTCTTTATAAATTAAGAGAATTTTGATTTATTTCTTATGTTAGGTTAAATCATCTAAAAATTCGGCTGATGGAACAAAGAATAATGTGCCTGTTACAGGGGTACTGAATTTAAGTAATTTATCCGTATGACCTTCAGGTGTGCCTGTAAACATATTTTCTAGCATACGATTGGTTGTCGAAAAATAGCGAGCATAGCCAATAAAATAAGTACCATATTCATTTTTTGATGGGTTAGAAAAAGGCATATTGGCTCTGACAATTTTTAAATCTTCGCCGTTTTCATCTTGAATATTGGTGACAACATTATGAGAACCTGGCTCTTTTTCTTCATCGGTTAATTCCACATCATTGAATTTATGTCTACCAATGACTTTTTCTTGTTCGATGAGGGGTTGCTTTTCCCATTCTTCCATATCGTGAATATATTTTTGTACAAAAGCGTAACTGCCACCGCTGAATTCAGGATCTTCATCACCAATTACAGCATAAGAAACACGCTCATCTTCATATTCAGGGTTTTCAGTTCCATCGACAAAACCAATTATAGAACGCCCATCAAAATATCTAAATCCATGCACTTCATCGACAGGTGTAACAATATTCTTTAGCTTTTGGCTGATGATAGACGCTAATTCGTAACAAGCAGAAACTTTGAGAGCTCGAATATGGAAAAAGAGATCACCAGGTGTAGAAACAGCGGTATAAGTCTCACCTTTGATTTCTTTAAACGTATTCAGCTCTTTTGGCTTGGATTGATTAGGGAATAATGCTGTCCATGCATTTGCACCAAATCCTATTACACAACTGGTTTCTAATTCAGGAAAGCGCGTTCTCATACTACGTATAAGACCAGAAAAATTATTACAAAAATCGATCAGAATCCTGCGGCTTTCAGGTAAAAGGGTGAGATTAAAAACTAAAAAATAAGCATTCTCGCAGGGTGATTTCGTGACATCTTGGTATTTCATAATGATCCCTAAATGACGAACAATGAATGAATAGTAATTAAGTCATATTTAAAAAATATTATTTTTTAGTTTTACACCAAAACGCTCTCTATTACAAAGAGAGGGGCTTTTTGTTTTGATTTTTATGAATAAACAGTATCGAAAAGGCGATTAGTTTCTCTGTTTTTATAATGCTAATAAACTATATTAATTAATATTTTCATGGCGTTGATAAACTAAAGAGAGAGCAGGATGTTGCCATAAACTTGCTGGTGTGACAGTGGTTCTCTCCCATGGTATTAGTCCAATAAACCATAGTTTCCAAAATTGTAATTTAGCATTAGGATTTTTACTTAATAATTTTTGGAAGGTTTCGATTTCTCCGATACGAATAGAAAGTGCTGATTTATAAATGTCGAAAATAAATTTAGAGCAAAACTGGCGGGGAGAGTCGTATTTAAAACCCGTGTGATAAAGCTTATTTAACTTTTTGGGAACTTGTGCGATAAGTGTATTTTTTTGTTCATCAGATAATTGTGTCGTTAAACGGCGTATTGCATAGCACTTATCTGATGAGCGATTAATAAAACGTGTTAATGACGTTGTTGTTGAGAGTGGAATACGGCTTTCTGCCACTAAATAATCTTCCCCATTATGGTCTATGATAATGCCAACATGATTACTCCAGCATAAAGAAGCGGAGGAAATTTGACGAAATAAAAAGGTACCAATACAGGTAAATACGATATCACCAACTTCTAATCTTTGTGGATAATCAATTTTTAACATCATTATATTACCTATTTAATAGAAGTAATAATTATCATTCTTTGACTCTAATAAATAGATAGGATTTCTATTTGATAACTCAATGACTTTAAAATAAAAGTGACTTCTAATTTAATGTAACCTTAATTTTTAGAAGGATGTTATTCATAATTAGAGTATTAAAAATAATGACTTGATTAATTTAATTGTTCATCTGGAATATTATATTTTACGACAACACTATTTTTATAAAGTAATTCAGACGTCAGTAACTTAGGGAAAGCACCCACATTATTTTTAGTATAAATGTCTCGCCAGATTTCATTGCAGCGATATACGTGCTCTCCTTTTTTGATAAAAGCAGAGGATTTTTCGTAGAGATGGTAACGGTATTTCCTCACTTCATCACAAAGGAGTTCACCTTCTAACTGATGTTCAGCGACATGTAATCTAATTTGATAATCATAAGGTGTTGGATTATATAAAACTAAATCCACATAATTATAGAAGATAGCCGCACCGGATCCGAAAGGAAGAACTCTTCCTTCATCAGGGAAGGGATCAAAACTGTGATTAGCTTTTTCAATTACTTTTAATTCAGAATGTAGTGCTAACCAATGAATTAAATTACTTGCCTGACAAATTCCTCCACCAACACCTTTTTTGGCTTCACCGTAAGAAAGTTGCATACCATCAATAAAACCTCGTTTATAACTCGGTTTTCCAACTAAATAACAAAAAGAGAAATATTCACCAGGGCGGATGATGACACCATCAAGCGCTTTTTCAACTAGTTTAAGATTTTTTATCTTATTGTATTGTAATTGAAGATCAGTATCGCCACGACGGCTAATTAATTTAGATGTGTGTTTGATATAACGGAAAGGAAGCCGTTGTTCTTGTTGAACATTTTTGCTGTATTTTCGTCCAGAAAACCGCCAGCTCAGCGAACGAAATAAACGTCGCTGAGCCACTCTCAACATATAAAGAATAGGGTGATAAGATGAAAGTGTTTTGCGCATAAAATCCTTTTAAATGATGTTACAGAAAGGAGGAAAATAGAGGGTGTATCATAACGATTTAACAAAAATATTGATACGCGAATATCCCTAAAATAGAGTAAATAAGAGATTAGATAATCAATTTACTTATTGATATCTTTAGTTAAAATTTTGGCTTGAGATTGTAAGACAGATAAAAAATTCTTAGTGGCAGGAGAGATATATTTTTCTTTATGATGAAAATAACGAATGCCCCGACTAAATTGAATATCATCAAAAGGAATCTCACATAAAAGGCCTGATTCTAATTCTTGCAAAATAGATAAGCGAGATAAAACGGAAATTCCTAATCCATGAATAACACCTTGCTTGATCCCTTCTAAACTATTTATTTCCATTACATTTTTAATCTCTTTATTATTTTCTTTGATCCTATCTAATAAAAAATCACGAGTGGCAGAGTGCTCTGGTTTGATCAGAAAAACTTCGGATGCAATATCAGAAAATCTACAATGTTTCTTTTGAGCTAACCAATGTTTTGGAGAGCAAATAAGTACGAGAGGATCGATAAGAAAGGTATCAAGATGATATTCAGTCGGATCTAAATAGATATGATCTGACATGATTAAAAACTCTAATTCTTGAGTATCAAGTTTATGGATAAGTTGTGTTGAACTTGAAATATCCATGCTGAGTTTGACGTCTGGATACTGTTTTCTAAATTGCGCCATAATTTGTGGTAATAGGTAAACACCAACAAAATGGCTAGCACCAAACTTAATTTCACCTTTAGAGGGATCATCAAATTGTCGCATATGCTCGGCAGAGGATTTAACTAGATTAATAATCTGGGTTGCGTATTGTTGATACACCTTACCTTGCGGCGTTAAATAAAGCCGGTTGTTGATCCTTTCAAACAATGTTGTTTGTAACTCTTCTTCTAATTTTCGAATTTTAATACTCACACTGGGCTGAGTGCAAAATAGGCGCTCTGCGGTTTCGGTAACATTAAAACCGTCTGCGAGTAAGAGGAAGGCATCAAGTTGGCTTAAATTCATAGCAAGACCATAAATTATTTTTATAGTTATAATATAATAATACAATTATCTTTATACCTCAATATTTCTATACTGAACTTCCCACCCTACATATTAAGAGGAATCGGTTATGGAAAAGACTGCGAAGCGAGATGATATCGCTAAACCAGCGCCATCATCACCAAAAAAAAATGGTAAGAAAATCACATTAAAAACAATAGGAATACCTTTAGCTTTATTGGCATTACTGGCTTTGTTTTTTATGCCAACGCCTGATGGATTAAGTATTGAAGGACAAAAAGCGATTGCTATTTTCTGTGCTGCATTAATTCTATGGGTCTGTGGCTCTTTACCCATTTATTTAACATCAATGCTAGTGATTGTGTTACTGCCAATGACTGGCACGGTAACAAAAGAAAAAGTCGTTTTTGGTACATTAGGTTATGACGTTATTTGGTTAATGGTCTCCGCATTTGTTTTAACCTCAGCCATGATCAAATCAAATATTGCTAGACGCTTTGCGTTATGGATGATCACCAACTTTGGTCAAACACCTAAAAAAGCGCTCTTTGTTCTTGTATTAATAAATTTTTGTATTGTGTTTTTTGTTCCTTCAACAACGGCAAGGGCAACGTTAATGGTGCCTATTTGTATGATTTTGCTTGAAGTGCATAAGGCTATTCCAGGGAAAAGTAATTATGGAAAATTAATGATGTTACAGGGAGTTCAGGCTGATGCTTTAGCGACATCGGGTGTCATGACAGGAACTGCTGCTAATATTATTGCGGTTGGATTTATCAATTCACAAGCGGGAGGATCTATTGGTTATATTGATTGGTTAATTGCATCCTTCCCATTAGCTTTAATAGGGATGACTCTTTCATTCTTTGTCGGATTAAAGCTTTTCTCTTTTAAAGGCGAAGTTGATTTTGAAGGTTCTTTGAAAAAATTAAAAAAAGAGCGTTCAGAACTTGGCTTTTTAACACTTAATGAGAAAAAAGCTATGTATATCTTCTTGATGACAGTCTTTTTATGGGCAACAGAAAGTTATCATCAGGATGTCGTAGGGTTTAAAATTAGTGTCTATATGACGGCTGTTATTGCCGCTATTCTTTGTTTAATGCCCCGTATAGGTTTATTAACTTGGAATGAAGCCAATATCAAATGGGATCTAATGATATTTGCAGCAGGGGCTTATGCGGCAGGTAATACTTTAGAGTCAACGCAAGGAGCACAATGGTTAATCGGTAAAATGGTTTATGGACTTGGGCTCGAAAATATGAGTACTACCATGGTCTATATTGTGGTTGTCTTTATCTGTATGTACAGCCATTTGATTTTTACCAGTAAGACGGTGAAAACAACCATTTTAATTCCAGCTATTATTGCACTTGCTAAAACATTAGGTATGGATCCCGTTACATTAGCATTAGCAGCATCATTTACACTGACTTATACCATTACTTTACCACCTCACTCAAAAGTAAATACCATCTATTTTTCAACAGGTTATTTTAGTGTATTAGAGCAAATGAAATACGGGTTAATTACGTGTTTTATTGGAGCATCAGTAATTTCTATCGCGATATTTACTTGGTTCCAAATTCTTGGATATGGCTTATAACCCATTAAATTAAGGAATAATAATGAGACTAATTTTATTAAGACATGGTGAAACCTTATGGAATATGGAATCGCGCTTACAAGGACATGCTAACTCGTGTTTATCGCCAAAAGGTATTAATCAAGCAATAGCGATAAAAGAGAGTATTAAATTATTATCACCCGCTCGGATTATTACGTCAGATTTAGGCCGAACAGTTCAAACAGCCGAAATTGTTGGTCATCCAGAAGCTGTAAAAGAACCGTTATTGCGTGAATTAAATATGGGAGAATGGACAGGGCAACGAAAACCAGAACTCATAAGGCATCAGGCTGATAAATATAAAAATTGGCGAGCTGGGACATATACGCCACCTAAAGGTGAAAATTGGTTTGATTTTTGCGATCGTATCGGTACCACCTTACAAAGGTGGGTACATAAAGAGGATAGTGATTTATTAGCTGTCGTGCATAGTGGTGTTATTCGAGCAGCTTGCAAAGTATTTTTAAATCTATCACCTGAATTCTTATTACCGGCAACACCAGGTACAATAACAATATTAAATTTTGACTCTAATGCGAGTAAGGCACCCAAATTAGAAGCTTATAACATTGGCTCTTATATGCCAGATAAGAATGTCGCTGATTAAATATTAATAAGAATTGATTATCAAATTAATTGTAGTGTTTTAATTTTATAAATATATTTAAGTGAATTACTCAGATATTAAATCAGAGCAAGGGGAACCTTGCTCTTTTTTTATGTAAAAAATTTGAATCATATATTTTATATACAATATTTTTTTATTCTTTTGACGTTCAAGTTGTAACTGATAAGTTAAATCAAATTTTGTTCAAAAATAATACGTTAAGGTTTTAAAGTAATCAAAATTGAATGAAAAATATCATATATTATTAAGCAAAAATAATATTTTTTTAATTCACACTATATGAGTTACAAAATAAAATAAAAAATTCTTTATTAATAAAAAATAGTGTTTAACTTTTATTTTGATTTAACAATGTTGTATCAAGATATGAAAATTTTAAATAATTAAAAATAAAGTTCATTAGTTAACTAATAAAGAGTTTATCTAGTTTTAAATCCTGATTTAAATCAAAATATTGAATATTATACCGCTATAACCAAAACTTGTTTATTGTAAAAAACAATTAGATAATACTCATATATTGAGTTAATTGCTTATTTGATGTTGATGAGTGGATTAATCAATATATTAAAATAATATTAATAAATATATTAAGAATGACCTATTGGAGAAAAATAAATGAAGAAAAGTTTACTTGCAATGTTTATTGCTAGTAGTTCTATTTTTGTAGTTAATAATGCATTAGCTGCAGATGGCACTATTGATTTTACAGGTGAAATTATAGATAACGCTTGTGAATTAGCTGCGGGTTCTGATGCATTAAAGGTGAATTTAGGTAAGGTATCTAAAACAGCATTACCAAGTACAGGTAGTACCGCTGCAGCAACAAAGTTTACAATTAAATTAATTAATTGTCCTGCTACAGTGAGTAGTGCTGCTGTAAAATTTGATGCGGAATCTTATTCTGGTGACGATAGTGTTATCGCTTTGAAAAAAGAAACAGGTGTAGCTTCAGGTGTGGGTATTCAAATTACAGATGATACAAATACGGTCGTTCCATTATTTACTGCTTCTAAAGTTTATCCATTAAAAACTGGTGCTGGTGTAGTAAATAATTTGGATTTCCGTGCTCGTTATATCGCAAAATCCGATACTGTAACTGCAGGTCCTGCAAATGGTAATGCAACATTTACTATTAATTATAATTAATATTATCTAAAAAATAAAAAGGTTTAAAGGGAATTGAACCTTTTTACTCTATTGATGGTGAAGATATGAAGTTTATTATCTATTCTTTTATTTGTTTGTTTGTTTTTTTTAATACAGCAAATGCTGGTGTTGTTATTGGTGGTACTCGCGTTATTTATGATGAAGGGAAAAAAGACGTCAGTATTAGTGTGGAAAATCCTGATAATATTCCCTATTTAATTCAATCTTGGGTTGATGATATTAATGAGAAAAAACAATCAAACTTTGTTATAACGCCTCCATTATTCAGATTAAATGGTAGTAATACAAATGCATTAAGAATATTTTTAACTGAAAATAATTTGCCTAGTGATAGAGAATCACTATTTTGGTTAAATATAAAAACAATTCCAGCGACAGAGAGAACAGAAAATTCTTTACAAATTGCATTTAAGACTCAGATGAAATTAATTTTTAGACCTAAAGAGCTAAAAAATGTCAACTTTGTAGAAGAGCAGAAAAAGTTAGAGTGGTCAAAAGTGGGAAATAAAATAAATGTAAAAAACCCAACCCCTTATTTTTTTAATTTTCAAATGATTAAGTTTAACAATAAGGCTGTTGAGGATGTTTCTTATGTCGCCCCTTACTCAGTAAAATCATTTGATATTAATAGTGAAGAGGTACATGGCACTATCAATTGGGAAGTTATTAATGATTATGGTGCGATTACTGATTTATCAGAGATAAAAATATAATCTTCTATAAACTTAGGTTTTAATATGAAAATGAATAAGATATGTATTAGCCTATTTTTATATTTAGGCTATACAGCCTCGTTATATGCAAATAGTTCTAATTTAGATAATGTTTATTTTGATCCTGATTTTTTAGAATTACCCAATAAAAGTACGATTGACTTATCTCACTTTGAAAATAATGAACAATTAGCGGGTACGTATTATGTTGATGTTTATGTTAATACTGATTTAATTTCTACTGAAAATATTAAATTTGAAAAGAAAGATAATGGTAATTTAATACCTTGTTTATCAGTAAATGATCTTACTAAATTTGGCATTAAAACTGAAGATTACTCTGGTTTAAATAAAGAAGAAAATAGTTGTGTAAATTTATCAGTGATCCCTAATGCAAAAAGTAATTTTGAGTTTAACTCTCAACGTTTGTATTTAAGTATTCCTCAAATAGCATTAAATAAAAAACCTAGAGGGTTTGTTGAACTGAGTAATATAGATAATGGTATTACAGCGCTATTATTAAATTACAGTTATAGTGGTTCAAAAAATTATGATCGTAAAAGTAATGGGTCAGACACAACATCAAATTACATTAATTTAAGACCAGGAATAAATATAGGCCCTTGGCGTTTGAGAAATTATACCACCTGGTCTAATAGTGATGAAAAATCGAGCAAGTGGGATACTGTTTATACTTATTTATCGCGAAGCATTAACCGAATTAAAAGCCAATTAATTTTAGGGGATGGTGTATCACCTTCATCTGTTTTTGACAGTGTGCCTTTTAGAGGGGGACAGCTTTCTACAGATGATGATATGTATCCTGAGAGTTTACGTGGATACGCACCTGTTGTGCGCGGTATCGCACGTAGTAATGCTCAGATAACGATTAGGCAAAATGGTTATACGATTTATCAAACAGAAGTCGCCGCAGGGCCTTTTGAGATTAATGATTTATATCCCACAGGGAGTAGTGGAGATTTATACGTCACAATAAAAGAATCTAATGGGAGTGAACAGCATCAAATCGTACCATTTGCTTCTTTGCCTGTTTTACAGCGTGAAGGTTATTTATCTTATAGCATCACAGGAGGTGAGTATCGCGCTTATGACAGCGATATTGAAAAACAGAAATTTGGCCAATTTACATTAATTTATGGTTTACCTTATGGAACAACAGTCTATGGGGGAAGCCAGCTGAGCAATAACTATCAATCATATTCTATTGGTGCGGGAAAAAATTTAGGGGCATTTGGTGCAATATCCATTGATGTTATACAGGCAAATTCAACATTAAATAATGGTAACACATCACATGGACAGTCTTATCGTTTTAGATATAACAAAAACCTAAATACGACAGGAACAAATATTGCGTTAGCAGGGTATCGCTATTCGACTGACGGATATTATAGTTTATCGGAGGTTTTTGATGAATATCGGAATGGCGCCAATGCGCCAGAAATTGAACGCCGTCGTAATCGTGCGGAAATTACGATTAATCAAAATCTGGGTGAGCGGTACGGCTCTCTTTCTGTAGGGTATGTAAGAGAAGATTATTGGAATAGCGATAGAAAAACGCAGTCAGCGACGCTGGGTTATAACAATAGTTGGCAAGGGATTAGTTATGGTTTGAATTATACCTATAATAAAAATACAAATACTTATTCTTATAAATCAAGTAACTATTCTAAAAGTGAGAATGAGCATCAATTAGCGCTTTCAGTAAGTGTGCCGTTTAGTGTCTTTGACGATACTTTTTATTATAACTTTAATACAAATAATAGTAGTCAGAGTTCGAGTACGGGAAGTGTGGGATTATCCGCATCTCAATTAAATAATCGATTAAATTGGAGTCTACAACAAGCATTTACGAATCAAGATCAAGGATCTTCTGGTAATTTAAACGCATCGTATAAGGGTAAATACGGTGAAGTGACTGGAGGCAGTGGATATAGTAAGGATAACTATAATTTATATTATGGCATTAATGGTAGTTTAGTTGCTCATTCAGGGGGGGTAGTTTTGGGTCAACAACTTGGTGAAACTGCTGCTATTGTTGATATTCCTGATGCAGGTAATGTGACAATTTTAAATCAATCTGGGGTAGAAACTAACAGTTATGGTTATGCTTTAGTGCCTTATATTACTCCATATCGTAAAAATGCAATTGATATTGATACTACAGCATTACCGGAAAATACAGAAATGGCATTAACGAGTCAGACCGTTTCCCCTAGTCGTGGTGCATTAGTAAAAGCAAAATTCTCTGCGAATGTCGGATATCGTGCATTAATTACGTTAACACTAGAAAATGATGAGTTAATTCCTTTTGGAGCGCAGGTGATTTTTAAAGATAATCCTCAATTGAATAGCATTGTAGGTAATGATGGTGAAGTTTATTTATCTGGATTAAGTGGAAAAGGTGAGTTTATTGTTAAGTATAATGATAAACAATGTAGTGCAAATTATAATTTATTAAATGATTCTCATTATTTAGGTCTCTATAAGACTACCGTAGTTTGTCATAAATAAATAACATAAATATTTTATTCATCCAATTATAGTATTACAGCTAATTAAAATATAGCTGTCGATATCTGCTACGTGTAGGAAATAAGAATGGAAAAGATAATTAATCAGTTATTTTTAATAAACGCTCTAATAATAAGCCCTATATCTTGGGCTTCAGACAGTGTTAATTTAAATTTTACTGGCAATATTAGGATCGCTACATGCAATGTTTCGAGTGGCGATAATATAAATGTTGATTTGAAAAATATACCAGCAGCTAATTTTGAAAAGGCAAATTCAGCTTCTAGCTGGAATATGTTTAATATAGAGTTTCAAAACTGCTCCACGGCAATTAATCAAATAAAGCTTACGTTTTCAGGTATATCTGATGTGGCTGACTCGAGTAGTTTATACAAAAATCAAGGAAGTGCTGAAAATATCGCAGTGCAATTAGAGAATTGGACGGGTACGATAAAACTAGGGAATCAACAATCGCTATTCCTTACATTAAATGGGCAGACTAGCATTAAATTGGGATTACGAACACGAGCGTTTAGTCCATCAGGAAAGGGATCGCCAGGCACAATATCAGCAAAAGTGACTGCAAATATTATCTATTTATAAAAGAGAAATAATATGAAAGCGATAATTTTTTTACTTCTATTTTTTTCATCTTTTACAATGGCGAGTACTGTAAATATTAATATTTATGGAACAGTGACAGTATCGCCTTGTGAGATTGAGAATAAGAACTATTTAATTGACTTTAAGAAAGTAAATATTAGAGAGTTACAAAATAATCAGAACACAGATTGGATCGATTTTTCAATAAAATTAAAAAATTGTCCAGTAAGTACAAAAAAAGCAACGATAACGATAGCTGGTACTGCTGATCCTAATAATGGAAATTATTTTATCAATAATGGAACTGCAAAAAATATCGCATTAAATTTAATAGAAAATAAAAATAAAACGATAGTAAAAAATGGAACTAAATTAGAGGCAATAATTAATAGCCAAACCAAAATGGCTGAATATCTTTTAGCAGCAAGATTAATTAAAACCGGCAATGGAATGAGTACAGGAACATTTAAAAGTCATCTTGAATTTACATTAATTTATAATTAAAAACTACTTAACCTAGGAGTAGAAAGTGATTAATCGCTATCCTGTATCAAAAGTAATAGGTAGGAAAATTACTTATTATAGGAAAATGAAGGGGATTTCGTTAGATGAATTGGCATCACTCATTGGAGTTAGCCAACAGCAACAATCAAGATATGAACGGGGGATTAATAGAATTAGTCTGGATAGACTTAATCAATATGCAGAGATATTTAATATCCATATAAAAGACTTTTTTATTTTAGATGAAAAAGATAATTGTGAAATTAAAACTATTCTTTTAAAAAAAGAATGAGGCTAAAAATGGGAAATATAATAATTAAGCCATTATTATTAAGTGGAGTGTTAATTTATTCTACTTACTCTACTGCTGCATGCATACAGAATCCTAATTATAAAAATATTATTGTTAATGTACCCAATCGAGTTTTTAATATTCAATATGACGATCTGACGACAAGAACACTTGATACAATTAAACTTTCGTATCTTCCACCCTACACAGCATCATATGAAGGGGATAATGGTCTCTGTGGAAATGCTATTATTACTGGGCGTTTTATTAATGGATGGACACCTAATTCTAATAAGATAGCAGCAACCAATATCCCTGGTATTGGAATAAGAGTAAAAATGACTAATATTGGTCATATAAATACTAGTTTCCTCAAAGATAATGAAAGACAAAAATATATAATTAATAACCCAACTTGGGTTGTTGAGATTATAAAAACAGGCAGAGTAACTCAATCGAATACATTAATGGGAGGGAATTTAGCACGTATGGAGCAAAATAATACATTGCCTAATACTAGTCGATGGATTTTATCAACATTGAGAATACCAATTGGTTCAATAAAAGTAAATTCACTAAAGTGTACAACAAAATCAAACAATTATAATATTAATTTGGGAACATGGTATGACACTCAGTTTAAAAATATCGGCGATGTTAGCCAAAATGTTAATATTCCAATTACGTTAAGTTGTGCCGCGGGAACCAATATTAAAGCAACGGTGACAAGTAGTGCCGGATATATTGATGCAAACACAGGAAAATTAAATTTATCGGGCTCTAACCGTGCAACAGGTATTGGCATTCAAATAGTCAATAGTAATAATACCCCAATAAAATTAAATACAAAACTTAATTTACAAAACAATGTTTCTTCTGGTGATTATATTTTTAATTGGAAAGCGCGTTATATCAAGACGAGTAATAAGATAACAGCAGGCACTGCAAATTCAGTAGCAACAGTAAATATTTTATATGAATAATATATTTTATTTATTTTGAGGATGTTTTTATGAATAAGAAAATATCAAGATTAGTTGGAAAAAAGATCCGAAAATTGAGAGAAATGTATTGTATGACTGGAGATGAGCTCGGTGCATTACTTGGCGTTAGTCAGCAACATCAATCTCGTTATGAAAATGGAGATACTAATATTCATGCTGAAACACTGTATCGTTTGTCTTATCTTTTTGATGTTGAACCGGAATATTTTTTAAGTGATTTGCTTATTGAAGATAATAAGCTTGATAAAGATAAAGTCGATAATAAAAAAAATCACTATATGGCTGAAGTATTATTCATACAATAAATTTATTAATAATGCCTAAGATGATTTATCATTTGGATAAATGGTGTAATCATGAGTACTTAGGCATTAATGCTCCTATAGTGTAGATATTTATTCTTACCAATATCCTAACAGTTTCCACCATACACTACCCAACGTTATCCAAACGATAAGATTAACAACACTCATCACAAAGCCAGTTTTCCACCATTCGCCCAATGTGGCGTAACCTGAACCAAAAATAATGGGCGCAGTACCTGTACCATAATGGGTTAATGACATCATTAATGAAGATGAGAATGCCAAAATAAGCCCTAATAACATTGGTGGTGCGCCAAGTGCTAAACCTGCGGCATAAAACGCGGCAAACATTGCGGTAATATGCGCGGTGGTACTGGCAAAAAAGTAGTGAGAATAAACATAAATTAGTACCAGTAATATCATGCCACTGACCCAACTTATTCCCATACTATCAATACTTGCCCCTACGCTGAGTGACAACCATTTAATCAATCCTAATTTTCCTAAGAAGGATGCCATCATTACTAAGGCAGAGAACCAAACAACGGTATCCCATGCACCTTTGTTTTTTAAAATATCATCCCAATTTAAAACACCTGTACATAATAAAATCGATAAGCCAATAAATGCGGCTGTTGTGGCATTAACACTGAACGCATCACCAAATAACAATGCAGGTACACCCGCCCACATAATTAATAATAAGGCGAAGACTGCAAGGGTTATTTTCTCAGGTAATGAAATAGGCCCTAATTGCGCTAAACGCTCTTTAGCAAAATGGGGGGCATTTGGGGTACTGGTTATTTCTGGCTTATAAAGCAGATAAATAACGATAGGCATTAATATTAATGAAACGATAGCGGGTACAAAAGCCGCAATTGCCCACATAGACCAACTAAGCTCATGTGTAGGATCAGTTTCACTGATAATTAAACTCACAATTAGTGGGTTAGGAGCTGTTGCCGTAATAAACATGGCAGAAGTAATTGGATTTATATTGTAGTTCACTAAAGAGAGGTAACGACCTATTTTTCCACTTGTGCCATCTTCTGCTTTAGAGTTAAAACTGTCTGAAATAGAACGCATAATTGGGTGAATAATCCCACCACCACGTGCGGTATTACTTGGAGTTACAGGGGCTAATATTGTTTCAGCAATAGCCAATGAATAGGCTATTCCAATGGTTCTTTTGCCAAATAGTGAAATAAAATAATAACCAATTCTAGCACCGAGTCCGGTTTTATTTAGGCTCATTGAAACCATAATGGAAATACCAATTAACCAAATAAGATCATTGGAAAATCCACTTAATGCATCACCGATAGCGGCTTTAGTTGAATTAGGATTAGTAACACCTGTAACAGCGACTAATGCGATAGCAATAATAGAAACAGCACCGATAGGAAGTGCTTTACCAATAATGGCGGCGATAGTACCAACAAAAAGGGCTAATAAATGCCAAGCATTGGGATCAACGCCTTCTGGAATGGGAATAAAAAACCAGATAACCAGGGTGATAGAGATGGCGATTAATGTCGGTATGGGTCTTAATGGAGTCAATTTGTTCATCAGGTTATTCCATTAGGTTGCAGGTTAAATAAATAATCGGAAGTAAAAGGTAAAGCTAATAAGTATTTTTATTAAATACGATGTTATTAACATATTATTAAATATTCATTGATTGATGTCATAAAAATAAAATTATTTATTAACTTATTTTTAAAAATAAATTTTTTATGTAACCTAGTGTTATTAAAATACAATGTGATTATGTATCTTTATGTTTTTATAAAATATTTTCTTTATGGGTATTACTCTATAAAAATAGATTAGGGAATTATAATGAAATTTATTTTACCTGCCGTATTATCTTCATTATTACTTGTGCCAGCAGTACAAGCCAATGAATATAAACTTGAACCAACGCATACTAAGGCAATGTTTTATATTGACCATTTTGATACTTCAACTAACAGTGGTGGTTTCTATGAAATTGAAGGTGATTTAACATACTCACCAGAAAAGAATATAGGAAAAATAAACGTTTCTATTCCAGTTAAAACACTAAATACGGGATTAACGGCATTTGATAATCATGTGAAAAGTGTAGATATCTTAGATGCAGATAAATACCCAACAATTCAGTTTTCTTCAGCAAAATGGTATTTCTCGGATAATAAACCCACATCCATTGAAGGGTTATTAACGATGAAAGGAAAAACATTGCCAGTTAAATTAACAACAACCAAATTTAATTGTTATGAAAGTCCTGTATTTAATGCGCCAGTCTGTGGTGGTGATTTTGAAACAACCATTAAACGTTCAGATTGGAGCGTGGATTTTTTGGTCAAAGAAGGGATGGCTGATAATATGACATTAAAAATTCAAGTTGAAGCTATTAAGCAATAAATTAAGCCATATTTTATAGAAAAGACCTTATTAAATATGAGGCTTTTTTGTTTTTTTATAATAATAAATATAATTTAAGTTAAAGTGTTAAATTCTAAAAATATGGATGAAAAGAGGTTTATTTTTAATTCTTGATAATAATGATTTATTGCTGTATGTTATAAAATTGTTGCTTCGTTTTTATTTCCTCTTGTTTTTTATAGCTTTTATTGCGCTAGTTTTGTTTCCTATCCGTTAAATTCTACTTTTTATTTTTGATTTTATTTTTAGAATAATAAAATTTCCTCATAATAATTTATTTAATAAATATCGTCATATTAAATAAAAATTTTTTACAATAAATAAGTGTGACTTCAATCACTCTACATTTCAATATTTCTTCAGTATGTTTATATGCAGAGATTCAAAATTAATAAATCAGACATTTATTTATATTGCTTAATAGTTTAAGCAAATAGGCTTCTTATTATCAAAAAAACGAAATGCAAATAGATATGTGTTGTTACATATATTAAATGCGTTAAGGATATCATAATGATCCATGCTTTTATTAAAAAAGGGAGCTTTCAGGATTCCGTTAGCCTGATGATTATTTCCCGAAAATTAAGTGAAGCCCCTGAAGTGGAAGAAATTTCCGTCATGATGGGAACACCAGCGAATAAATCTCTTCTTGATGTCACCGGTTTTTGGCATGACATGTTTAACGAAGCAACGCCGAATGACATTTGTGTTTCGATTAAAGCGGAATCAGACGATCCTGCGATTATCGACATGATTTCTACTGCGTTAGAAGAAGCACTAGCAGAAATTGCAAGCGGTCAAAAAGGCGGTAACAAATTAACGACAGTACGTAGCTGGCGTACCGCTAAACAAAAAAGCACTAATGCCAATATGTTACTTATCTCTATTGCTGGTGAATATGCCGCGGAATTGGCTGACACGGGCTTAGATGATGGTTGTAACGTCATGCTGTTCTCTGACAACGTTTCTATTACAGATGAAAAAGCACTAAAAGAAAAAGCTGCAGCAAAAGGTTTGATTGTGATGGGGCCTGACTGTGGTACGGCAAATATTGCAGGCGCACCTCTTGCTTTCGCTAACATTGCACCTAAAGGCTCTATTGGTATTGTTGGCGCATCAGGTACGGGTATTCAAGAAATTACCTCTCAAATCGTTTTACAACGCCAAGGTATTTCTCATTCAATTGGTTTAGGTGGACGTGATTTAACCGAGGAAATTGGTGGTATCAGTGCTGTAACTGCTATCAATATGCTAGCGGCAGATCCTAATACGCGTGTTATTGCTTTTGTTTCTAAGCCACCCGCGCCTGCTGTTCGTCAAAAAATTATTGCTGAAATGAAACGCCATAATAAACCGATTGTGGCGCAATTCTTAGGCACAACACCTGAGAAATTCCAAGACGACAATATTTATTTTACTCGCACGTTAGATGAAACGGCGCGCATTGCAGCTGAATTAGCGCGTGTTGAAGATATCGCGGCTGAGTTACCAAAAGTTACAGGTAAGAAAATCATTGGTCTTTATGCCGGTGGTACGCTAGCGGCTGAGTGCGCCATGTTGTTATCCGAAAAACTTAATGTTGAAGTCGATAATGAACATAAGCAAGGCACAATGCTAGATGCTGATGGTCATAAAATCATCGATATGGGTGATGATTTTTATACACAGGGTAAACCACACCCAATGATTGACCCATCTACACGTAACAAATTTATCAGTGAGCTAAGCAATAAAACAGAGGCTGGCGTGTTACTGGTTGATTTTGTTATTGGTTATGGTGCAACTCAAGATCCTGCCGGCGCGTTAATTCAAGAAATCAAAAAACTGAATGAAAAACGTGGCGAAACCAATCCATTAATCACCATCGCAACCATTACTGGTACTGAAGATGATCCGCAAAACCGTAGCGAACAGCAAAAACAGCTAAAAGAAGCGGGCATTATTGTCATGGATACGTTGCCAGAAGCGGTTTTATTAGCAAAAGAATTAATCCAGCCACATCCAGCAGAAGCACATGCTGAAGTGTCACCACTGCTTAACGGGATCTCTGTGATCAACGCTGGTCTACGTAGTTTTGCAGACGATCTGCAATCAAGTGGGACTCCTGTTGTGCATTATCAGTGGGCACCTGTCGCAGGTGGCAATAAAAAACTGGCTGAAATATTAAAGAAATTGAAATAAGGAATTGCAGATATGTATTCAACTATCGAACAAGCGAATGAAGCAGTTATCGAACGTATCCGTGAAGCCCGTCCTCACTGGTGTGATGTTAATTTAGCTAAAGAAGTTGTACCAACTTTAGAGACAGGTAAAAAATTACTTCATGCAGGCCCTCCTGTAACTTGGGAGGAAATGAGTGGCCCTGTTCGCGGTGCATGTATTGGTGCTTCTTTATTTGAAGGCTGGGCAGAAACTGAAGAACAAGCATTAGTGATGTTAGAGGCGGGGGAAATTGAGTTTATTCCTTGCCATAACGTAAATGCAGTAGGCCCTATGGGAGGGATTACTTCTGCTCATATGCCAATGTTAGTCATCAAAAACCACATTCATGGTAACTATGCTTACTGCAATATGAACGAAGGTATCGGTAAAGTGATGCGCTTTGGTGCTTACGGCCCAGATGTGCAAGAGCGCCTACATTGGATGAAAAATAGCTTAGCGCCAGTATTAAAAGCAGCGATTGCTACTTTTGAAAATGGTATCGATTTGACTGCAATTATGGGGCAAGCCATTACGATGGGGGATGAATTCCACCAACGTAATATTGCAGCTTCAGCCCTGTTACTGCGTCAATTGGCACCAGTATTAAGCACATTAGATTTTGAAGATGCTGAAATCACAAAAGTGACTAAATTCCTGAGCATTACAGACCAATTCTTCCTGAACTTAGCAATGGCTTATTGTAAAGCTGCGATGGATGCAGGTGCTCAAATCAAACAAGGCACTATCGTTACCGTTATGACCCGTAATGGTAGCAACTTTGGTATCAAAATCAGTGGAATGGGCGACCAATGGTTTACGGCTCCAGTGAATACACCACAAGGTCTGTTCTTCTCTGGTTTTAGTCAAGCAGATGCAAACCCAGATATCGGTGACAGTGCAATTACTGAAACTTTTGGTATTGGTGGCGCAGCCATGGTTGCAGCACCGGGTGTGACTCGTTTTGTTGGTGCATCAGGAGGTATGGATGCCGCGCGAGAAGTGACTGAAGAAATGGCTGAGATCTACCTTGCGCGTAACATGATGTTGCAAATTCCAACTTGGGATTTCCAAGGTGCGTGTTTAGGTTTAGATGCTCGTCGCGTTGTTGAAACGGGGATTACGCCACTGATTAATACGGGGATTGCGCATAAAGATCCGGGTGTCGGTCAGATAGGCGCAGGAACGGTACGCGCACCTTTAGGTTGTTTTGAGAAAGCGATTGTTGCACTGGCAGAAGAGTTAGGTATCGATGCTTAATCGTGCGTTGTAACGATAAATCACAGCAATAAAGGGGGCATTATGCAAATTCAAGCACTTCAAACCAGCCAACATATTACTGACTTTGAAAGTGAGATTAAATGTGTGGGCATTTATGATCATGCTTTGAATTTCATTTGCCCTCAACAACGTTTAATCACTTTTCATCGTGAAGGAAGAGGATTAAGCCCGATGGGATGGTTACTGAAACAAGATGATTTTGACTATTTTGCAAAACAGTGTCATCCCTCGGTCATGATGAGTCTAAAAGATCATCAAGCAATACTCGCCAATAAACTTACTCTACTAGCAGGTCAAGGTGAGAATTTGCGTTTACAAGATAAAGCGGAATTAGATTTGCGTTGGTTAGAAAGTTTTTTTTCTCTGCTTTCACCCTCAATTACAACAGGGTTATATGGACCATTGAAAAATTATCGCCAAATCGCGCAGCTCAGTGAAATTAAATTATTAATTAAGCTATTTCATAATCAGTTAGTGGGCAATGCTGTTAACTGGGCTATTTTTACAGGGAAAGGCCCCGGATTAACGCCAAGTTCAGATGATATGCTAGTAGGAATGTTATTTGCACATTATTTAGCAGAGCCAGAAAAAAAACTTAATTATTTTTTTAATAGCACTCCTCCTTTATCTGAATTGACCACCGTTGTCAGTAAGCATTATTTGGAATATGCCACCCAGGGAATATTTTCTACCTATCTCATTCAACTAGGTAAAAAAATAAAGAATAAAGAGATTATTTTTAAGGATATGTTGGAAATACTCTCTATTGGTCATCATTCCGGTGCAGATACATTACTGGGATTATGGATTGGTTACCAAACTAAAAAACAACAACAGCATATTGGTTAATTTTTTTTAATAAAAGAATTTATATAAACATTCGGATACGGATAATTATGAAAACAATTGTTATTGCTTTAGGCGGAAATGCATTATTGCAACGCGGAGAAATTTTATCTGCTGAAAATCAATATAAAAATATTGAATTAATGTCAGAGACAATTAATAAATTAGCAAAAGAGTACCGTGTTGTATTAGTACACGGCAATGGGCCTCAAGTTGGATTGCTTGCACTACAAAACCTGGCATATCAAGATGTTCCTGCATATCCGTTGGATATTCTAGTGGCTGAAAGCCAAGGTATGATTGGTTATATGATGATGCAAAAAATTAATCAAAATAATCCAGAACAAGCAATTACAACGGTAATGACGCGTGTTTCTGTTGATATTAATGATGAAGCATTTAACGATCCAAGTAAATTTATTGGCCCTATTTATGATGAGGCAGATAAAGAAGAATTGATTGCGAAGTATCAATGGACATTTAAACAAGACGGTAAACATTACCGCCGTGTTGTACCGTCACCAACACCGAAAAAAATTATTGATATCGAAGCGGTAAGACTTTTATTAGATAAAGGTCATGTTGTTATTTGTGGTGGTGGTGGTGGTATTCCAGTTAACAACACAAATAATGAATTTATTGGTAGTGAAGCTGTTATTGATAAAGATTTAACAGCGGCTTTAATTTCTCGTGAATTAAATGCAGAGCACTTTGTTATTTTAACAGAGGCTGATGCTATTTATAAAAATTGGGGTACACCAGAACAAGCCGCAATTCGTGAAGCAACACCAGAAGAACTTGCACCAATGGCTGTCGCTGATGGCGCAATGGGACCAAAAATTATGGCGGTGAGTGATTTTGTTAATGCAACTGGGCAACAAGCACATATTGGTGCATTACAAAATATTCAACAAGTTATTGAAGGTCAGTCTGGCACTTTAATTTATAAGTCTTAATAAAAATGCTTTCAGGAGCGTCATTATGAACGATGCACAAGTGAATGAGAAAGGCAAAGTCCCTTATTGGGTCAAACTGACCATTATCTTCTTCTTTGGTTGGATTGCACTTTATGGTAGCCGCGCCATTGTCGGCCCATTAATGGTAAATATTGGTGCTGAGTTTGATCTTACTAAAGCTCAACTTGGTTCTATCATGAGTATTTTCTTTATCGGATATACTGCACTCAATATTCCATCAGGCATGATTGGTGACTATTTAGGTAAGAAAAAAGTATTAGTAACAGGGGTTGTGCTCTTTGGTGGATTTACCATTATTGCGGGGATGATGCCAACTTACGTGACCTTTATGTTTGCATGGGTCATGGTGGGGATCTTCCAAGGTTTCTATTATGGTCCTCAATATGGTTTATCTTCAGAAGCGATACCGAAACATCGTATCACGTTAGGTAGTGCAATTATCAATAGTGGTATGGCATTTGGTCTGTCTATTGGTTATTACATCTCAAGTATTTCTGTTGGTGAGATGGGAATGAGTTGGCGTGCGCCATTCTACATTATTGGTGTTCCTATTATCATCATCGGTTTGGTGATGCTATGGATCATTAAAGATAAACCAAAAGCACAGCCTGCAACAGAAGCGGGTGCACCAAAACAGAAAGTTAAGCTGACATTTAAAGATTTATTCGGCAACCGTAACATTAACCTTGCATATGTTACCATCTTCTGTTCAATCTATGGCTTCTTCGTATTAGTAACTTGGTTGCCGTACTACTTAGAAACTGAGCGTGGAATTACAGGGACACAAATTTCAACTATCGCATCATTAATGCCGTGGTTTGCTATTCCTGGTTCACTTCTTTTTAGCTGGGTTTCAGATAAAATTGGTCGTCGCAAACCTGTATTACTGGTCATGTTACCTCTGTCATTAGTCGCTATTCTTGCTGTGCCAATGTCAGAGTCAATGCCTGTGTTAATTGGTGCTCTGATCCTTTATGGTATTGTGGGTAAAATTAGTACAAACCCGGTTCTTGTTGCTGTTGTTGCTGATAACTCACCACGACACGCACTAGGTACATCGTTTGGTGTTTATAACTGTATTGGTATGCTAGGTTCTGTCTTTGCACCGACATTAACTGGTTTCTTATCAGATAAAACAGGTAGCATGGACTCTGGTTTCTACTTTGCCGCTATTCTGATTTGTATTGGTATTGTGGCAAGCCTCTTTATTAAAGAAAGCAACAACAATAATGAAGAAGTAAAAGCGTAATTTAGTATTAGATCATTTTTGAATAAATAATAAAAGGGCAAACTTCGGTTTGCCTTTTTAATTTAAAGGATCGTAAAACGATTGTACGCTGGGATGATTCTGCTTGAACAATTCCACTAAATAACTTACCACAGCGCCTTTTTTATCTTCACACCATGCTAAAGAAAGTGGTGAATTATGGCGACGGTTTTTTACTTCTTTAGCAATTAGCTGTCCACTATCAATAAGCGGTTTGCATAAACTTAATGGTAAAAATCCGATACCGACGCCTTTTAAATGACAAGCTAATTTTGTGTGTAAATCAGGTACACGGATTTCATGCTGACCTGATAAGCGCCATGCTGTGCGTTTAGAAAGATGTCGGGAAGTATCTTCTACATTAACTGCGGAATACATTCGCATTTGATCATCACTTAATACCCCACTGATATTGGCTAAAGGATGATTAGGTGCGACAACAAATTGCCATTGAATTTCGCCCATGGCACAAATATTAATATTATTCTTAAGGGATTCATTACCAGTAACCCCGATAGCAAAATGATAATCCTCGTTAATAAGCGCATCCCAAACGCCCATATAAACTTGGCGAGTAATATGAAATTGTGTTGAAGGGAAACGTTGATGAAGGCAAGCCAGCATACTGGCAACAGCAGTGCGATCATAAAGCAGATTATTAATAACAATATTCACTTGGTGTTCGACACCTGCATTCATTTGTTGAAGCTCAACAGGCATCGATTCTAACCATACAATCCATTGGCGGCATTTTTCTAGTAAGTATTCACCCGCTGGCGTTAAGGTCACGGTTCTTGTTGTACGATTAAAAAGTTGAGTACCAATATTTTCTTCTAATGTTTTAATACGGTAACTAATGGCCGCTGATGTTTTATGAAGCACATCGGCCGCTTTCGTAAAACTTTGGCAATCGGCGACCTGTATAAAAGTACGGATCATTTCTTGGTCTAACATATTTTTTGTCCTGGTGGTGAAAAAGGTAAAATTTCAGCAGATAATGCTGAACTAAACAAAGCTTACCTATTTTTTCTAAGGTCTATACTGCAAAGTAAGACAATTTCTTATCGTGTTAATGGATGTTATTATTTTTGGCTTGTTGTTGTGTGCCGTATGAAATTTTGATTATTTATAGATAAGCGATAAAGCATACTAACAAAATTTTCACCAGATGATGGGAGCAAATAAGAATATCTATATTCCATTTGTGTGATTGCTTTCACGTTTCACTCATCCTTTTACCGATGGCCTTAAGATATCAGTAAAAGGTGGTGAAAGTCAGGACAAAAAATCCTTCAATAAGATGTAGAAAAGGAGATTAAGCTACTTTAAATGGGTAAGTAAAAAAGAGTAGATGAGTCAGATTAAGCGTAAAATGAAACGCAGTTGAAACCCAAATCCGACCACTCCACATCCAAGCCAAGCCATAAATAACCCCCGCGAGAGATGCGAAGATAACCAACAGTACCCCTCCAGCAAAGTGTGCAAAGCCAAAAATAATGGCTGCTATTAACAGAGCAACATAAGGAGGAAGGTAACGTGATAAGGTTTGTTGAATAACACCTCTAAATAATGCTTCTTCAGCAAGAGAGACAAAAAAGAGGTTTGCCAGAATAAATGCAGGTAACCAGTGTGGTAAGTGAAGCTCAATAGCTAACCCCCCTAATTTTACGGCAACGAGTAATAATACAGGGATTGCAATAAGCAACATTAACCATTGCAATTTATTCGCTTCTTTTAATGGATTACAGACAAAAAGGGTAGGAATAAAAATGAGAAAAATAAAAGGCAACAATGCTTTATCCGCATTGAAGTAAAACGAAAAAGGGACGCTTTTTATTCCTATAGGGGTATGTGAAAGGTAACGTAAATTGTTAAAACCAGGAATAAGGTGAAAAGCTAAACCACTGGCAATAATAATAAGAGCAAGAATGATAATTGCCCGAAGCAGTGGTTGTGTTTTATAACGGGAATAGGCAAGAGCTAGTAACAGAATACTAAAGATAATTGGTAAAGTTTGCCATGCAATAATGCCTGTTATAAATGCGCTAAGTGTTGTAACTGCAAGTGTAATAAGTGCAAGTGTGCGATTAAAACCCAAAAATGACAAAGATAAAGCAAGAAGTAACCAAGTGATCATAATTATAAAGGATCTAAAATGAAAAGGGGCGCTAGGGTAAAAGATAGCAGTCTTCTAGGCTATCATTATAAATAAAAAAGTAGAGAAATCAGACCTCTTTAATTGCTATAATTTTATTTAATCTATTGATTTATATGTAATATAAATAATATTGATTTTTGTTCTAAAATTAAAACAAATGTTTAATTTATATAATGATAATCAATGATTGATATTAAATGGGTATGGAGAAAAAAGAGAATATCAAATGCCGATAGCTTTAATATCGGCATTTTAGTCTATATTGGGCTAGTTTATTTTTGATTAAACCAAGTAGAACTAAACGTAAAAATAGCGAATGACATGGAAGAAAATAGGCGCTGCAAAACAGAGGGAATCCATTCTATCCATCATACCACCATGACCTTCTATCATTGTGCCAAAATCTTTTACGCCACTGTCCCTTTTTATTGCCGACATACATAAGCCACCTGCAAAACCCGCCAATGTAATCGCTAAAGAGAGTAAAAAGGCTGCCCACCATGAAAAAGGTGTTGCCCACCACAACATCATTCCGATTAGGCTGGCGGAAATAATGCCACCGAAAAAACCTTCAATGGTTTTATTTGGACTTAATTTAGGCACGATAGGATGTTTGCCAAATAATTTACCAAAGACATATTGAAGTACATCAGAAACTTGTACCACTATCATTAAAAAGAGCAGTAAGTTGATATTACGGCCTTCAAAACCTTCGATTGGTAACATTAACAGTGCGGGGGCATAACTTAGGCAATAAATTGCTATCATCACACTCCATTGCACTTTTGCCATACGCTCTAAGAAATGGCGGGTATCACCGGAAAGCGCCATACGTGTTGGGATTAATAAAAAAGCGTAAACAGGGATAAATACAGCCATTAAATTATACCACTGCACGCCAACAAGAACGTATTGGATAGGCAAGATCACGAAGAAGCACCAAAATAATGCTTCATGATCGCCTCGGTGTGTTGGGGTTAATGTAATGAGTTCACGAAGAGCAAGCCATGAAATAATTGTAAACAGTATGACAGAGCCAATTACACCAATACCGATTGCAACGCCTGCAATAATACACATTACCCACCAAGCGTTGATCCTTGAATTAAGGTTAGTAATTGTTGAGGTAGGGCCTTTAATTGCTGCGAGAATAGCCCCAATGATGCTGGCAACAATTAAGAAAGAGAAGAGTCCGATAAATATCCAGAGGACTTCATTATTAATACGTTCCATTGTGTAACTCCTCTAATGCACTTTTTGCTCTTATCAGAAACTCTTGTTTACTTTCATTTTCATGAGTGGATGCTATGGGGGCACCAAAAATGGCACTGCAAATAACAGGAACAACTAAGTGAGAACCTTTCGGGAGTACTCGATTTAAGTTTTCAAGATAAATAGGGACTAATTGAACATTGGGATTTTTACGAGAAAGATGCCAAAGACCTGCTTTAAAATCTTGAATAGATTCGCCATTGCCCCTTGTGCCTTCAGGGAAAATAATTAGGGATTCACCTTGATCTAAAATATCTTGCATGATAGCCAATGCATTGACTTTATTCGACGTTGATGATGTGTTTCTGTCCATTATTTGGTTAGGTATCTTTTCATCTTGGCTATTTTCTTCTGTGAAATTCATTTTAGTCGCATGACGAGGAATAAGGATCGCTCTAAAAATACGGCGAGATAAATAACGTCGTAGGCGATTTTTATTCCAGTAATCTTCAGCTGCAACGGGATGTACATAAGGGCGAATATTGGGTGTAAGACAAGACCAAATGACTAAGCCATCAAGATGGCTAGAGTGGTTAGCGTAATAAATACAAGGTGTATCCTTCGCAATGGGAGAGGTCTGTTTTGCACGAATTCCAGTTAGAAAACGGCAGATAGAAACTAATACAGATGAGACCACTTTTGCGTCTAAAGCAAGTTTTCCATTTTTCATTAATTAGGCACCTTGTGCTAAATCCCGTAAAATTCGACGGGTTCTGAAAATTGTAGTAAGTGTTGAACCTAAAATAATAATCCATAATGCAATAAAAAAGAGCCATATTCCCCAAAGGTTAGGAATCAAAGCGGCAATAACAGCAACCGAAGTGAGTAAAGCCATTCGATGTTGTTTCGCCATGGGGCCTGTAAAGTGTTGATCTAATCCACAGCTTCCACCTAATACTCGAACATAAGCGGTCATGACCGCAAAAAACGCACCTACCCAGCCTAAAGTTATCGCCATCGAAAAGTCAGCGGATAATCCATAGCCCACACCTAAAATAATCAGAGTATCTGCAATTCTGTCTGGTAATTCGTTATAAACAGCCCCAACAGGGCTTTTCATTCCGCCTTCAACAGCAACCATACCATCTAATAAATTACAAATAAGACGACCTTGGATCATTAATGCACCAAAGATCAACAAAAATGAGCGTAATAGACCATGAGAATAAGAAAGGGCAAAGAAGAGTAATAAGCTAGCAAGTAATGCAAATATAATGCTAAACACCGAAATACCATTGGGTGTTGCTCCTTTTTGCTGTAAGTAGCGACTACATTTTGTTGCCCAGTTTGTTTGTCTTGCTTTTATAGGACGGCGATTTTTATCTTGGTTATTCATTTTTTTTGTAAAAAAGCGAGTTAGGTGGATATAGCATAAGACTATTTGTTCAAAGTGAGAATAAGAAAAAACGTATAAGTTTATCTTATATTTCAAAGATACGAATTTATTCCATATTTAATAATCAAATTAAGACTATACATAAATTATCAATAAATATTTACTTTTCTAAGGGTTAGTACTTATCCCATGATAAGAGGTTATACTTACCTTGAGAGATCATTTAATGATAATCTTTATTGGAGTATTATTAAGTAGAAATGATAAATAATGTATTACATTAATTAAACTATAAAGAGAATAAATTTCTTAAGTAAGAGGGAGTATAAAGGGTAATAATAATTATTATTTCTTATTTTACTGCTAAAATGACGGTAATTAAAACACACTAGTTAGAATTTTCTTATTAAAAAAATTTTGTTTAAGTCAAAAATAAAATCGCATAAAAAATCTTTAAATGAACATAAAAAAAGAGACAAGGATTTCTTTTGTATTATTTTTTAATCGTTAATAATTTTCTTCGTGAAATAAGAATAAAGAATAATAAGAATTAAAAATGAGAAGATTCATATTTATAAAAAGTAAAAAATGATTTATATCAAATGAAATGCTTCATCTATTCTTATATTACTATTATTAATAAAAAACAGTGATTATAGTTATTAATAATAGCGATTATGAGAATAAAATATACAAGTGTTTTAAATTGAAATTAAGCGAACACTAATGAAAGGGTGGCATCAAAATAAGTTGCCGCCCCTTCTATCGTAGAATGGAGTCTAACGTATTAATTATTACCATATTAGGTACAAATCATCCAAAATAGAATGTTTTTAGAAGTACAGTTTTCTCTCATTAATAGAAAATAATGAAAATTGAACAGGCTATATCGTTATATCGTAGATATTAAACCTATTGATAAATAAAATTCACATGAGTAAATCAGCCAGCTTTTAAGTCATATTTCTTAAAGAAATCATATTCTTGAACCAATTGTGGTAGTGATCTTATTTTCAATTTTGTATACATATTTGAGCGATGTACTTCAACAGTACGAGGTGATAGCGAAAGTTTTTCTGCCGCTTCTTTACTCGTATTTCCCTCAAGGATCATCTCCATAACTTCTTTTTCTCTATTTGATAACTTACCAAATTTATCTTTTAAAGATATATATGTTCGAAATTGCTCTACTTCACTTTCATAATGTAGAAAGGATTCAGAGACAATATTAAGAAGCTCATTTACATTCAAAGGGCGAGTTAAATATTCAAAAGCGCCTGATTTAAATGCACTACGACAACTCTCAATGGAACTATCCCCAGAAATAATAATAACAGGGATGATGTTTTTCAATTTGTTGAGTTCTTTAATCAGTGCAATTGATGGTGCAGCACTGTTTTTTGTATTAATGATGATACACTCTTTATGCGCTCCTTTTGTTGAAGAAAAATAGTATTTCAAGAAAGCCTGTTCATTTGAATAGGTTTTCACATTAGCTGCTAAAGAAGAAAGAACAGCTTTAAGTTGAACTTTTGTACTGTCATCTTCAAAAGTGATTAAGTGGATTATTGATTCCATATGTTGCTCCTGGTTTTACTCAGCTCTTAACTAAAAAGTGAATAAGTAACGAAATTTGACTAATTTATAAGTTTTTTGTGTAGGGTAACATTCACGTAACGGAGCCATATTCAGAATATATCAAATTAAAAATGATTAATACTTCTGTATTATATTATAGATAAAATATCAGAACTTTGTTTTGTTTCAATATTTGTATTTTATAGATAAGAATAATTTATTTCTATAATGGATTTTCGGATAACTATTATTAATTGTAACTAAGTTTTTTACCGTAAGTGATTTTAACTATATTAAACGCAGTTAATAAGTAAAAAAATAATATATTTAGGTGCTTATTGGTAACGAATTTAATCGTAGTATTTAGTTACAATAAAATTCCTTTTGTGTTTGGTTGACTTTACTTCTTGTAAAATAGAACTTTATTTATATCTAACCTTGTTAATAACTTCATCGATCCAATACTGGGGGGTATCACTGAAAAAGGTAGCCCGACTTGAATCTATTTCTTTTATGATAGTCTTAAAGGCGATTAATAATCCTGCGTTATTAATACCAAAGACACTGAAATTTAATCAAAATACTATTGATCAATGTATCTATGTTCCAGATTATTCTGCATGAAAAATTTATGATGAGACACAACGTCTCTTCAATTGATGATGTTTTGAAAACAGATACCAGAGAGATATCATTTCTTATTGAAATAATCCCCCCTTAATCGAATGACAAGAAAATTTAGGGAGCGTTCATTTGTTGTCAATCTGATGGCACAGGATTGTTACAAAAAGACCCTTTAGTAACTTTTAGATCAGTGTTTTGACGCTATTATCTACACTATAATGGGGTTACGTATTCTATATCTGGATCTGGTTGCTGTTTTAGGATATGGCAATATGATGGAGTGCTGTTTTATTCGCTATTAACAACGATTCAATTACCTTGCTAATTAGCTGAACACGACGTTCTGTCAAAATTATGTTTTGTCATCGAGATAGCACTAGTATTTTTTTAAGTAGTCGATGCTATTTAACCGCGACTATTTACCTGATAACAACGTTACTTCACCACTCATAGCAAAAAGGTAAAAAACATGTGTCTTGTGGTGAAAAGACAATTACACATTCCTTTTCTTGATTAATGGAGAAGAAATCCAGGCACTCACTTATAGAGGTGTTATTAGTATGGATTGATGTGCAATATCTTCCTTTAATCGTTATGAATTGTGATAAAAACAGAATATAGTGAAGAAAAATAAATGCTTATCTTCAGGAGAGATTATGAAAGTCTGGTCTTTAGGTGATGCTGTTGTCGACCTGATCCCATTACAAAATATGCAATATGAGGCGTGTGCAGGTGGTGCTCCAGTTAATGTTGCTACTGGTGTAGCCAAGCTTGGTCAACAAAGTGGTTTTATTGGACGTGTTGGGGAAGATGCGTTCGGCCATTTTATGCAAAAAACATTGTTTGATTTGGGGGTTGATACTCGTGCAATGGAGTTTGATGAGTTTCACCGAACCAGTACTGTTCTTGTTTCTTTACAAGAAAATGGTGAGCGTGATTTCACCTTTTTAGTTGCCGAATCCGCTGATCAATTTTTAACAGAAAAGTCATTACCAATATTCGAAAAAGATATTTTGCATTTTTGTTCTTTGGCATTAGTGAATCCTATTTGTCGCTCAACCTTGGATACAGCAATCAATCGCATTAAAGAGACAGATTCATTGTTAAGTTTTGATATTAACTTACGTCCTCAAATGTGGCGTGATCACGAAGAAATGCGCAAAGTTATCGATGATTATGCACATAAAGCCGATATCTTGAAACTATCGGAAGATGAACTTACGTGGATGACTCAAGAAGTAACATTGGATCATGCACTAAAAAAATTAGAAGGTTATCCTGCGCGTTTAAAAATGATCACACAAGGCTCTAAAGGATGTTTAGTGTTAACTCCAAACACTCAGGTCGCATTTAGTGCCTTTACCGTTGAATGTATAGATACAACTGGGGCGGGTGATGCTTTTATGTCTGGTTTGTTAGCCGCACTTGCTGAATATGGTTTTGCTGAAGATGAACAATACTTATCAAAAATAGTGACGCAAGCAGCTGCTTGTGGCGCTTTAGCGACAACTCAAAAAGGGGCAATAGCCGCTGCACCGAGTCGTAAAAAATTACAGGAT
Source organism: Proteus sp. G2300 (assembly GCF_009915965.1). Taxonomy (NCBI): domain Bacteria; kingdom Pseudomonadati; phylum Pseudomonadota; class Gammaproteobacteria; order Enterobacterales; family Morganellaceae; genus Proteus; species Proteus sp. G2300. Next base: position 62,279 of record NZ_JAABNK010000014.1, read on the forward strand.
TTTGTTCAGCAACAACCACCTTTACATGTCAGGGACATTTTCTAACAACGTACTGATTTTTTCTGGTTGCGGTTTACAGTGGTTTTCCTTAATCGTATTTTCTTTCTCGCCATTAATAATTACTTTTTTCGAAGTGGTTATTAATGGCGTTTTTTATATCTTCTATGCGGTAGGGCGGATGTTTAATCAATCAGCGATGCTGATCATATTGTTTTATCTATTTTAAGCGTATGATATTAAATCATATCGACTTTTATTAATGGAATATTAAATGTGGGCTCAATCGGGGGCAGTATTAGCCATTTTTTCTTATATTCTTTGGGGGATCACACCTCTGTTTTATCGGCTTTTACCCGGCGCTCAACCGTTAGAAATGTTAGCTCAGCGTTTAATTTGGTCTATTCCTTTATTATTGCTGGTACGACTTTTTATTAAGAATAGAACTCAATGGCGCGCGATTTTCCAGGATAAACGTTCTGTTTTTATGTGTTTATTTAGTTCAATGGCTATGGCGGTTTCTTGGTGTACGTTTACTTATGCATTAACACATCAACAAGTATTAGAAGCGAGCTTGGGGTATTTTATTAATCCTCTTTTCTCGATTTTATTAGGTGTGATATTTCTTAAAGAAAAGCTTAATCCAGCAGAAAAATGGGCTGTTACCTTAATTTGTGCGGGTGTGGGATATCAGTTGTGGATGTATGGTGAGTTACCTATTTTAGCTATTATGATGGGGGGTGCATTTGCTGTATATGGGCTAATTCGTAAGTTTATTCGTTTTGATGTAATAACGTCTTTATTTATGGAAACGCTCTGGTTGATGCCATTAGCAATAGGTGTGACTGTTTGGTTTTTTATAACAGATAAAAGTGCACTTCCTTCAGCTGATAATTTGACTCGTTTTTATTATGTTTTAACAGCACCGGTTACAATATTACCATTATTATTTTTTACAGCAGCAGTGAAACGAACGACGTTAACAGTCATTGGATTAGCACAATATATAGAACCTACTATTCAATTTTTACTGGCTGTTTTCTTATTTCATGAAGCTTTTGATGAAGTTAAAGGTGTCAGTTTTTCTCTGATTTGGTTGGGACTTTTATGCTGTATTCTTGCACTGATCCGAAAACGTCTTAATTATCTAAAAATCCAAAAAGGGAAACGTAGTCAAACATTGTGATTTTTCACTTTTTTGTTTGATTATTTTTTTGTCTGACTATTTTTCTATCACGTAAAATCCGTTATGCTATATAAAAGCAATCGTTTGCGTTATTGCAATTTTTATTAATGGTGAGGATAGATAATGACTGTGCTGGGTACGGCTCTTACTGCAAATGCAACAAAAGTGATGTTATTAGGGGCAGGTGAGTTAGGTAAAGAAGTCGCTATAGAGTGTCAACGCTTAGGCGTTGAAGTTATTGCGGTTGATCGCTATTCCAATGCACCAGCCATGCATGTCGCACATCGTCATTATGTTGTAAATATGCTTGATAGCAATGCATTAAAGCTAGTTATTGAACAAGAGCAACCTGATTTTATTGTTCCAGAAATTGAAGCTATTGCAACAACGTTACTGGTTGAGTTAGAACAAAAAGGGCAAAAAATTGTTCCTTGCGCGCGTGCTGTAAAACTGACGATGGACAGAGAAGGGATCCGTCGTTTAGCTTCGGAAACGCTACTTTTACCGACCTCAAATTATCAATTTGTTGATGATGAAGTGAGTTTTAAAGAAGCTGCTTTAGAAATAGGTTTTCCTTGTATTGTCAAACCTGTTATGAGTTCATCAGGTAAAGGGCAAAGTGTTATTCGTAACCAAAATGATTTAGCTCATGCTTGGGCTTATTCGCAAGAAGGCGGTAGAGCAGGGAAAGGACGGGTTATTGTTGAAAAAATGATCCCCTTTGATTTTGAGATAACCTTACTTACTATTCATGCTGTCGATGGCATTCATTTTTGTGCTCCAATTGGTCATCGACAAGAAAAAGGAGATTATCGTGAATCATGGCAACCTCAAAAAATGAGTGATATTGCACTTGCTAAAGCAAAGAATATCGCGAGCAAAATAGTTGAGAACTTAGATGGTTATGGTTTATTTGGTGTGGAATTATTTGTGCAGGGCGATGAAGTATTTTTTAATGAAGTCTCTCCTCGTCCTCATGATACGGGATTAGTGACACTCATTTCACAGGACTTATCAGAGTTTGCGCTTCATGTCCGTGCTTTTTTAGGTTATCCCATTGGGGGGATTAGACAATTAGGTAATTGTGCTTCAGCAGTTATTCTACCAGCGCTTTATAGTACAAATATTATCTATTCCGGTATTGAAAAAGCATTAAAAGCGAATCGCCAGATCCGCCTTTTCGCTAAGCCTGAAATTGCGGGCTCTCGTCGTTTAGGGGTAGTGCTTGCCCACGCTGATACAATAAAACAAGCACTCGATGAGGCCAAAGATGGCGCTCATGCGATAGTTGTGGATGATGCTAAATAATAATATATCATCAGTTATCTATTTTACTGCTAAGTAAATACCATCAACTTAGCGGTAAAAATCCAGCTTTAATAAAATAGTCTTTTGCATAAGGGGATAAAATTTCCTGATATAAGCTATAAGCTTGTGAATGAATAAGTGTTGCACAATAGTGAGCCGTGGCATTAAAAGGTTTTGGAATAGTGAATATTTTTAATTCAGGAAATTCACTTAATTGTTTTTGATAGTGCTGGTAACCAATAAAGGCATCCGCTTGATGTGTGGTAATTAAATAGTGAGCAGCTATTCTACCTTGAGGAATGGTAAGTGAATGCTCACCTCCAACCAAAGAAAGAGCTCGCATCTTTAATGCCTGACTTAACTTTGGGTCAATCTGCGCAATATTATCAAACAGTTGCCAACTATAATCCCCTGATGGATCTGCTTTTGGTGTGGATATCCCTAATTTTAATACGGTATTTGATAATACGCTAAGCCAGTTATCTTCTTCATTTACATCATTACGCCGAGCTGTAATACAAAGCTGATTGGCAATAAAAGGAGCATATTGTAGTGCAAAACCTTTATTGATTAATTGCTGTGCATTATTCTCATCAGCAGAAAGAAATAAATGACAAACTTCCCCCTGTTCAATACGTTGGCGTAATAATCCTGCTGGCCCAAATGTAAGTGTCCACTTTTCACTAGTTTTTTGCTGATAATGCTCAATAAAAGCAGGTAGCGTTGCTTTTAAGCTACCCGCTGCAAAAAGGGAAAATGTCATTGTGCTATATCCTACTCTTTCCCTTGATATTGCGTGCGATAGAATTTTTGATACCAATCATTAGCGGCTTTTGGCATATCGATATCGCTAAATTTTTCAGGATATAATTTTTTAGCCATCCACAACTCACCAATTGCCATGGCTTCTGGCATTGGATACCCCCATGCTTTTGCATATTCAGGCATTAAATAGATTCGATTATTTTTAACGGCACTAATGACTTGCCAGCGTGTATCTTGTTTTATTTCATCAACGACTTGTGGGTATCTGTCTTGAACAAAGATAACTTCAGGATCCCAAGCAATAACTTGTTCAAGAGAAACTTGTTTATACCCTTTGACGGTTGATGCCGCGACATTGAATGCGCCCGCGTGCTCCATCATCAAGCCGGTATACTTACCTGAGCCATAAGTGGTTAAGTCAGGGTTTGCCATATAGGCTCGTACACGTTGTTCTTTAGAAATATCTTGTAAGCGCTGACTTACGTGCTCACGTTGTTTAAAAGTATCATTTACTAAGGCTTTTGCATTTTCTGATTTATTGACGATATTGCCAATCAGTAAAATTCCCTCTTTTAGCCCTTCGTTATAGGCTTGCTCTTCATTTTGTAATGTTGGATTAAGTGTTGATTTATCATCATTAATTTCTTTACGTAATGAAATAGCGACCACTGGAATACCAAGAGTTGAGATCTTATCGATCATTTCTTTAGGAGCATAATTAGTGACAAAAACAACTTGAGGTTGCAGTTTTACTAGGCTTTCAGCATCGAAACGAGTGAGATCGCCTACTTTGGGTATATTTTCCAGTGATGGCGCTAATTGCGCATAGCCATCACCTAATTGTTGTTTCCAGTTAGACATTACACCAACAATTTTATCTGTAGCATCAAGTTGAACCAGTAAGTTCAGCGTTTGATGTTGTAAAACAACAGTTCTTTCTACTTTATCTGGAATGGTTACGGTACGACCAATTTGGTCTACGATTTGTCTGTCTGCGTAAGAAAGTGACGAGAGAAAAAATAAGCCAATACCAAATAAACCGTATTGTAATAAAGATTTCATAATAATAAACCTGAGTAAATATCGCTGTATAATAAAATATACAACAAGTATTATTTTAGCTCAAACTTTAATCCTATAAGTTCTTTTATTGTTTTTATTGGCTTAATTTTTTACGTTACCCTTGAAACTTGCTTAACTATCCCCACTTTTTACTCATATTGATTTTTTTCGCCAAATTAGGATTAATTGAGGTAAAAATGAGTATGAAAGGTCAGGAAACAAGAGGATTTCAGTCAGAAGTTAAACAACTTCTTCAATTAATGATCCATTCTCTTTACTCCAATAAAGAAATTTTCCTTCGCGAATTGATTTCTAACGCATCAGATGCGGCTGATAAATTGCGTTTCCGTGCATTATCAGATGCAACTCTTTATGAAAATAACGGTGAATTACATGTTCGCATTTCCACTGATAAAGAGAATCGAACTCTGACTATCAGTGATAATGGTATTGGTATGACTCGCGATGAAGTCATTGATAATCTAGGTACTATCGCAAAATCAGGTACCAAATCATTTTTAGAATCTATCGGACAAGATCAAGCTAAAGATAGCCAATTAATTGGTCAGTTTGGTGTCGGATTCTATTCTGCGTTTATCGTTGCAGATAAAGTGACAGTACGCACTCGTGCAGCTGGCGAAAGTGCAGATAAAGGTGTTTTTTGGGAGTCTGAAGGCGAGGGTGATTACACCGTTGCTGATATTGAAAAAGCAGATCGCGGGACTGAAATTACGCTTCATTTACGTGAAGGTGAAGATGAGTATCTAGACGATTGGCGTCTGCGTAGCATTATTAGTAAATATTCCGACCATATTTCTTTGCCTGTTGAAATTGAAACGAAAAATGAAGAAGACGGCACAGTAACTTGGGAGAAAATTAATAAGGCGCAAGCACTTTGGACTCGTAATAAAGCTGAAGTAAGTGATGATGAATATAAAGAGTTTTATAAGCATATCTCTCATGACTTTGCTGATCCATTAAGCTGGGTACACAACCGCGTTGAAGGTAAACAAGAATACACAAGTTTATTATATGTGCCTTCAAAAGCGCCTTGGGATTTATGGAATCGTGAACAGCGTCATGGCTTAAAACTGTATGTACAGCGTGTTTTTATTATGGATGAAGCTGAGCAGTTTATGCCTAATTACCTACGTTTTATTCGTGGGTTAGTTGATTCTAATGATTTACCACTAAACGTTTCGCGTGAAATTCTGCAAGACAGCTCTGTTACACGTAACTTACGTAGTGCATTAACTAAACGTGCATTGCAAATGTTACAAAAACTGGCAGAGAATAAGCCTGAAGAGTATCAAGCATTCTGGAAAGAGTTTGGTTTAGTCTTAAAAGAAGGCCCAGCAGAAGACTCATCTAACATTGAAACTATTGCTAAGTTACTACGTTTTGCATCAACACATAACGACAGTGATGCTCAAACCGTTTCACTGGAAGATTATGTTAGTCGCATGGTGGACGGTCAGGAAAAAATCTATTACATCACCGCTGATAGCTACGCTGCTGCAAAAAATAGCCCTCATTTAGAGCTGTTCCGCAAAAAAGGCATCGAAGTATTGCTGTTATCAGATCGTATTGATGAATGGATGATGAATTATCTGACAGAGTTTGATGGCAAATCATTCCAGTCTGTTAGTAAAGCAGATGAATCTCTTGATAAACTGGCTGATGAAGAAAAGCAAGCTGAACAAGAAGAAACAGATAAACAATTAGCACCTTTCGTTGAACGCATTAAAACGTTGTTAGGTGACAAAGTGAAAGAGGTGAAATTAACACACCGCTTAACGGATACACCTGCGATTGTGACAACCAGTGCGGATGAAATGACCACACAAATGGCTAAATTGTTTGCAGCTGCAGGACAAGCCGTACCTGAAGTGAAATATAACTTTGAGTTAAACCCAAATCACCCATTAGTGAAACAAACATCAGAGTTAACCGATGATGCTTTATTTGCTGATTGGGTAAATTTATTACTGGATCAGGCATTATTTGCTGAAAGAGGCTCTTTGGAAGATCCAAACCAGTTTATTCGCTTAGTGAATCAACTTTTAGTTCAAAAAGCGTAACTGTTTTCGTTTTCAAACATTTAAACCACGTTTCTCTGAAAAGAGAGCGTGGTTTTTTCTTTTTCGACAAAAATAAAATGCAATCGCTACCGTGATTTCTTGAGCGATGACCTCACAAAATGGTATGGTAATGCGTTTTCGAGTTTAAATATAAAAAATTAAATGCAAGGGGATTTACGCGATGCGTATCATTCTGCTAGGCGCTCCAGGCGCTGGTAAAGGCACTCAGGCTCAATTCATTAAAGAAAACTATGGTATCCCGCAGATTTCAACTGGTGATATGTTACGTGCGGCGGTTAGCGCAGGTACAGAACTAGGACTGAAAGCCAAAGCGTTAATGGACAATGGTCAGTTAGTTACTGACGAATTAGTGATTGCGTTAGTTAAAGAGCGCATCAAACAAGACGATTGCCGTAATGGTTTCTTGTTGGATGGGTTCCCAAGAACAATTCCACAAGCTGATGCAATGAAAGAAGCAGGTATCAACGTGGATTTCGTACTGGAATTCGCTGTACCTGATGAAATCATTGTTGAACGTATTATTGGCCGTCGTGTTCATGCACCATCAGGTCGTGTTTATCATGTGAAATTTAATCCACCTAAAGTGGAAAATCGTGATGACGTGACAGGTGAAGAATTAACAACACGTAAAGATGACCAAGAAGAAACTGTTCGTAAACGTTTAGTTGAGTACCATACTCAAACTGCACCGTTAGTTTCTTATTACCAAAATGAAGCTAAAGCAAGCAATGCGAAATACTTCAAAGTTGATGGTACACAAAAAGTAAGCGAAATTAACGCTGAACTGAAAAGTATCCTTGGCTAATTTCGTCATTGTGATGACTAATCCCGGTTGAGCCGGGATTTTTTTTATCTAAATAAAATAGGGGAAAAGAACAATCCAATAAATTGACAAGCACAATCTATTATTTTCCTTTATTCTTCTACTCTTTGGTTATCCTAATAAAATAACTCTAAGGAGTCATAGTATGAATTATGCTAAGTATGGTGTTCTTTTGGTTAATCTTGGCACACCTGATGAGCCGACAACGGGTGCTGTTCGGCGTTATTTAGCACAATTTCTTAGCGATCCTCGTGTTGTTGATGTTTCTCCTTTGATTTGGAAACCAATATTACAAGGGGCGATATTACCGTTTCGCTCACCTAAAGTGGCTAAGTTATACCAACAGATTTGGATGGATGAAGGATCACCACTTTTAGTTTACAGCCGAGCGCAACAACGTGCTGTCGCTGAGCGATTACCTAATATCCCCGTAGAGTTAGGGATGTGTTATGGCAATCCATCGCTAAATGAAGGGGTTGAAAAGTTATTACAACAAGGTGTTGAAAAGATTATTTTGTTACCGCTGTATCCTCAATACTCTTGCTCCACTTCTGCTGCGGTATTTGATGGTGTTAGTCGCATTTTTAAAGATATGCGCACAATACCTTCTCTTCACTTTATTCGCAGTTATCCTACTCATCCGCTTTATATCAAAGCGCTTGTCACCTCTATTGAGAAAAGTTTTCAGCAATATGGCAAACCCGATCGTTTAATTCTCTCTTTTCATGGTATTCCTGAGCGCTTTATCAAAACGGGCGATATTTATTATGATGAGTGTTGCCTCACAACAGAAAAGCTAAAACAGCAATTAGAAGAACAGTTAGGTTATCCTAAAGAGCAAGTTATGTTGACATTCCAGTCCCGTTTTGGTCGCGAACCTTGGTTATCACCTTATACTGATAAAACCATGGAAAAACTGGGAAGTGAAGGCATTAAACACGTTCAAGTTGTCTGTCCAGGTTTTTCATCTGATTGCTTAGAAACATTAGAAGAAATTAACGAACAGAACCGCGAATTCTTTATTCATGGTGGTGGCCAACAGTATGAATATATTCCGGCATTAAATGATGATCCAACGCATATTGACCTGCTAGAAGCGTTGATCCGTGAGGTATGCAAAAAATAGTTACTGAATTCTATAAATAAAATTATCGGATTTGATGATATATTAATTTGATCATATTTCAGTTATATATAAACTTATCTTTTCTCATTTTTTAAGTGTTTTAGTGTTAGTCACTAAAAATGCTGATAAACGGACACTGCATTACATAAATTTAGGCAGGAAAATGAATAGTAAGCTTTCAAAACCACAATCTTCAGAAATTGATAAAGGGCAATTTGACGACTTTTATCTAAAACAGAATGATGAAATCGATCTTTTTGAATTATTTTCTGTTATTTATAAATCGAAATTTGTCATTATTGGTATCACGTTGTTATTTGCTATCGTTGGCTTTACTGTTGCAAGCTTTTTGCCACAAAAATGGACAAGTCAAGCTGCAATTACCAAGCCAATGCTCGATGAAATGAAGCAATTAAGAGCGACATTGACAGAGCTAAGCCTTGTAGATGTTGATACGGGTGTTAATGGCTCCTCCGTTTATCAAAAGTTTATCAATAACTATAACTCTCGTGTATTACGTGAAGAGTATTTGGTCAGTACAGATTATTACAAAAGCTTAATTGCTAAAATGGAAAATCCAACACCTCTGGATAAACGTCGATTAATTGAATCTATTGTAACGAAAGATATTAATTTAAAAGCTTCAGATGATAAAAAGAGTGAAGAAGAGTTTAGTGGTGAAATTAATCTAAGCTTCACTGCCCCAACGTCTGAAGAGGCTTATGATTTGCTGTCTGGTTATATTCGTTTTATTTCTACAAAAGTACGTATGGAAGTGAAAGATGAAATTGATGACCAAATTGAGCGTAAATTAAGTTTTGCTCAAAAAGCGTATGAAATGGATTTAGAACGTATTGCTAATGCACGTAATGTGAATGTGCAACGTTTGAAATATGCGTTAGAAATTGCTAATGCTGCTGGGGTTAAAAAACCAATTTCAAGCGAAGGCGCACAAATTAAAGATGATCCTGATTACTCTATTGCTATGGGGGCTGATGCATTAAGTAGTAAATTAGCTATCACCGAAGCTATCACTGATCCAACTACAGTCAGCACTGATCTGAAAAACCGCTTATATAACATGAAACAGTTAGAAAAAGTGAAATTAGATGAGCTTCAATTTGTCCCCTTCAAATATATGTTGAAGCCTTACGAACCTACTAAAAAAGATGCACCTAAGCGAGCTCTGATCCTAGTGGGAGCAGCCTTTGTTGGCTTCATTCTTTCTGTTATGGGTGTTTTACTGAGCTATATGGCAAGAAGCCGTCGTAAAACCGCATAAAAATATCTCTAAATAAGTAGGTGTACTGACGTACACCTACTGTCTCTCCTATAATATTGTGTTAACATTGCGCATCTTTTTTAGCTTTGTAGCATCGTTCACAATGAAATTCCCTGGCAAACGAAAATCCAAACACTATTTTCCCGTTAGTTTACGAGATCCTTTATTACAACCCATTATCAATATGACGGAGAGCGAATCCTCTCGCGCCTATATCGTTGGCATTGACCAAACATTGGTTGATATCGAGGCGAAAGTTGATGAAGCGTTTATTACCCGTTATAACTTGAGTCAGGGACACTCTCTCGTTATTGAAGATGATGTCGCAGAAGCGCTTTATCGTGAATTAACCGATAATAACTTAATCACTCACGAATTTGCGGGTGGCACTATCGGTAACACGCTCCATAACTATTCTGTATTAGCTGATGATCGCTCTGTATTATTGGGTACCATGTGTAACAATATTCAGATAGGTAGTTATGCTTATCGTTATTTATGCAACACCTCTAGCCGTACTGATCTGAATTACCTTCAAGGTGTTGATGGTGCTATTGGGCGCTGTTTTACGTTGATCACGGAAAATGGTGAACGGACTTTTGCTATTAGCCCAGGTCAAATGAATCAACTTGAGCCTGAAAGTATTCCAGAAGAGGTGATTGCAGAAGCTTCAGCACTTGTATTGACGGCTTATTTAGTGCGTTGTAAACCTGGTGAACCAATGCCTTTAGCCACCATGAAAGCGATTGAATACGCGAAAAAACATGATGTCCCCGTAGTGCTAACATTAGGTACAAAATACGTTATTGCTGATGATCCGCAATGGTGGCGTGATTTTCTCAAAGAGCATGTGTCTGTTGTGGCAATGAATGAAGATGAAGCGTTTGAGTTAACAGGGCATGCTGATCCTCTGCTGGCTTCTGATGTTGCTTTAGAATGGGTTGATTTAGTGCTTTGCACTGCGGGTCCTGCAGGGCTTTATATGGGCGGTTATACGGAGCATGATTTTAAACGCCAAACAACACATCCTTTGTTACCAGGTGCCATTGCTGAATTTAATCGTTATGAGTTTAGTCGTGCAATGCGCCGTAAAGATTGTGAAGAGCCTGAAAAAGTTTACTCTCATATTGAACCTTATATGGGGGGGCCTGAGAAAATCATGAATACAAATGGGGCGGGTGATGCTGCATTGTCAGCATTGTTGCATGATATTACGGCGAATAGCTATCACCGGATTAACGTACCAAATTCGAGTAAGCATCCTCGGACTTATTTAACTTATTCTTCTTTAGCGCAAGTGTGCAAATACGCTAATCGAGTGAGTTATCAAGTGCTCAGTCAACATTCTCCACGTTTGACTCGTGGTTTACCTGAAAAAGAAGATAGCTTAGAAGAAGCCTATTGGGAACGTTAAGTTTATATTGTTTCTAAGTCTTGTTTTTATCAGTGTGAAATAAAAAAACCTATCAATGAATGTTGATAGGTTTTTTATTTACTTAAAATAAATATGTTTAAGTTGTTATATATATTGTCTTATTGCGCCGCACTTGGCGAAATAATTTGCTGACCATTTTCTGGGGTATCATCAATAGCACAACCAAACTCGACTTCTTTCACTAACATATCAGCCATCGCAGTTGCTGTTTGATCTTCATCGATAATGACGTGATTTGCGCCTTTCTCAAGGATAAAAGAAGCCTCTTCATCGTAGTTAGCACGAACAATAATATCGTCGAAATGAGCGCGAACAATGATATTTAAATCAGGGTTCATACTTCTCGCGGTTTCTGCAATATCTGCGGCCTCATAACCATTAGGGATCGTTAGTAATAAAGATTTGGCACAATCAATACGGGCTAAAGCAAGTGATTCTTTTGTTGATGCATTACCCAGTACCGTATTTAAGCTTTTCTCTTTTAATTCTGCGAATTTATTACGGCTATTTTCGATAATAACCAATGGAATAGATTGAGCTAATAATTTTTCAGAAAGCATACTGCCTGCGCGTCCATACCCAACGATAATGGCGTGACCACAAATATCAACAGGTACTGGCATCTCTTCTTCAAGCTCTTCTTGTTGTAGTTGTTCCATTTCTTCTTTGGTTTCTGTTTTTGCCAGATAACGGTCTAATAAAGAGAATAATACTGGGTTGAGCATAATAGAAACCAAAGCACCGGCTAAAACAAGATTACGCGCATCTGGCTCTAAGACATTGAGTGCAACACCAAGACCAGCAAGAATAAAAGCAAACTCACCAATTTGAGCAAGGCTGGCTGCGATCGTTAAGGCTGTTCGACGAGAATGCCCAAACATTCGTACAAGCACTAGTGCGGCTACAGATTTACCAATAATAATGATCGCGAGCGTAGCTAAGATACCGAGTGGATGTTCAATTAAGACCATTGGATCAAATAACATGCCAACAGATACAAAGAACAGAACCGCAAAAGCGTCACGTAGTGGCAAGGTATCTTGAGCCGCTCGATGGCTTAAATCTGATTCATTGAGCACCATACCTGCAAAGAATGCACCTAATGCGAAAGAGGCATCAAACAAGGTTACAGCGGCATAAGCGATACCCAAGGCGAGAGCTAATACACATAACGTAAAGAGTTCGCGAGAGCCAGTAGCCGCAGTTTTGGCTAAAATCCAAGGAATAAGCTTACGGCCGACAATCATCATGATTAAGATAAAGGCAACGACTTTACCAATCGTGATACCTAAATTAATCATCAGTTGAGAAATACTGGTTTGGTCACTACTTTCCAGCATATTGGCTGCAGCAGGGAGGAGTACAAGGGCTAATACCATGGCTAAGTCTTCAACTATCAACCAACCAATCGCAATTTGGCCTCGCTGACTATCAATAAGCCCTCTTTCTTCAAGTGCCCGTAAAAGAACGACGGTACTTGCGGTTGAAAGGCATAAACCAAACACAATACCACTAAATAAACCCCAACCAAAAAATGCTGATAATCCCAAGCCTAATAATGTAGCTACTGCAATTTGCGCAATAGCACCAGGAATAGCAATAGTTTTTACCGCCATAAGATCTTTTAAAGAAAAATGTAAACCTACGCCAAACATTAGCAGAATGACGCCAATTTCAGCGAGTTCAGGGGCGAGAGAGGTATCAGCGACAAAACCGGGGGTAAAAGGGCCAGCGAGTACACCCGCAGCAAGATATCCTACTAAAGGTGAGATTTTTAGCCGTTGAGCAATCATGCCTAAAATGTAAGCAAGTGCTAATCCACCAACAATGGTGGTAATGAGGGGGGTTGAATGCGGCATCAATTCTCCTTCTTTTTATAAAACTACATGTATCGGGGGGCGAGTAATATAGCAGGCTGACAGTTTAACGTATTTATGCAATAAATTCGCTAAAAATTATTGATTATTTATAAAAATAGCAAGTTGGTTGAGTTTTTTGATGCAAATGCTCATTTTTATGTTATTTTAGTCAGTTCTCGCCTTTGATGCTTGTTATACCCTGTTATCAATTCATTTATATTACAGGGTGATGTACAGCTTATTCGGTTTTTTCTACCCCAATATTGGGTAGAAAAAGGGTGAAAATACCAAGTAGTGGTAGATAAGCACAAATATGATAAACATATTCAATACTTTTCTGATCTGCGATATACCCTAGGACAGCAGCACCAATTCCTCCCATCCCAAAAGCAAGTCCAAAGAAAAGTCCTGAAATCATGCCTGTTTTACCCGGGATGAGCTCCTGAGCATAAACTAAGATAGCAGAAAATGCTGAAGCCAAAATCACACCAATAAATACGGTTAAGATACCCGTCCAATACAAGCTGGCATAAGGCAAAATCAATGTAAAAGGCGCGACACCTAGAATAGATCCCCAAATAACATATTTTCTACCAATTTTATCGCCAACAGGTCCGCCTATCATCGTGCCCGCGGCTACTGCAAAAAGGAAAACAAATAGGTGAATTTGTGCATTTTGTACAGAAACGCCAAATTTATGGATCAAATAGAAAGTATAGTAGCTACTGATACTCGCAAGATAAAAATACTTAGAAAAAATCAGAATAAGCAAAATACCAAGAGAGCCAAAGATAGCCTTGCGAGGCAATAATGCTTTAACTTGCATCACATGAAACTGTTTCTTTTGAGCTTCTTGCTGAATTTTATACCAACGACTGACTTGTAATAACACGACGATTGCCAGCAATGCAGCAAGAGAGAACCAACCGACATTTCCTTTGCCATACGGAGCAATAATTAAAGCGGCTAAAAGTGGCCCTAATGAACTGCCGAGATTTCCGCCCACTTGGAAAAGTGATTGTGCAAACCCATGTCTTCCTCCTGACGCCATTCTGGCAACACGAGAAGATTCAGGGTGGAAAACAGATGAACCTGTACCTACTAATCCAGCTGCCAGTAATAACATAGGGAATGTGTCTGCAAAGGCGAGAAGAATAAGCCCTGTTAGAGTGAATCCCATACCAATAGGTAATGAATAAGGCTTAGGATATTTATCAGTATAGAGCCCAATAAAAGGTTGTAATAAAGATGCTGTAATTTGATACGTTAAAGTGATCATCCCAATTTGCACAAAGCTCAAGGAAAACTCAGATTGCAACATTGGGTAAATAGCCAATATCAATGATTGGATCATATCATTGAGTAAGTGTGAGAAGCTTATTGCAGTTAAGATGCTGAAAACGGTATTACGTTTATTGGCTTTTCGCTGTAAAACGTGCGCTTTTATGGGGATTGTCGGGTCGGTATTACACATTTTAATTCCCTGTCACATCATTTTGTTAATAAATTGTTTCTGTTTTTATTGGTCTAGTTTACATCTATTTGGAATAGAGTGCTTTTGTGAGAAATAGAGTTTGATTCATGTCTCAAAAAAACTATTGGAACAATGAAATAATAAAAAAATTATATAACCTACGTCATAAAATACAGCAAAAGTATTTAACTTCTGTCTTTTTTTTCTACAGTAGATGCATGGCAGAACCTTCTCAATAATTAATATACATGGGGATATACCATGAGCTTATCTTTTAAATTATCGGCATGCGCGTTGACCGTTTCTTTGGCTATGGCGCCTGCGTTGTCTCAGGCATGGGAAAAGGATAAAACGTACGAAATCACTATTTTGCATACTAATGATCATCATGGCCATTTCTGGCATAACGATCGTGGTGAATACGGCTTAGCAGCTCAAAAAACTGTTGTTGATAATATTCGTGATGAAGTGGCTAAAAAAGGCGGTAGTGTTCTGCTGTTATCAGGCGGTGATATCAATACAGGGGTTCCTGAGTCTGACTTACAAGATGCAGAACCTGATTTTAAAGGAATGAATCTTGTTGGTTACGATGCCATGGCATTAGGTAACCATGAGTTTGATAATCCATTAGAGGTATTACGCCAACAAGAAAAATGGGCCACATTCCCATTCTTATCTGCAAATATTTATCAAAAGAGTACTGGTGAGCGTTTATTTAAGCCTTACACTATTTTTGATAAGCAAGGTGTGAAAATTGCAGTATTAGGCCTAACAACGGACGATACTGTTCGTATTGGTAACCCCGCGAACTTCCCTGATACCGAATTCCGCAAGCCTTCTGATGAAGCTAAAAAAGTGGTAGAAGAGTTACGTACAACGGAGAAACCAGACATTATTATCGCAGCAACTCATATGGGTCACTATGATGATGGTCATCATGGCTCTAACGCACCAGGCGATGTAGAAATGGCGCGTGCTTTGCCAAAAGGCTACCTTGATATGATTGTGGGTGGTCACTCACAAGATCCAGTCTGTATGTCTCAAGAGAATAAAAACTACAAACAAGCTGATTATGTACCTGGAACACCTTGTGCACCTGATAACCAAAATGGCACATGGATTGTTCAAGCTCATGAATGGGGCAAATATGTTGGTCGTGCAGATTTCGAATTCCGTAATGGTGAATTCACATTAAAGCATTATCAACTTATTCCAATTAACTTAAATCAAAAAGTGAAGAAGGACGACGGTACTACGGAACTTGTCTACTACACAGAAGAAATTCCGCATAATCCAGAGATGATGAAATTGTTAACCCCTTACCAAGAAAAAGGTGGCGAGCAACTGAATGTTAAAGTGGGTGAGGTTGTTGGAAAATTAGAAGGTGATCGTAGTAAAGTTCGCTTTGTTCAAACCAATATGGCACGTTTATTATTATCAGCTCAAGCTGAACGTGCGAATGCAGATTTCGCAATTATGAGTGGCGGTGGTGTTCGTGATTCAATTGAATCTGGTGATATCACTTATAAAGATGTTTTAAAAGTTCAACCATTTGCTAACGAATTGGTTTATGTTGATTTCAAAGGCGAAGAAGTAGAACCTTATCTATCAACTGTTGCATGCATGAAAGTCGATTCTGGTGCGTATGCTCAGTTCTACAATGTTAGTTTAACCGTCGATGCCGATTGTAAAGTTAGTGATGTTAAAATTGCAGGCAAACCATTAGATAAAACACAATCTTACCGTATGGCGACATTAAACTTTAACGGTATCGGTGGGGATGGATATCCTAAGATTGATACACACCCTGGTTATGTCAACACGGGGTTTGTTGATGCTGAAGTATTAAAAGGTTATATCGAATCGCATTCTCCATTGAAAGCTGCTGATTTCGAACCTAAAGGCGAAATTGTTTACAAAAAATAAGTTTTATCAATAATGCTTATATAGACAAAAGGCGACATTAATGTCGCCTTTTATTTTTGGTCAAGATCACGGTAATTTCTTATTTTGAGGATGAACCTTAAAATAAAAAATCATTTATGATTATGACTCCTTACGAATAAGTGCAAATTGAGCACCTAATACGGCACTTAAATCTTTCGCTGATAATTCAATATCTAAGCCTCGTTTACCACCAGAAACAAAGATCGTATCAAATTCAAGAGCCTGTTCATCGATCACGGTCGGTAGGCGTTTTTTTTGACCTAATGGACTGATCCCACCAACTAAATAACCTGTTACCTTCTGTGCAATTTGTGGGTCTGCCATATCCGCTTTTTTTGCTTTAAAGCATTTAGCGATAAGTTTTAAATCTAACTGACCAGAAACGGGAGTGACTGCAACAGCTAGATTTTTAGCGTCACTATTTAAAGAAACTAAAAGAGTTTTAAAGACTTGGCGATTATTCAAACCTAGTTTTTCAACGGCTTCATCACCAAAATTATGAACATTAGCATCATGCTCATAAGGATGAAGGGTAAATTTTATTTTCTTTTTTTCCAGTAAATTTACAGCGGGAGTCATAATTATTCCTATTTACAAGGTTAGAACAATATCTTTATGCTTGGTGAGTTAATAAATCGACCAAATTCTCTTCACCAAATAAATGAAGGGCACCTACAGTCACTACATAACGGCCAGCCGGTAATTTTAATAATATACTGACCCATTTTTGGTTACGGCTTTCCATTAAAATATCAAATACCGCTTTGCTAAAGGTGTTTGGTAAAGGTGGCTGTTTCTCTCTATTATTATAATTTAACCACCAATTGATCATGATTTGCAATGTACGTGCGTTATCGTGCCAATTTTTTAGTGTGTCTTCGAGCAATTGCTGACCATCATCAGGAAAATTCAATAGTAATGAGACCTGATCCTCAATACCTTCGAGTTCAATAATATTTTTTTTGTATTTATTAGCATATTGGATAACTTGATAATCAATACCATATTGAGGCTGTAATCCAAGTTGCATTGCTTGGGTTGATTGCAAAATTAAGGCAATTTGCCAAAGTGGTTTATTTTCGATCTGATAAAGAGAAAGAGGGAGAGCTTCACAGTGTTGTGTAATTTGAGAAAAAAGAGAGCTATTTAAGCGTGTTTCTAGTGACGCTCTAAAAAGTGAGGCTTGATCAAAAGGTTGAACGCTTGTTGAGATATCTGCTTCAACAATAACCGCATTTGCATTCTTTATTTCGTTAATAAACACATTGGAAAGCGGTGACATAGTAGGCACACCCATATGAATACTACCCACAAGGTGTAAAGAGACATTATTCGGTAGCGTAATATCAACAGCAGGATAAGGGTATTGGGGCGTATTTTTTATTCCTACCCAATGTTTTATTTTTTGAAAAATCCCCGTCATTGATAGGCTCCTTTGAGCATAAAATCACAAAGTTTTAGCATAACGGATTTGATATGGAATGATACAGCGAAAACTAAGCTTTACTTAGTTTTCGCAGTTTTTACGTTATTTACCAGCTTACACCAACACCACCAGCAGAGACCCAATTTGATTCATTCCATGCTGTAGAAGCTCTTACTTTAATATTTTCATTAATACGATATTGCATACCCCAAGCAAGCGCAGTGGCATTACGATAATTACCAATACCAATAGCGGTACTAAATGTCGCTGAATCAGTAAAAGGTAAATTACTCATTGCTGCAACAGAAGCAATACCTTGATTGGCACGTTTTTCTACTTTATAAAAACGATTTTGAGTGTCAGATTTAAATTGTTCAAAATTGTTTTTAAGCGCATTAAATTGGCTTCTGTTTGTTGATTGTTCATTATATAAATGAGAAAGATGGTTTTTTAAAGGTAATTTAACGTTATTAATATTAATATTAATATTATCTATAATATTTTCTTTTATATCATCTATTATTGATGCATTATAGTTAATGTTATCTCTATTTTTTGTTATATGATTTTTATTCTCACTAATATCCGCTTTATTTTTTTTAATTGCGTCTTCATGTGTGATGATACTATTTATATTTTGTGTTATTTTTTCATCATGCTTTGCAATATCGTTCGTGTTTTTCGTTATTTTTTCATTGTTTTCTTGAATGCTATTTTTATTTTTATTTGTTTTTTGGTTAAGATCATTGAATTCTTCGTTTGTTCTTTCTTTAAGATCGCGTATTGAGTTGTTGAGCATACCATCGGCTTGTTCTAATTTTGTTATTTCACGCTCAATATGTTGGCTTAGTACCATGATTGTTGAATTTCTTGGTTTGTATTTATCTGTATTAATGTTAAATTCAGCTATATCTTCAGGGAGATCTGCGCCATCTTCTCTTAGCTTATCTAGCTTTATTCCTGATTGTGGTGTTCTTTCGAGAAGGATATTTTTATTTCCTTGCATGATACTTAAAACGCTGTCGCGATTCATTGAAAAATTTGAATATTCTGAATCTGGGTTATGACGAAAAGAGAAGAAATCTGTGATTACATCTCTTACTTTTTTATCAGAAGCATTAATTTGAATATATCCGTTAGGTATTTTAATCAGTTTATCTTGTATTTTATTCGCTTCATTTGTTAACCCTCTATTTTGTAAATAACTAGCTAACTCTGAAAGTAGTGGTTTATCTATACGTAGATAAGAGTAATTCTGATCGTTATCTATCCAAACATAACTGTTGCTGATAATTTTATCTGCTACCGGTTTTTTTAAAAAATGAGGGGTAGATACTGAAGGTTGAAACTCAGGAATAATTGTATCTTGTGTGCTTTTTTTTATTTCTATAGTGTTGGAAAAAACAGTGGAAGAGTAAATCAAAGAAAAACTAATAATAAATAATTTGTTATATCTCATGTATAAATCCCTTTAAAATTAAATTATATTAACAATGTTTTAATTCTAATATTTTAAACTCTAGCTTTTATTTCACTATAAATTAATAACCTTATTATTGAAGTGCTTTTAATATCAATGTTATATTTATTTTAAGAGTAATAAAATTTAATGAAATATTTATAAGATATTGCTATTCTAGCACTAAGAGAGCGGAGTAATGACTCTCTTGTATAATGAGAAATTCCTCTTTGACTGGCCGATAGAAATATCGGCTTTTTTTTAACCTTTTGATAATATTACCAATCATCAAAGAAATGTGAAAACTAAGATAATAAAAACCCCTTTTATAGATAAGTAAAAAGGGGTTCAGTATGATACTTATTAATATATTGTTAGGCTTTATTGCTTAGGTTTAAAACGTAATAAGCGGTTTGCATTACTCACGACAGTGATTGAAGACAGAGCCATTGCTGCACCAGCAACAACAGGATTTAATAATGTGCCTGTAAATGGGTATAGAAGGCCTGCCGCAATAGGAATACCTAAACTGTTATAGATAAAAGCGCCGAATAAGTTTTGTTTCATATTGCGTAGCGTACCTTTTGATATTTCAACGGCATCAGCAACACCATGTAAGCTATGGCGCATCAACGTGATAGACGCAGTTTCAATCGCGATATCACTACCTCCTCCCATCGCAATACCGACATCCGCTTTGGCTAATGCGGGGGCATCATTAATGCCATCACCTACCATTGCTACGCGACGACCTTCCGCTTGAAGCTCCATAATAGCTTGTGCTTTACCCTCGGGCATTACGCCTGCAATAACTTGATCAATACCGGCTTCTTTTGCAATTGCATTTGCAGTAATCGGGTTATCTCCTGTTAACATCACTAGACGATAACCTTGATTATGTAAACGTTGCAACGCACTGACAGTATCTTCTCTAAGTGGATCTCGTATAGAAAGCAGTGCCGCAATTTTGCCATCTTGTGCTAATAAAACGGGCGTAACACCTTTGGTTGCCTGTGCATCAATCAGTGGATTAATTTCACTAATATCAATACCCGATCCAAGCATGAGTTTAGGGTTGCCTAAAAGCACTGTTTTACCATTAATCTCTCCCCTTAATCCCATACCTGCGAGTGTACGGAAATTGTTTATTTCAGGTAAATCAATGCCTTCAGCACGTGTTAAAATTGCTTTAGCTAATGGGTGATTAGAACCATTTTCCAGTGATGCGGCTAACGCAAGTGCTTGTGTTTCATCTACTTGATTGAAAGTATGAATTTCAGTGACCTGAGGCATACCTTCTGTCAATGTTCCTGTTTTATCAAAAACTAAAGTATCTAATTTACTCGCTTGTTGTAGTGCATCCGCATCACGAACAAGTACTCCATATTCAGCTGCACGACCAACACCTGAAATAATCGACATCGGCGTGGCTAAACCTAAAGCACAGGGGCAAGCGATGATGAGCACCGTTGTAATAATCACCAGTGCATACGTAATTTGAGGCGAAGGGCCAAAGAAATACCAAATAGCACCAGCAATTAAGGCAATAGCAACGACAATAGGAACAAAAATACTTGAAATTTTATCTGCTAACTGACCTATTTCAGGTTTGCTGCTTTGTGCTTGGCGAACTAATTTAATGATACGAGCCAGCGTCGTTTTACTTCCCACAGCAGCTGCTTTAAATAGGACTGAACCATCTTGGACTGTGGTTCCGGCATGAATAGTATCACCTACTGTTTTTTGTTGTGGAATGGGTTCACCTGTCAACATGGCTTCATCCATCCACACTTCACCTTGGATAATTTCACCATCAACCGGTACTTTATCACCTGTTGCTAAACGTAATGTCATTCCTTGTTTAACATCAGCCAATGGCATTTCAACTTCACCGTTTTCAGTGATGACTCTGGCTGTTGGTGGCGTTAAATCTAATAAACGCTCTAGTGCTTTAGAAGAACGCTGGCGTGCCCGCTGCTCAAGCATATGACCCAGATTAATTAAACCAATAATCATTGCACTGGCTTCATAATAGAGATGTCGAGCTTGAACAGGAAAGACTTCTGGCCATAAGTTTACTGTTATAGAATAGAGCCATGCAGCCCCTGTACCTAATGCAACTAAGGTATCCATTGTTGCATTACGGTTTTTTAAACTCTGCCATGCACTACGATAGAAATGGCCACCAGCAACAACCATGACAAACAGTGTTGCAATACCAATACTCAACCAAATGCCATGGTTAGCCTCTGTGAGCATCATATTGTCGCCGATCATTCCCCAAATCATGACAGGAATACCAACAATTAAGGCTAATGCAGCTTGCCAGCGAAAACGTTTCATATTAGCAACAGCGACTTCTTGCTGACGCTCTCTGCGTTTTACATCATCTTGAATAATTTCAGCGCCATAACCTGCTTTTTCAATGGCAGTCACTAGTGCATCATGTTCGATTTCACCTGTCACTAATGCGCTACGTTCAGCAAGGTTTACACGCACATTCTCAACACCATCAACAGATTGTAATGCTTTGTGAACCTTGTTTACGCAACTTGCACAGGTCATGCCATCAATTAAAAGTTGAACACTGCTGTCATCGTCAGTGTCTATTTCTGGGCTGTTCTCAATGTCAGCATTTTCAACTGGAATGTCGCAAATAGCCGCTGACGATGCTTCCAGTTGTGCATGCGTTTGCGTCAGCGGCTCAGTTTTTGGGAAATCAGTACCTGCTCGTTGTGCTTCAAAACCAGCATCTTTAATAGCAGCTATTAATGATTCTGTGGAGGCGGACCCGATTACTTTTGCGTGAGTTAATTCAACTTCAGCGCTTTCAACACCTGTCGTGGATTCAAGGGCTTTTTTAACAGTACCGATACAATGACCACAATTTAAACCAGAAAGAGTTAAATAAATGGTTTCATCAGTCGGCGCTAAACTTGCTTGAAAACCTTCTGAGGTGATAGCTGAAATCAAAGTATCAGCATTGGCATCACCAAAGATCTCAGCCGTTTCTTTAGTGACATTAACAGCAACAACACCATCAATATCTAATAATGCTTTTTCGGTTTTACCTATACACTTCATGCAGTTAAGTCCACTTAGACTTAATTTTACATCAGGTTGTGTTGCAATTTTAGCTTCATAACCAGCATCCTCAATCGTTTTGATTAAACTTTCAGCGGTTGCATCACTGTCAATTTTAGCGTATTGAATAGTCACATTTGACTGTTCTATATCATTGCGAGCATCAAGTGCTTTTTTTACACTGTTAACACAGTGGGAGCATGAAAGCCCTTGTAATGCGAGTAGCGTAGTTTTTGCCATGTTAGTTTATCTCCGAAATAAAAAGCGTTACCTCTATTATTGCGCAATATCTGGTAACTTGCTTTCTTTAAAGGTTTTTTCTTATCAGAGATAAAGGCTAAACCTTTCCGCAAGGGGAAGGTCAAGGGGGAATTTTGAATATTAGTGAAATCGCACACAAAACAGGGTTAACAGCGAAAGCTATTCGGTTTTATGAAGAAAAAGACTTGATTACACCTCCAGGGCGAGGTGAAAACGGCTATCGCTATTATCAAGCGCAACATATTGAAGAGTTAACATTATTGCGACAAGCCAGAGAGGTGGGTTTTAACTTAGAAGAGTGTCGCGCACTGTTAATGTTATTAAGAAATCCATCACGACATAGCGCTGATGTGAAAGAAGCGACGTTAAAAAAGGTTGCTGAAATTGAGAAGACGATTAACGAGCTTAATGCCATTCGTCAACGTCTTCTCTTGTTAGCCAGTGAATGTCCCGGCGATGATGGTGCAGATTGCCCGATCATTGATCATTTGTCAGGATGTTGCCATCATCAGAAGTAGTCGGTTTAAGTGGAATAACGTGCAAAGTAATGCCATCAATAGCAATAATTTCAACCTTATCACCTGCTTGCAATGGCGTGTCTGAATAAACACGCCAACTGCCATCAGCTAGCTTTACACGACTAAATCCATTTTCTGTATCTGATAATAAAACAGCATGAACACCAATCAGCTGATGACTTTTCTGATTTAAGTTCTCAGCTTCTTTTGATTGCTTTCTACGTTTAAGCCAAAGGTGCCAAAGTACAGCACTAATAACCGTTAATATCGCAAATAACACACCTTGAATAGGCCAGTTAATAGGTAGCATCCATGCGAGCAAAGAAACGCACAGCGCTGCCATTCCTGACCATAAAAGGTATCCTGCTGTTCCTAGCATTTCTGCAATTAACAGCAAGCCACCAAGACAAAGCCAGAAAAGTGCGGGGTGAGCACTTATCCATTCAATCATCATGAATTACTCTTGTTACCAGAGTCATTTTTCTGGGTTTTCAATAGTTCTGAAATACCGCCAATTGCGCCCATTAAATTACTGGCTTCTAGTGGCATCATCACTACTTTACTGTTGTTGGCAGAGCCAATTTGTGCGAGTGCATCCGTATATTTTTGAGCAACAAAGTAATTGATCGCCTGCATATCCCCTTTAGCGATAGCTTCAGATACCATTTGTGTCGCTTTGGCTTCAGCTTCTGCAGCACGCTCACGGGCTTCTGCTTGTAAGAATGCAGATTGACGCTCACCTTCTGCTTTTAGAATTTGTCCTTGTTTCTCACCTTCAGCCTTTAAGATAGCGGCTTGACGAACACCTTCAGCTTCAAGAATATCAGCACGTTTAGTACGTTCTGCTTTCATCTGGGCATTCATTGCAGAAATCAATTCTTTAGGGGGGCGAACATCACGAATTTCAATACGGGTAATTTTGATGCCCCAAGGGTTTGTTGCATCATCCACAATCAGTAAAAGGCGACTATTGATTTGATCACGTTGAGAAAGGATTTCATCAAGTTCCATTGAGCCTAGGACTGTACGGATATTCGTCAGTGTTAAGTTAATAATCGCAAGTTCGAGATTATTAACTTCGTAAGCTGCTTTTACAGGGTCGATCACTTGAATAAAGCAGACTGCATCGATGCTGACGTTGGCGTTATCACGAGAGATCACTTCTTGAGATGGAATATCAAGCACTTGTTCCATCATATTAATACGGCGACCAACACGATCGACAAAAGGAATAAGAATTTGAAGTCCTGGAGTGAGTGTTCGAGTGTAACGACCAAAACGTTCGACAGTCCACTGATAACCCTGTGGAACGGTTTTAACACCGCTTATAACTAAAATAATAGCGAATAAGATGATAATACCAATGACTATTTCCATATACCTGTCCTAAGTCTGCTTTTTTATAAGAAAATAAAACTAATAAAGTAAAGAATACACCATACGGCGATATTTAGACGCCAAATTATCATTAGTGCCTAATGCAGATAAAATATCCATCAGGGTTTTCTTAACTTGCCCGTCACCTGCATTCAAATCTTTTTTGATAAAGCTAAATAGCAATTCTAGTGCTTCTTCATTACGGGCAACTTCATGTAATTTTAGTGCAAGTTGAATGGCAAGATCCGTATTTTCAGGCTGTTGATCAAAATCATTTTGTAACTGTTGAATTTCAGGCGTATCAGCAGCCTGTTTTTGTAATTCAATTTGCGCTAACAAACTATGATAGTAACTATCTTGGTCTTGTAATGGGATAGTTATTAACAAGGTTTGAGCTTCTTCATTTTTATTTAAAGAAATTAAAGCACCTGCTAGCGCAAGTGTAATTTCACTATTTTTAGGAGCGAGTTGGTGAGCCTCTTTTAGCAGAGGTAAAGCTTCGTCTGCTTTGCCTTCAGAAAGAAGTTGTGCTGCTTGTGTCGCTTTTAGTTCTTCAGGTTTTGGTAATACATTGGCTAAAACTTGACGAATTGCTTCTTCAGGTTGAGGGCCTTGGAAACCATCGACAGGGCGACCTTCTTGCAAAATATAAACAGTTGGAATTGCGCGTAGGCCAAATTGTGACGCAATCATTTGTTCTGCATCACAATCCAATTTTGCCAAAATAAATTGATCGGCAAATTCGGCTGCTAGTTTATTCAATGTTGCACCAAGCTCTGCACAATGCGGGCTATGTTCTGAATAGAAATACATCATGACTGGCTTAGTCATGGACTGTTCTATAACTTGTTGAATATTTGATTCATTTACATCAACAATGTGTGCAGTTGCTAACATTAACTTGTCCCTTTTTTAGAGTTTTAAATATAGATGCGATTTATAAAGCTTATTTATTAATAAGTAAGGGTGAAACCCGAAAAATCAAGCCTTGCCATTTTGGCGACCTAAAATTGCATCCATCAAGGCATCAGGTAGAAAACGTTTTAATATTTTGACAGCATAAGTTAATAGCGTTATCGGATAACGTATCTTAGGTTTTGGACTTTCTAAAGCATGGATAAGCTTTTTCACTACATCTTCGGGTGTTAATGTGAAACGACTCGCAATCCCCGGATTTTTTACGGGTTTATCTTTTTCCGCTTGTGCCACATTTTCTGTAAAGCAAGTTCGTATCGGGCCCGGCTCAATTAAACTGACTTTAACACCGGTATGCACTAATTCCATTCTTAAGGCATCGGACCACGCCTCTACGGCATATTTACTGGCAGCATAAGCACCTCTGCCTGGCGTTGAAATTATCCCCATCACTGAACTAGTTTGAATTATTCTTCCTTCACCATGAGGCAACATAGCCGGTAACAGTAAAGTTGTTAATTGATGCAAACCAAAAAAGTTTGTGGAAAACTGTTTTTCCATTTGTTGGCGACTAATGGCCTCTAGCGGGCCGTATACACCAAATCCACCATTATTAAATAACCCATATAAACGACTATTTGTTAGGTGAATAACCTCTAATGCCGCTTTTTCAACACTTTGAGCATCATCAAGATCAAGATAAATAGGCTCGAATCCTAGTGTTTCCATGCGTTTAAGGTCGTCATCTTTACGGCAAGCAGCAAGGACTCGATAGCCTCTTTGCTTGAGTGTTTTAGCTGCACAAAGCCCGATCCCACTAGAACTTCCTGTAATCAATACCGTTTTTTGCATAATTTTACAATTAATCTCGTTTAATCTACGTTAACTACTGTCAGAATAGCCTAACGTGTTAAGTAAGGGGATAATGTTTTATCCATCCATTGAGCAATAAAAGGCTGAGCATCTTCATTGGGGTGTATGCTGTCATTTTGCATCCACTCAGGCTTATCAGCGATTTGCTCCATATAAAAAGGAAGCAGAGGAAGCGCATTATCTTCAGCGAGTTTTGGATAGATCGCTGAAAACGATTGTGTATAACGTTTACCGTAATTAGGTGAAATCATTATTTGCATAAAAAGTGGCGTTGCACCGGCATCTTTCACTAGTGTAATGATGTTTTGTAATGCCTCTTTTGTTTGTGCAACAGGGTATCCCTGTAAACCATCATTTGCACCTAATTCAATTAAAACCCAGCGTGGTTGATGCTGTTTTAATAAATCAGGAAGCCTATTTTGTCCCTGAAAGGCAGTTTCACCACTAATGCTTGCATTAACAACATTAATTTCAGGGTGGGTTGTTTTCCATTTATCAGCAAGACGTTGTGGCCATGCGCTTTCAATCGGAAGACGGTATCCTGCACTCAAGCTGTCACCAAAGATCAAAAAGGTATCAGCAGCAATTGCCTTAAAGCTAAACATCATCATAACGATAAGGAAAAATGTATGTCGACGGAAAAGGTTCTTGAAGTTCATCAGTTAACCAAACAAGTAGGACAAGGTGATAGTCAGATCTCTATATTGCAGGGTGTTGAGTTAGTTGTCGAGCCTGCACAAACAATTGCGTTAATTGGTGAGTCAGGATCGGGTAAATCGACCCTGTTAGGGATCATTGCTGGATTAGATGATGGCACCTCTGGCAGTGTACATTTGATGGGTGAAGATCTCACAAAAATGAATGAAGAAGAGCGAGCCAAATTGCGTGCTCAACATGTTGGGTTTGTTTTTCAATCATTTATGTTGATCCCAACATTGAATGCACTCGAAAATGTGCAGTTGCCCGCATTATTAAAAGGTGAGTCAGAAAAGCACAGTCATGCGCGTGCAGTTGATTTACTTAAGCTGTTAGGATTAGGTGAACGTTTATACCATATGCCAGCACAGCTTTCTGGCGGTGAGCAACAGCGCGTTGCATTAGCAAGAGCATTTTGCACTCAACCCGCCATTCTGTTTGCGGATGAGCCAACAGGGAACCTTGACCGTAAAACAGGTGATAAAATTGCTGACTTGTTGTTCTCTCTTAACCGAGATTATTCAACAACATTGATTTTAGTGACTCATGACAATGAGCTGGCAGCTCGTTGTCAAAGACGATTACGATTAGTCGACGGACAACTTAAGGAGGAGTCATGATTTGGCGTTGGTTTTGGCGTGAATGGCGTTCTCCTGCACTATTAATTGTTTGGCTTTCTTTGGCGCTGGCAGTT
Source organism: Proteus sp. G2300 (assembly GCF_009915965.1). Lineage (NCBI taxonomy): Bacteria > Pseudomonadati > Pseudomonadota > Gammaproteobacteria > Enterobacterales > Morganellaceae > Proteus > Proteus sp. G2300. Next base: position 89,948 of record NZ_JAABNK010000014.1, read on the forward strand.
GCTTGTGTGCTTGCTTTGGGGCGTATTGGCGATCGCATTGATAAAAGTATTTATGCTCAAAGTCGAGATTTAATTGCGGGCGATCTAGTGTTACGAGCATCTTATCCCGTTGATGAAGACTGGCTTGCTGAGGCGAAAAAAAAGGGGTTAACCCTCAGTCGCCAAATGCAATTTACGACGATGTCTTATGCGCCAGAAGGGGATACGCCTCAGCTTGCTTTAGTCAAGGCCGCTGATCATTTATATCCTCTTTATGGTGAACTAGAAACAGAACCCGCAGGCTTAAAACCAGAAAAAGGAGCTGCGCTTGTTGATGCCAGATTATTGGAACTACTGGATATAAAAGTTGGTGATAATATTGATGTAGGTGATGCTACATTTACAATCAGTGGTGTATTAATTCAAGAGCCTGACAGTGGATTTAACCCTTTCCAAATAGCGCCTCGTATTTTAATTAATCTTGACGATGTTGAATCAACAGGGGCAGTACAACCCGGTAGCCGTCTAACGTATCGCTATATGTTAGCGGGTGATGAACCAGCGATTGATAGCTATAAGCAACGCTTTGATCCCCTATTAAAGCCCGATCAGCGTTGGAATAGCTTAAAACAAGAGAGTGGTGCACTTTCACAATCGATGGAAAGAGCAAAAAACTTTCTTTTACTTTCTGCGCTGTTAACATTATTACTTGCGATATCCGCAGTTGCCGTTTCCATGGCGCACTATTGTCGTAGTCGTCATACCTTAATTGCGGTACTAAAAACCTTAGGTGCAGATAAACGCGCATTGCGAAAATGGATAGTAGGACAATGGGGCGTCATTCTCGTTGGTGCCATTATTGTTGGTTCATTGACGGGACTTCTTTTTGAAGCTGTCCTACTACAAATTTTAGCCCCGGTTTTACCTAAACGTTTGCCTGAAGCAAGCTTTTTACCATGGTTTTGGTCGGTGGGCTCTTTATTGTTAATTGCCTTACTCACAGGATTAAGGCCTTACTACCAATTAATGGCAACTCAGCCTTCTCGTGTATTAAGAAGTGATACTACGGCTCCAGTCTGGCCACTACGTTATTATTTACCACTTGTGGCGTTAATTATTGTCGGTACTTTAACGCTTTTTGCTGGAACGGGTGTTTTATTGTGGTCAATTTTATTCGGTGTTGTTGTCATCGCCTTTTTACTTGGGGTCATTGGTTGGCTTGGATTGTGGGTATTAAAACAGTTTAAATTCCGTCAACTCAGTGCTCGTTTAGCGGTGACTCGTTTATTACGACAACCATTTCAAACGATGACCCAGCTTGCGGCTTTCGCGCTCTCATTTATGTTATTAACACTTTTAGTCCTTATTCAAGGTGATTTGCTAGACAAATGGCAAAAACAGTTACCAGAAGATAGCCCTAATTATTTTCTAATCAATATGTCAGCGCCTCAAGTTCAAGAAATTAATACCTTATTGGCAAAGTATAACGTTGAACCAACGGATGCATTTCCTGTGGTATTGGCGCGTTTAACACAGATTAATGAGAATAATGCCAAAGAGTGGGCAGATAAACGTGATGCAGGTAATAACACCGTTCGTCGAGAGCTTAACTTAACATGGCATAGTGAATTGCCAAAAGATAATGTGATTGTTGAAGGAACATGGCCTCCTGTGGGGAATGGGGTTTCTCTCGATCAAGGTGTTGCTGAACAACTTGAGATTAAGCTGGGCGATGAATTAACTTTTGTCGGCGATACTCGTGAATTTAAGTCCATTGTCACTAGTATTCGTCATGTTGATTGGGAAAATATGCGCCCTAATTTCTTCTTTATTTTCTCTGAAGAAGGGTTAAGTAATCAACCAGAAAAATGGATGAGTAGCTTTTATTATAATGGTGATGGTGCATTAATTACGGCACTTAATCGACAATTTCCAACTGTCAGTGTGTTAGATACAGGCGCACTCATTCAGCAAGTTCAGCAAATCTTACAGCAAGTTAGTCGTGCATTGGAGATTATGGTTGGATTGGTGATGATCTGCGGTATGTTGTTGTTAGTTGCTCAAATTCAGGTAGGGATGACACAACGACGCATTGAGCTGGTGGTATATCGCACATTAGGTGCAGGTAAATCATTACTAAGACGGACTCTTTGGGCTGAATTTGCATTATTAGGCTTAATGGCCGGATTAGCTGCAGCGATTGGTGCTGAGGTGGCATTAGGTTTATTGCAAAAATTTGTATTTAATTTTTCTTGGCATCCTCAATGGGGAATGTGGCTTACTGTACCTATTATTGCTGCACTTCTATTGTCGCTGTGTGGCAGTATTTTAGGTGTAAGGCTGTTGCAAGATAAAGGGCAATATCGTCGAATCCAAGGTGAGTAGTTGCAATAAACAAGATCTATAAATAGAGTTAAATAAAATGCTGATGTTTGATGACATCAGCATTTTTTTATGAGAAAAGATAAGGCAATTATTCTTTTATAACATAAGCATAAATTCGCTTACTGCCATCATCTTCATCATAAATATAAACCCCTTGAAGTTCAGTTGAAAAGCCGGGTAGCTGATTAATTGTGACTTCAAGCGCCTGAAAATAACGTAAAACAGCACCGCTCCAAATTTCACCTGGTACAGCACATAAAACACCAGGTGGATATGGTAATGCTCCTTCTGCGGCAATTCGTCCTTCTAATTTATTTAAAGGTAACAAATCAAGGTTACCACGAACAAACTCAATATTAGCCTGTTGCGGGCTTAAGACTCGCTTAGGGAAATGTTTTTTCCTAAACATCTGTTTTTGTAATAGCTTGATATTGTATTTGACACAAATATCATGCATTTCCTGACAGAGTTGACGTAATGTATAACCCTGATAACGAGATTGATAACGACGACAAATCGAAGGTAATACCCGTGCTAATGGGGCGTCATCAATTAACAATTGTTCAAATCTCACAATTAATGAAATTAAACGTTCAAATTTTTCACTATGCTCTGCGGGGGTGAGCAAAAATAAAATAGAATTTAAGTCACTTTTTTCAGGGATAACGCCATGTTCCCGCAAATAATTTGCCAAAATAGAAGCGGGTACACCAAAGGCTTCATATTCTCCTGTATGAGGATCAATGCCCGGTGTTGTGAGCATTAATTTGCAAGGATCAACAAAGTATTGATTGGTGGCATAACCTTCAAAAGCGTGCCAATTATCATTAGGAATAAAATTGAAAAAGCGTTGATCGTGAGCGATTTCATCTGTGTCGTGATCTTGCCAAGCAATGCCATCAACAACTTCAGGAATAAATGGCTTAATAAACTGGCACTGTCTTAGTAAGGATTTACGAGCCTCGATGCCTTGCTTAACACAATTTATCCACATTGCTTCACCACTTTTATCCGAATGCATTTTTGCATTGACATCAAGAGCCGCAAAAAGAGGGTAAAAAGGGCTGGTGGATGCATGCATCATAAAGGCATTATTCATACGTTTATGATTAACATATCGAGATTGCCCTTTGATATGCGCATCTTTTTTATGGATCTGGGAGGTTTGTGAAAAGCCGGCTAGTTGCTTATGAACAGATTGAGTGACGAGAATACCAGGATCGTTTTCATTGAGTGTCAGCAACAAAGGCGAACACTGTTTCATCATTGGAATAAACTGTTCATAACCGACCCAAGCGGAATCAAATAAAATATAATCACAAAGATGACCAATTTTATCAACAACTTGTCTTGCATTGTAAATCGTACCATCATAAGTGCCTAGTTGAATAACGGCCAAACGAAAAGGGCGCTTATCGAATTGGCGTTCAGGCGTAATCTCTGCAATTTGTTGGCGTAAATAGCTCTCTTCAAAGCAATGTGCATCAATGCCACCGATAAAACCAAAGGGATTGCGAGCTGTTTCTAAATAAACAGGCGTTGCACCCGCTTGAATTAGTGCACCATGATGATTGGATTTATGGTTATTTCTATCAAATAACACTAAATCATTTGGTGCCAATAAGGCATTTAATGCGACTTTATTTGAAGAAGACGTTCCATTTAAGACAAAATAGGTTTTATCAGCATTAAACACTTGCGCGGCGAATGCTTGAGCATCATAAGGTGCACCCTCGTGGATAAGTAAATCACCCATTTCCACATCAGCATTACAGAGATCAGAGCGAAATAGATTCTCACCAAAATATTGATAAAACTGTTCCCCTGCGGGATGACGACGGAAAAACTCTCCGCCTTGATGACCGGGACAATCAAAAGCAACGTTCTTTTCGGCAACATAATTCACTAAGCGTGAAAAAAATGGTGTTGTCAGACTCTTTTCATATTGCTGTGCAGCTTCATTAATCAACGTACTATTTTTTTGATGCGCGCTTTTATCAGTGATCAAAATCCCTGAAACTTGATTAAGTAATTCAGCACCGACTGTATCATTAAGATTAACTGCAATAAATACGGGGAGTTGAAAGCCTGTTTGATGAATGCGATATAGTTCGCCAGACTCAATATCTGACAATGACAATACTACTGCTGACACTTGCGTTAAATTTGCATCAACAATATCAACAATCGGACGTTCACAATAAAAATAGTGTGAAAGCGAGGGGCGACACGCCAACTTCATTTTTTTCATTACACTCGTGTTTAATCAATAGGAGAATTGGCGAACAATATACTTGGTTGTGAATATGATTGAAATAAATTAAAGAGTAAAAGGAGTTTTTTATGCATGGTATCTGCATAAATTACCAGTCTGATAAATAAGTTAATGGATAAGTCTATAGAAAAATAAACTTATCCATTGTTTTATTATTGGGTAATAGGAGTGGGTTTTTCGATATAAACAGTTTGAGATGGAAATGCAAAATCGGCACCATGTTTATGCACAATCTCAATTATCTTCAAATAGACTTCTTGCTGAGCTTCTAGCCACTGTGCCCAGACGGTTGTTTTGGTGAAACAATACACCATAATATTGAGTGAAGAGTCTGCAAATTGATTAAAATAGACTAACAAGGTTTGTTGTGTATCGATTTTTTCATTTTGCATGAGCATAGTGCGAATATCTTCAACGATAACACCAATTTTATCTGAATCTTCGTAACGTAAACCAAGTTCAGTTTCAATGCGCCGGTTCGTCATTCTCCCCGGATTTTCTACGCTAATGGAGGAGAAAATTGAATTGGGAATATAAAGTGGCCGGTGATCGAAGGTAATAATTTTAGTAATACGCCAACCAATCTCTACTACTGTACCTTCAATATTACGATCAGGCGAACGTACCCAGTCACCAATATTAAAAGGACGGTCGAAATAGAGCATAACACCCGAAAAAAGGTTACTGAGTACATCTTTACTCGCCATACCAATGGCAATACCGCCTAATCCGCCAAAAGTCATTAAGCCAGATAAACTCATACCAAAATGTTCACCAAACAATAAGATGATGATGACAAAAAGGGTAATTTTAAATATACGAGAAATAATACGAGCAGAAGTAGGATCGCTACCTTTTCTGATTTGTGATTGCTCTAATTGATTAATAAGTAAGAAAAATTTTTGCATTAAAATTAAGGCAATGCCGATATAAGTTAAGAAATTAATCATCCTAAAAGAGATAAAGTGGAGATTAAAATCAACAACGGCCATTTCACAATATTGGCTTAAGATAATCACTAAACTACAAAGGAAGATGGCTTGGCTAATATGAATAATAATATTTCTACGACGTTTTTTCTTTTTATCATGAAAAAGAGAGACGGCAACAAAACCAACAAAGCAGGCTAAAGCAATGCCGACACCTATTGAGTATTTTATTATTAATGCATCATTCATCAGCTTAACATCTCCTTAGAAAATGCGTTTTTTATAATATGAAACACGTTATCTTACTTATTTTAATCGTTACTTTTCCTGTTCATTTGCATGCTGAAATTTAGGGTAAGTCGGTGGTTTCATAAAGAGTGTTACTGCTAGGATCAATAGTACAGGTACGGTTAAAATTAAGAATGCAGGAGTGAAACTTCCTGAGATATCTTTTATTGCACCCGCAAAGAACGGCGCTAAGCAAGCAAGAGTTGAGATTAAATTCATCACTGAAAATAGCTCAAGATAAGGTGAGCGGCCAAAGTAGTTAGCCAGCAATATACTTGATGCTAAAAATGTCATGCCATAGCCGATACCGACACAAACCGTAAATAGGATCAGGTAAATCCAGGAGTTCGCCATACTGAGTGCTAATAACCCGATAATGATAATACTTAAACTAGCGATAAGTAATTTTTTAGGCTCTAACCATTCACCAATCGCCCCCCCCGCTAAGCGTGAGAAGGCGTTGATAAATGCCATGCTACTTAATAAGGTTGCTGCAATGGTTTCGCCAAAGCCATTTTCAATAATATGAGCAACGGCAAAACTATTAACGGTAATACCACACCATAAAAAAGCTGTGTAAGTTGCCGCGATAACATAAAATTGCCACGTTCTTAAAGCATGACGTGCCGTCCAAATTTCTTTGGTTTGATAGATACGTTTTGTACTTTGGCGCTGGCTGATCCTTTTGGCGTGCTCTTGCTCTTTGCTTCCTTCTCGTAAAACGAGAATAGTGAAAAGAGTAACAACGGTAAGCGTGATCGCTGAAATAAGCCAATGCATACGCCATGTATGCCATAAATGCGTGGCTAAAAAGTAGATCCAAGGCCCCGCTACACCGCCTAATCCACCAATCGTAAAATAAACACCGAAGGCAAAAGATTGCTTTTCAAATAAACGAGAAATAACGTAAGTTCCGGGGACTGTTGCAAGCAAAGTAAAACCAATACCTAATAATGCAGTACCAAGGAAATATTGTGCTATGGTGTAGGTTTCATAAAGAAAATAAAAACCGCTGACGAAAATTATCAGTCCAATAAGAAGAGTAAATCGAACACTTAATTTACGAATAAGTAAGGTGGGTAAAAAACTAGCGAGACCACAGGTTAATCCTAATAACGTAAAACCAAGGCCCGCTTGTGTCCAATTCCACTTCAGCTCGCTTATCATGCTAGGAAGCACAACACCCAGAGATGTAAATGTGGTTGCGGTAGCTAAAAAATAGACAAAACCCAGTAATATCAGCATACTCCACTGATAAATAGGTCCAAAATTCTGTTGCGTGGCTTGCATCCTGACTCCATCAAACGGGTGCAGTAACCTGAATAATCAGGAGAAAATAGCGAATAACAGACCTCTTTAATTAAGGTCTGTTCGTTTAAAGGCTATTATTCTCTAACTTTATGAGTCGGACTGCTAGCTTAATTTTCCTAAAGCCCATTCGATAGGATACTGATAGGCATCATCAAGCATTGGACTTAAGGATTTGAGTGTGTCTTTCAGTGGTTGGTTATTACGATGAACAAGATTGAGATGACCCACTTTACGCACAGGCCGAACTTCTTTTTCATACCAATGTAGATGTACTAAGGGTAATGAAAGCCATTGCGGATTTATATTCGTACCAATCAAATTAATCATCACTGCTGGTTGGCACACTTCGGGTGTTGGCATTGGTAAATTTAAGATTGCACGTAAATGTAACTCAAATTGGCTAATTGAGGCGCCGTTTTGTGTCCAGTGACCACTGTTATGGACTCGGGGAGCTAATTCGTTGATAAGTAATTTATCACCGACAATAAAACACTCCATCGCCATCACACCCACATAATTGAGTTTATCAAGGATAGATGTCAGCATTTTTTCTGCGGATTGTTGTAATTCTGGGGGGGGCGTTGGTAATGCAACACTCATACGCAAAATGCCATCTTGATGAAGGTTATGTGTTAAAGGATAAAATACACAATGGCCTTTTTTATCTCTGGCTCCTACTAATGATACTTCACCAGAAAAAGGAATACCTTGTTCAACGATACATTCACCATAAATTTCAGTGGGTAACTGTTGCTCCTCACCGGGGTGAATTCGCCATTGCCCGCGACCGTCATAACCACCAACACGACGTTTCACAATAATAAAATCACCCAATTGAGCAAAAATATCAGGCCACTGTGTGGGAGATGTTAAGGGTTGCCAAGGTGCGGTGGCTAAACCTAGTTCATCAAGAAGTTGTTTTTGAGGTAACCTATCGGCAAGCAAAGGGAAGATATCACGGTTTACAAAGTTAGTATGACGCTCTAACTCTTTGGTGAGTGCAGTTTCAGGCCAGCGTTCAATTTCAGCCGTGATTATACTTTTTTGATAGGGAACGGCTTCTGGTTCTGCATCTAAGCCTATGGGGTAAACAGCAATGCCTAAAGGTTCACCTGCTTGTCTTAGCATTCTGCCTAATTGACCATTTCCGAGGACACAAACCGGTTTCATAGTGCCTCTCTTGGATCTGGGTTATTTAATACATTGTCGGTTTGTGCTGTGCGCCATGCAGTCAATGCATCTAAAATAGCAGGAGAATGTAACGCTAAAACTTGAGCCGCTAATAAAGCCGCATTGGCAGCCCCTGCTTTACCAATCGCTAAGGTTCCTACAGGGATACCTTTTGGCATTTGTACGATTGAATAGAGGCTATCAACACCGCTTAATGTCGCACTTTGAACAGGAACACCAAATACGGGTACTAACGTTTTAGCTGCAAGCATTCCTGGTAAATGGGCAGCTCCTCCTGCACCAGCAATAATGACATCAAAGCCATTACTTTTTGCTTTTTCAGCAAAACTAAATAACTTATCAGGGGTTCGGTGTGCAGAGACAATCTCAACATGGTAAGGAATTTGTAGTGTATCTAATACATCTGCGGCATGAGACATGGTTGCCCAGTCACTTTTGGAACCCATTACAATGGCGATACGAGGGTAAGTGGTATTTAGACCAACGTGAGAAGACATTACTTAACTGCTCCTGTAAGCATAAACGGATATAGCCTAATAAACTGAGAATGATAGTATCATGCTAATACGTCAAGGAAAACGTTTGCGTAAAGAAAAAAAGGCTCTTTATAGAGAAAAATAAGTGAAAGAGCTTAAAAGGGAAAATGAATCAGTTCTATTTTTTTAGCGGTTACTTTAAACATTGAACCTTCTGTATGCCAAGCACCCAGTACACCACGATAGTATGTTTTACCTTCAATATGGACAGTATGAACAGCGGGGCGGTGTGTATGTCCGTGGATCATCCATTGTGTATTGAAATGTTTAAAGGTATCAATCACCGCTTGTGGGTTAACATCCATAATTGCATCAGATTTATATTGGTTTTCGTGTTGACTACGCGAACGCATTTTATCGGCAATACGCAGTCGAACAAATAGAGGTAACAATAAGAAGAGACGCTGGATAAATTTATTATGTACTTTTTTACGATAACGTTGATAAGCATCATCATCTGTACAAAGTGTATCACCGTGCAAAATTAAGATGTGATGTTGATAAATTTTGAGTACTTTTTCTTGGGGAAGTAGAATGATCCCACTCTCTTTTGCAAAACGAGTGCCAATTAAAAAATCACGATTGCCATGAATAAAATAAACAGGAATACCCGCATTTTTTAGTGTCATTAGTGCTTGAGCAATTTGTTGATGTAAAGGATTGGGGTCATCATCACCTATCCAAAAATCAAAAAAATCACCTAGGATATAAAGCGCTTTGGCCTGAATCGCTTGTTCCTTTAAAAAGCGAAGAAAACCGGCAGTGATTGCCGGTTCATGTTCACTTAAATGTAAGTCTGCAATAAAAAGCGTACACATAAAGAGTGAGGCTTATTCGCTAACCGTTACACTTTTAATGATGATATCTTCACGAGGAACATCTTGGTGGAAACCGCTACGACCTGTAGAAACCGCTTTAATTTTGTCGACAACGTCCATTCCTTCAACAACTTCAGCGAAGACACAATATCCCCAACCATTTGCATTTTCAGCACGGAAGTTTAAGAAATCATTATCTGCAACGTTGATAAAGAATTGAGCCGTTGCAGAATGTGGATCGTTAGTACGAGCCATCGCCAATGTACCACGGTTATTAGCAAGTCCATTGTTTGCTTCGTTTCTAACAGGTGCTTTGGTTGCTTTTTGGTTCATACCGGGTTCAAAACCACCACCTTGGATCATAAAACCGTTAATGACACGGTGGAAGATAGTGTTATCGTAGAATCCTTCTTTACAGTAGTCTAAAAAATTTTCTACGGTTGCAGGCGCTTTGTCTGCAAATGTATTAATCACGATATCGCCGTAATTGGTATGAAAAGTAACCATATTCAGATCCTAATATAATTTTAGCTTTACCCAGATTGGGGCATAAACAATAGTCCCGTTTTTTATATCACAGTTGCCTTATTTAGTCAGTATTCATCTTTTTTTCAGATGATTTTTCTAGCTAAACAGACGTATAAAATGAGAGAGAAACACTTTTAGCCAAAATTTAGCGAAATAACAGAAGTTTGATTGTTCACTATCAACGATTGAACAGTGAAAATAAATATTAAGCAGAGTAATATAAAGGCGCTAATCTTGAGTTTGCTTTGCCTTCAAGATCCAATATCCTAATAAATATCGTGCTATAGTAGTTGTTATTTTCTTTTATATAAAAACGTAATAAACACGTACAGTTGAAAACGGGAACGTCCACTGATGCTAAAGATTTTTAATACTCTCACTCGCCAAAAAGAAGAATTTAAACCTATCCATGCAGGGAAAATAGGTATGTACGTGTGTGGCATCACTATTTATGACCTGTGTCATATTGGTCATGGACGTACATTTGTGGCGTTTGATGCCATAACCCGTTATCTGCGTTATTTAGGCTATGACGTTAATTATGTTCGTAATGTGACGGATGTGGATGATAAAATCATCAAGCGGGCGATTGAGAACAATGAAACGTGTGAGCAATTAACGACTCGTATGCTTGCTGAAATGCACAAAGATTTTGATGCATTAAATATTGCCCACCCTGATTCAGAGCCTCGTGCAACACATCATATTGCTGAAATTATTGAATTAACTGAAACGTTAATCAAACGTGGGCATGCTTATGTTGCTGAAAACGGTGACGTTATGTTTGCGATTGATACGGATCCTGATTATGGCCTACTTTCTCGCCAAGATTTAGAGCAATTGCAAGCTGGTGCTCGTGTTGAGGTGGCGAACGTGAAACGTAATCCAATGGATTTCGTGTTATGGAAAATGTCCAAACCGGGTGAGCCAAGCTGGAAATCTCCATGGGGAGATGGTCGTCCTGGTTGGCATATCGAATGTTCTGCAATGAATGGTAAAGAGCTAGGACATCATTTTGATATTCATGGTGGTGGCTCAGACTTAATGTTCCCTCATCATGAGAATGAAATAGCACAATCAACTTGTGCTCATGATGGCCCTTACGTTAATTACTGGATGCATTCCGGTATGGTGATGGTAGACAAAGAAAAAATGTCTAAGTCACTTAATAACTTTTTCACCATTCGTGATGTATTAGCTTATTACGATGCTGAGACGGTGCGTTATTTCTTATTATCGGGCCATTATCGTAGCCAACTTAACTATACTGAAGAGAACTTAAAGCAGGCACGTACGGCATTAGAGCGCCTCTATACTTCATTACGTGGTACTGATGCAAATGCACAACCTGTAGGGGGAGAAACGTTTGAAGCACAGTTTATTGAGGCTATGAATGATGACTTCAATACACCAGAAGCGTATTCAGTATTATTTGATTTAGCGCGAGAAGTAAATCGCTTAAAAAGCGAGGATATGAATAAAGCTAATGGTTTAGCTGCCATGTTACGCAAATTAGCTAAAGTATTAGGTCTGTTAGAGCAAGATCCGGAAGCCTTTTTACAAAGTCGTGCTAAAGCAGACGATGCTGGTGAGGTTGAAAAAATTGAAGCTTTAATTCAACAACGTAATAATGCACGTAAAAATAAAGATTGGGCTGCTGCCGATATTGCGCGTGATGCGTTAACTGCGATGGGGATTGTCTTAGAAGATGGTCCTCAAGGAACAACTTGGCGTCGTAATAATTAATATAATTAACGAGTTGTTACACTAAATACGTGTTTTTATAAAAATATCGGATATTTATTATCCGATATTTTTTGCTATTTATTATTTAATATTTAATTTATTGGCTAATAATACTGGTTTCTCTTTCATTATCTTCTTGTTTATTTTTAAAATAATTTATGACATGCTCAGAAAAGAAGAGTCTATGAGTTAAGATAACTATAATAGAAAAAGTTATAAAACCAATTTCAGATATATTCGTTAATGACATAGAAATGCTAAGTATAAAAAATAAAGAAATAGATAAACATACCCATGAAATTTTTAAAAATGAGTAAGCATTTTTACTGTTTCTTGCAAGTTTTATCCATGCTGTAACTTGAATTATCATTGTTATAATTAAGCATAGCATGATGAATAAGCCTACTAGCATTGTTTTGCCACCCCCCATTGCCATGGCTAATAAATAAATTGGAGCTCCTGCAACCAATATAAATAAACTTACACCTAAAAATAATACTGAAATAATTTGGATCCATAAAAGTACTATGGGCCTTTCCATAATTTCTCCTAAAAACAAAATAAGTTTTTATTGGCTTTAGAATATCGTTATTAGCTTTTAATAAAGTGAAGTTTATCGAATAACTGGAAAAAATAAAGTTTGATTTAATAATAAATAATTATTAATCAATTTAAGAGATTCTATTTTGGAGTTTTTATAAATATGACGTTAATATATTTAATTGGAATAGTGGTAATTCTACTTAATATTATTCGATATACCACTGGTATTATTACTTATAATTTTAGAGGGGTTAATTCTACTTCTGCCATCATTTTTGCCAATTGTTCTCGATCACGAATACCAACATTGGTCTGACTTACGGCAAGTGCGGAAACGGCAGTTGCAAGGCGTAAAGTATGCTCGCTGGTTTGCCTCATCATTAGTCCATAAATTAGGCCACCAACCATTGAGTCGCCAGCACCTACAGTACTAACAACATCGCATTTCGGGGGAGTTGCCATCCATGCGCCAGATGCATTTACCCACATTGCACCTTGCTCACCTAATGAAATTACAACGTGAGCAATACCTTGTTGACGTAATGCTTGGGCGGCTTTCACAACATCAGAGAGTTCAGGTAAAGGCCTACCTGCCCAAATCTCTAACTCATGATGATTTGGTTTAACAAGCCAAGGTGAGGCTTTTAATCCTGCGACAAAAGCATCTCGGCTACTGTCAAAGATCAAACACATACATTCGCTACGTAAACGTGTCATCCATGCGGTGAAATCATTAAGATCAACGCTAGAAGGTACACTGCCACTGACACAGATCATATCAAATTGACCCGCCCAACTTAGGGTATCATTAACGAAACGAGCCCAATCTTGTTTTGTAATTTCAAAACCAGAAAAATTAAAATCGGTGACTTTACCATTTGGTTCGGTCAGTTTCACATTGATACGGGTACGGCCTTCAACCATTTGAAAACGGTTAGCAATACCTGAATCACTAAACTCTTTTTGAAACCCATCTTGATTTTCTTTGCCTAAAAAACCGCCAACAGTGACATCAACACCGAGGCTTTTTAAGACTTTAGCTACGTTAATACCTTTACCGGCAGCATGAAAGCCTGCTGTTTTAACACGATTAACTTCACCAAGTTCAATAGGATCACTTAAGCCAACAAGATCATAAGCAGGGTTAAGTGTGATGGTTGCAACTCTGCGTTTCATGCTAGTTCCTTACCTTCAATAAATGAACAGGCATCGTTTTTTGCTGTGGTTTAGCAAAGGCAGAGATACCTTGAATGGGTAAGCCGAGCATAAAATCTCCTGTTAGATAAAGGGCAAAAAAGACCTAAATATCACAAAATAACAACTAAAATCGTATCATTAGGCTGAATCGTTTCAAATTATAACGTGTAATTTAGTACAAACAATCTTCTTTTGCCTAATGAAAGTAGAAATAAATTAGATCTAAATCACGTTTTAGTGCATTTAAACATGAATAAATGAGTAAAAAATGTCAACAAAAAGGTTTGTTGCTGAAGTTTTACAGTAATAGTTTAAAAGTGTTATCTATATATATAATAATAACTTACATTATCTTTTTTTATCTATATCTTGATCAAATGTATAATATGCTGAAGATCTGTGAGAGATTATATCAAGAGATAAGCCAAAAAATGATGATCTAAATTTAATTAAACTAAACTAAATTTATTGATTTTCTTTTAATTCAATTGGTTGTGATTGTCTTTTTTTAAAAAAACAGGATTAAATAAAGAAAAGTAGAGGAAAAAAGAAGAATAAAGAGAAAAAGTAGTAAAAAGAAAAAAAGCGTCACTTAGAGTCGTAACGCTTTTAATATTAATGGATTTGCTGATTATTTGCTGACACTAACTGAGAATTCACCAAAGGTGACCACTTTCCCATCCATAATTTTACAGCGTTTACGTGTTTCAACTACACCATCAACGCTAACTAATCCTTCAGCAATGACAATTTTAGCTGCCGCTCCACTTTCAGTCCAACCTTGAAGTTTTAATAGATCACAAAGCTCAACATAGTCGTGTCCATCTAATTGAAATGTTTCCATTGATTAGTTATTTCCTATTTCAGGGTCGTGATATTCTTCACATGCTTGTAAAGTATTTTGAATCAGTGTGGCGACTGTCATTGGGCCGACACCTCCAGGTACGGGTGAAATCCAACCTGCACGTTGTGATGCAGCTTCAAATTCAACGTCTCCCACTACTTTACCATTTTCAAGACGGTTAATACCGACATCAATGACAATGGCTCCAGGTTTAATCCACTCACCGGGAATAAAATTAGGTTTACCTACCGCGACAACGACTAAATCAGCGTGTTCAACATGAAAACGCAAATCTTTAGTAAAACGATGAGTAACGGTTGTTGTACAGCCTGCGAGTAAGAGCTCTAAGCTCATTGGGCGACCCACAATATTTGATGCACCAATGATAACGGCATTTAAACCATTCATCGGAATATTGCAACGCTCTAGCAGTGTGACAATACCACGAGGTGTACAAGGGCGTAATTTTGGTGCTCGCTGGCATAGACGACCGATATTATAGGGATGAAAACCATCCACATCTTTATCAGGGTGAATGCGTTCTAACACCTTAACATTATCAATTCCAGCAGGTAAGGGGAGTTGGACGAGAATACCATCAATGGAGTTATCTTCATTAAGCTGGTCGATAAGGTTTAATAAATCCGCTTCACTGGTAGTGTCTGGTAAATCATAAGAGCGAGATATAAAACCAACTTCATCACAAGCACGGCGCTTACTTCCGACATAAATCTGTGATGCTGGGTTATCACCCACTAAAATAACAGCTAAGCCAGGTGCTCGTTTTCCTGCATTAATACGTTGTTTTACTTTTTCTGCCACTTCGCTTCTGATGGTCTGCGCAATCGATTTCCCATCTATAATTCTTGCTGACATCTATACATCCAAATTATTCAATTACGGTATCGCTCTATTTTGTCAGATCAAGAGCAATCTGTCAGTCGAATACTTGCCATATTTTGACCATATAGTTTGAGAGGGTTGAAAAATCGTTGACTCTCAGAATGTTGAACGTATAATTCACACCCGTTATCAGCAGTGATTGCTGACGTCTAATCTCTTCTAGGCGCCCTTAGCTCAGTTGGATAGAGCAACGGCCTTCTAAGCCGTAGGTCACAGGTTCGAATCCTGTAGGGCGTACCATTTAAAATCAATTGGTTACATTCATTTCAAATTTACTATTTTTGTATCGTGAGACGTATTTGTGTCGTTTTTATTAAAACGTCATCAATTTTACGTGCATGTTCTGTTAAATGGTTCCGCGCCAAGTGAGTATACTTGCTTACCATCTCTATACGAGATAACTGTTTATATAAACAGTGAAGTGGTTGCGCTTTGAATAAGATTAGACTACTCTCTTTAAATAGTGGGCTATTTATCATTTAGCCCACTATTTGATTTTATCAAGACCTCGCTTCGGCGGGGTTTTTTGTTATCTGAATTTAGCCAATGGCTAAGTGAAAAAGCAAATGCTTACCTTGAATTAACACGTTAATTGTAAGTTTAATGGCATTAAATGGAATTAGAAATTCATCAATAATATAAGGAAATATATATGAATGACTGTAATAAAACATCATCATCTGCCTCTTTATTCTCTACGGATAGCACAGTTAATGTAAATCTCTCTAATGAGACGGGAGTCATAACTCATAGGCAAGTGCTGGAGCCAGATTTGGGATTAAGTGAGGCCTTTGAGCAATACAAAGTTTCTTATACTTCTTGTGATAGTGTGCATGGTGAGATTATCCGTGAAGATACTGGTACTGTTTTCATACCTAAAAGCCAGGCTCCTGAAAACGGATGGCCCGTAATTGTTTGGAACCATGGTACTGTAGGGATTGCTCCGACTTGTGCCCCTTCATTGACGCCTAAAAATAGCCGTGTCACTCAATATTTAAATACTTGGCTATCACTTGGATTTGCAATAGTTGCTCCTGATTACCCGGGATTAGGTTCATCTGGATTGCATCATTATATGGATGAAAGGGCGACGGCATGGAGTTCTTTAGATAGTATAAAAGCGGCCCTTAAAGTATTTCCATTGAGTAATAACATTATTTTTATCGGTCATTCTCAAGGTGCTCACGCAGCATTTGCATCGATAGGTTATCAACCTGAATATGCGCCAGAGTTAAATGTATTGGGTGTAGTAATGACAGGAACACCTTACTTTAGTGACAATTTACTCGAAAATTTTGTTAGCGATGATATCCGTGAGGAAGGTGATAGAAAACTACCTTATGCGATGTACTTATATCTTTCTGCCTCTGATAAAAACCCAGACTTAAAAGTAGGCGATTACTTCCAAGAACAAGCTATTCCCTATGTTGAAAAAGCGAAAACGCTTTGTCTTAGTCCATTAAGTCAGTTAATTATGGATAATAAACTTAATGGTGTTAATAGTTTAAAGCCTAAATTTAAAGAACTGCTAGAACAAGAATCTTCAAGCCTAAATTATAGAAAGCTTCTTATTGATAAGCCCATATTGATTGGAATTGGTTTAGAGGATATTCACGTATTAACTTGTTGGCAACAAGAG
The DNA here is from genome assembly GCF_009915965.1 of Proteus sp. G2300. Lineage (NCBI taxonomy): Bacteria > Pseudomonadati > Pseudomonadota > Gammaproteobacteria > Enterobacterales > Morganellaceae > Proteus > Proteus sp. G2300. Next base: position 107,060 of record NZ_JAABNK010000014.1, read on the forward strand.
TTTGCAAAGGATGTATTGGACGCAGGAACAGATGTAAAGGTATATGAATATCCTAATATTGGGCATTTGGATGTATACAATGTTTCTTTGCGTCATTCGGTACCCTTTGTTTTTGAGTTGATGAAGAATGCGCAGAGTGAACTAAACGCTATTTGATAAATAACCATTTTGATCTTATTCATTAGGATCGTTGTGTAATTAGGGGCGCCCGATAATGTTTTGGTTGATCGATCTCGGGTGTTCCTTTCCATTTTAATTTCCAGAATTAAAGAAAATAACTTATTTTCATAAATAAATATCAGAGTAATAAAACGTTTTGATAGAGTGTACTATTTTCAAATATTTTAATGACAAGCATTATCCATAAAGCCCTTATAAAATCAGCCTTAGTCAGGATCTACAGTATTCCGATATCTATTCATATCTATTGGAACTTAGATCTACCTGATCCCCAATGTGAGAGCGATACCATGAGCATTGTCGCTTGATAGATAGCCAATCCCTGCTTTTATTTTTACTTGGTTATCGTAAAATTTAATAGGAGTTTCTAATGCTAATGAAGTATTGTTAATAAAACCAAAAGATAATTCTCTATAGTCTTTCCCATAGAACCCACCGATGTCATTGGATAAGATTAAATTAAAATTCATACCATTTAAGTTAATTAAATCAGTCATAATATATTCACCACCAATAGACCATGTCCCTGTATTATTATTAACGTTTAGTTTTTTTTCGTTGCCAACGCTATTTGTAAACATATATGATACATGGCCATATATATTAAACTCATCATTATTATTTAATTTATTCGTATTTCTCAGCCCAAATTTTGGTGTTATATGAAATGTATTTATACTCCAATCTAATAAACCTTCATCACGCAATATTTCTTTCATTTTTTCATTACCATGAAATGAAGATTTATTATTCATATTTGAATAACCAAATTCTAATTCATTCTCTAATCTAAATTTTTCATTTATTGGATAGATGATTTTTGGTGCAGCAGAGAGGCTAAAAATATCCCACTGAGCACGCAAGTTACCTAGGGGGTCAATATTGGTTGGTGAGGATTTAATTTTAAGATAGTTACCATTTAACTTCATAGATAAGAAGTAATTTTTTGTTACATAAAGATTTTTGAATTCATAAGGTAAAGAATATTTATTATAGCTAAGTCCATCTGAGTTTAGTTTTGATGCGTTAATATCATTAGTCAATGAAAGAGCAAGTAATTTTGCATAACCCGCATTTAGATTTTCATCGCTATAGGCATTACATGCATACAATGTGTAAAACAAGAAAAATGATTTTAGATATAAAAATTTCATTATATATTCCTATTGGTAAGTGATAATAATGATTTAATTTTCATTATGTTAGCTTGATTAGTAACTAGAAAGAGTAAAATAGCAATAAAATAAGTTAAAAAAGCTTTACTAGAGCTATATTACATTAAAATTTATGGTAAAAAAATAAAATTGAATATGACATTTTATGATGATACTAATATGAATAATCGAGAATGATCCCGAATTTAAAACGATGGTAATGAATTGGAATACTCAAGTAGTTACACTTTATTAAATTTAAGATTTTCGTGATTATAATTTATAGGTAAGTAAAAAATTATAGAATATATTTTAATAAAGTGAAGTGTTGAAATAATCTTATTTATATGGAGTTGATTAATATTATTAAGTTTATATTTATATTTAGTTGTACTGGGTAATTTCGTTAACCTTGCAAAATGAGTTTTTTATTAGAAATTATTTATTATTATAATGAGTATATTAAGCTTGAAGAGGTTGATGATTGATTATCAGAAGAATAGTTATTTATTTGATAAGAGAAGACAACAAAATATTACCCAATATTGCACGAGTTCTATCTAAATATTAATTTTCAAAAAAGTTAACAACTGGTTATTTATTTTAACAATAAATCAATCGATTGATTTATTAAAATAATATAAATTTGATAAAATAAGAAAAAATGATTTTCTTTTAACTAAGGTATATTAATAAGTATTAGGCTAGATAGTGTATAATAATATTAATATTTTTTATTTTAGGCTACGACGCTTCCTATCTCTTGATATAACAATATCTTTTGATACAACAATATCTCTTGATGATAAAACTGTTTCAGACCATGTTTTTATCATGGGGGACATTATTTCGGAATGAAGCAATAAACTTTGAGGAGAAACTCCTAATATTAGGGCAATGGTAATTAGCTGATCGACGGTTATTTTTATATGGCCATTTTCCAAGCGTGAATAGTGTTGTTGACTCATACCAAGTCTGCGTCCCATCTCAACACCTGTTATTTTTAACTGCTTTCTTTTTTGTTTAATTCTCTGAGCTACAACAATATTAACTGAATTCATATTAATTCCTCTTTTTAAGTGATATTACAGTAAAAATACTTAAAGATCGATATAAGCGATCAAAAATAGATTATTGATAGCTGGTGACTATCAGTTTTTACTTATTAAAAGATTTAAACCGTTTTACCTAAATCAAATAATTAGATAAATTACATTAGTATTTATTAGTATTTTTGTTTGTTGATGACGAAATAAGAGTGTTAATTAAGAATAATATGAGTTAATTAGCGTTTGCTCAGAAATGAAGATCCTTTTTTGATGAGGGGCGTTAAGAGAGATATAGGTAAAAATAAGTTAAATCCTTTAAAGGGTTATTTTTTATCATAAAATCGTATTCATTTGTCTAACTTACTTCTCAATTAATTAGCTTACCAAGTTGATTTTAAAAATGATTTTTTATGATATTGATGTAATAAGGCTATTGTAGCTGTTTTATCTTATTCGATAAAAATGTAAAATTTTTATGATATATTAAGTAATTCTAAACTAAAAAAGAAATTTAAAAAAAAGCTCCATTAGGAGCCCTTTATAATCATAAGAGTGACTTATAGCCTTTTAATGGAGAGGGTGATAAAAACCATTTTACATTATCATTATCATTAAATTTAATTTTCATTTCTAATAGCATATTCTCTGATAAACAGAATGGAAAAAAATGATAAAGATGAGAAACAAAAATAAATGCATCTCCTTCATTTTCAAAATAATTAGTATCAATAGTTAAGGTTAAAGATAAGCAACGATGTGGTTTCCCTTTTAAGATATAATCATAAGTATAACTCTTTAAATCAATACACCCTTCTAGTGAATGTTTTATTTTTCTCGTGATCTGTTTATCTAGCTCTGCATATATTAAATAATCACTCAGCATATTTTTAATTGTTGAGATAGACATTAACATAAACGCATTAGCACTATAATGTGATAATAAATGCCAATAATACTTATCATCAACAATAGGAGGAAAGCATTCTGATAATGGTGTTATATTTGTGAGTAATAAATTATCAGGTATATTCTCACTATGTGCATTTAATATACCAATACGGTTATCTTTATATTTTTCAAAACCAACATAGGTACAAGAAAAATGCAAACTAGGTGGGGAGATAAGTCCTTCACCTTTGTTATCATAAAAATGAACAGTATAGAATGTTCTTCCTGTAATATCTTTATCGATAGTTAATGAATAAAAAAGAGAGTTTTGATATTGAGGTAATAGACGAGACGCAGATGTTAGCTCTGTAATTGAATAAAAATGACAATAAATACCACGTTCCTTTTCATGCGGTTCAAGGGAAAGCATGATTTCAGATAAACTTGAAAGATAATGGTTATTTGGAATAGGCAGTAAATAAGATGATTTATTCTCTTGAAAATCAATGATAACTGTATGATCTTTCTCTTTATCAACGGTAGGAATGCAGTTAAGTAAAAAACAGTTTTGACATTGTTCTTTCGTTAGCGAAATTTGCTTATTTAAATAGATATTAATTGTAAGTTGAGTGCTTTTTTCCCAATTTAACTGCTTGATAATCATTGGAATATCTAAGTTAATAAAGTGGTGAACATGAGGAAGATACAACCCCTCTAATAATTGTTGTGGCGCTTTCGGTGTGTTTTCTGATTGTGGAAAAATAGGATAATCTTTACCAATTTGAGAGTTAAAACAAAAAGTTGCATTATCACCATGATAACTTTGATCAGCATGTTTTAATTCAATATAGTCAAAATGCTGTGTTAACCCAAGTAACAAGGTATCTGCAATATTCTTGATTGGGCTAAGAAATAAATTTAGCGAGCAAGATTGTATATTCTCGATATTACCAAGATATTTAAATGTTAAAGAAATACAACTTTTATTGGGTTGGTGTGTCACTTTTTTCTCAATAAGAGAATAAGGCTCAATATATAAATCACGACAAGTTGAAAAACACTCGTTATTATTACCTAATGCACTGCTATTTTTAGGAATAAAATAACTGTAATTAATCTCCTTTTCACAGCTAATTTGAATAATGGATGTTGAGGGTATCCCTTTGATTGCTTGAGAGCCTAAACGTTGTAATAGAGGAAGTGTAATTTCAGGAAAGGCATCATCAATTTTTTCTTGTAAGTGAGCAGAAAGAAAAGCAAATCCTTCCATTAAATAGCTTGTTTGTGGATCATCTGGCTCTAAGACTTCTGCTAAATGTGGTTTTTTTTGCGCGTAGATTTTAGCCAGTTTTTGTAGATGTTGCTTTTCTTTTAAATATTTAATTTCGCTCATATTAATCTAATATCTAACCTTTAATAATATCTGTCATGATTTTTATTTTTAATACGAATAAGGCTTTAACCCTAACTCTTCAGCTTCTTTTTGAAGGAAATAATATCGTGCTAATAATCCATTAACGTCTGTATCAAGATTATTAATTAAAGCAGGTGAGATAGCCTGTTCTTTATTTATTGTTTGTGAAAACTCATATAGCTTATTCTCAATAGGAATTGATTTATTATGGCTTTTTTGGATTTCATAAATGGCTGTTTTTAAATAAGAAAGAGTAAAGCTTCCTCGATTACGTTCTTGCTGAACAATTCTGTCAGAAAGTTGTTGAATTAATTTATTGGTATCAGACCAACTACTGTCAATCGGTGTATTTTCTAATCGCGTGGTGAGGATATTTTGCCACTGTCGTGTAGCGTAAGACTGATCAGCATTATTAGGCCAAAGCTTTTTAGCCACCTCCAGCATATGATCTGATTTTCTTAAGGCAAATAGAGGGGACTGTTTTTCCATTAAAATAAGGTTATTTGCGTATGAACTAATATTCGGTTGATATAACCACTGTGTAATGGCACCTTCAGGTTGAGATGTAATAGCAGATAACTCTTTTTGCATCGGCAAATATAGCGATACACCAATAACAGTAAAAATAACACTGCTAGTGAATAGTCCAATAAGAAACCCTTTTTTTGCACTTATTGATTTTTTCTCAATAGGAGGATCGTCATATAAAACAACTTCGGTGATGGGATTAGGTTTAGACGCATTATTTTCCTTTATCTCATCAGATGGGCTGATATAGACAATAGGGGGGATCTTAACCGTAGCATTGTTACTTTTTTGTGTTGTACTTTTTGTTGTTTGTTCTAATGTTTTTGCTACATTTTGGAAAAACCAGAGTAAATTTTCTAGCTTTGGTAATTTCGGCCAATCTGTATAAGCAATTTGATCAATAATTAATTGTAGAGCTCTTTCTGAACGATAAATTAAACGTAAATCAGAAGGAGAAAAGGTTAATTGCCGTAATAAAGTACCCGCTTTGGTATTAAACCAATTTAATACATCACATCGATGATTTGATTGGAAAGGCCAAAGGTTATCCCATTGACTCACCACAATATTGGCAAGCAATTCACACCCTTCAGTAAAACCATTCAACCCATTAATATGAAGGCGAGCAAGTGTGTAATATATACCGCTTTGCAAGTCGATACCGTGAGTTTTAAATAACGTTAATGAGAGAGACTCAATAAGTGTCCAACTGATCTCAGGCTGAGAAGGATGATTGAGTTTATTAAATTCCGCTTTTAATGCGATAAATTCAGGGATATCTAAAGGAGAGCCTGCAATTTTTATCACAAATTTTTCTTTTGGCGTATTCATGAAAGATCCTATCCCCTCATAAATATGAGGGGAAATCAGTTAATAAAGGGTTTCTGGTAATTTGAAGCGTGTAAATAATCCACCAAAGAAAGGATTATTAGATTCATCGATTGTGATCCGATATGTCATATCACCACCATCAAGAGTGAATTTCACATCGAAAGAGTGTGGTTTTATGTTGGTAAGTCTGCCACCATTAATTAGTCGCATTTGTGCCCAAGGACCGCTAAATAAAATAGCTCGCGGTGATTTATCGCCAGAAATAGGCACTAAAGTGAGTTTGCTTTCAACATTTGAACGCATTGAATTGGGCCAAACCATATGTACGGTATGGCTTCTTCCGTGGGAATAATCAAGTAATTGACCATCAAGATTTAAAACACTACGGCGCTTATTACCAGTCAGCGATAGCGCTTCAATAGCAAATTGCGCTTCTAAATTGCCTTGTGCATTAAAGAATGTCTTTCTAATTCGATTTGCAATTTCAAATTGTTCTAATACATCCGGACGAATAAGTGATTGGCCATCGCTGTTTTCAATCAGGTTATTTTCAACAAAAAGGCGTAGGTTTTGCTGATAGAAGCTATCTAATGTGCCATTCGGTTTAAAAAAACGTTCAAACTCACTTAAAGGTACATCTTGTGTAGCCACTGCGTTAAACGGATAACGACCTATAATGTAGGTATGATATTGCTTAACGACGGTTTCATTCCACTCAATTTCCATATAGCGGATTGCTTCTTTTTGTACAACATTCCAAGCTTGATCCGCTAATTGACCAACCCAACGATTCATTGGTTCAGGCAATGTTTTAGCTGATTGAGATAATTCAAAGATAATGTCGCGATTATTATCTTCAAGACGAGAGGTCACTGCTTTTAATGCCGCTTTACCTGGTACTGGTGAATTATAAATGCCTAATAAATAGCGATGTAATTCATTTAATTTTTGATTAAGATTTTGCAGGTTTTCACCATTATTACTGACTAAAATTTCAGTTTGAGGTGCAAATTCTTTATCTAACCGTATGAGTAATCTGTATTTTAATTCATTCATTAAGGCTTTTTGCTCAGCAACGGGCAGTGAGTTATCTATTTTGGGTAATGTTGTATTATCTTTTAATACTTGTAATGCTCGTCGTATTGGTTGTTCACCACTAATAATTTGTTCTAATGCATTAATTTCATCTTGTAGTGATTCAAATTCTCTTATTTCAAGGTTACTGATAGCAGCGCGCCATTGAGCTGTATAATCATTAAGATATTGTTCCGTGATTTGGCGTTGGATCTCTTTTCTATCACTTTCACTGTATTGGGTGTTTGTACTTAAATTTAATACCCATGCATCTAAAAAGGTCAGATCCACCAGCTCATCATTATGTTGAGTAAAATAGTTTGTTAACCCATACAGTGTAAGAAGTTGAGGCATTTGAAGTTTATCTTCATTAATAGCGGTAAAAATAGAGTCAAAGCTAGGGCCAACTTGATGACGTATATTTAATGGCGATGAGAGAACTTGGTTCGCTTTAAGGCGCAATGTTTGATAAACACGTTGATAAAGCGGTAAACGACTTAACTCTTTTTGCGCTGTATTGATTGGCTGAGTAAATGGTGTAAAAGCATTAATAGCAGTTACTTCACCTGCCTTGCGTTGAGCTTGCCAATCGGTATGTTTTAATGCGTATTGCAAATGTGACATTAATTGAGATTGAATATCACGCTGACCCGTAAATAGGCGACTCCAATAATTAGCCATAAAATTTTCAACAATCTCATTATTGCGTCCGCTTTTGTCTTCAAGCATGCGCATAATGCGCAATATCTCGAGTTTTTCCTCACTTCCTGCTTTGGCTTTATTTAACTCAATAAGTAAAGAATTCATTATTGAAGGCAAATAATGTTCTGTTATCAATTGAAGATAAACATTTTCGACATATGGACCTACATTCTTTCCTTGATATAACCCAAGATCAGAAAATAGATCACTTTTCTCACGATAATTACCATAAGCTAATGTGGCATCTAATAACGGATTTAATACGGCAAGTTGTTCTTTTCCGGCGGTATTTGTCGTAATAGTGGTATCAGAAGTGCGGAAGGCTTTTACTTCATTGAGTACATTTTCACCAGACTGATAGTTTTTGCTGTAATAGTGACTCCAGCCATTCCACAAAGCGATAATGCCAACAAAACTGATAGCAGAAGCTAATAGGACTCTTCTGCGATGCTTTTTAAGCCAAAATTGACTTTCAGCAGCCAGATTGGGCTCTGATAGCAAAACATCTTGAAAAAGTGATTGTGTAAAATAGCTGTGAGTTTCAGCAATTGGCCAAGTGGCTAAAGGTGCTGTTGGTAAATGATATTGCACAGATGCAGTTTGGCTAAAGATATTATCAACTTGCCCGACTTGTGTTGCAGATGTGAGATACACACCGCGTAATTTAATATCCTGTTGTTTATCACTAGATGCTAACGCATCAATTAGATTGGTTACGGTAGTTTTCAACCCTTGAATTTGTCTAATAAAACTAAATAATTTAGTGCGTTGGCTTTCATCTACACGATTAATCATCATCTCAGGAAGGGCGCTATTCATTTGGCTTACCCATTGTTCCCAAAATGCATTCAGCTCTTTTTCCCAGTTATTTTTATTATTTAATTGAAATGTCACACCCAAAATATCATCACGTTGTTTCGTTTCTAATGATTGAAACATCGCATCAAATCCCTGTAATAAATCGAGTTTTGTAAATACGATATAAATAGGTAATTGACTATTAAATGTGATGCGAATTTCTTGTAACCGCATATGCAATGAGGCAATAAATTGGCTATTTTTCTCTTTGTCGTTTGTCAGTAGTTGTAATATATCGATAGTAAGAATAATGCCATTCATCGGTTGACGAGCACGATGTTCATTTACCCAGATTAATAATTCATTCCATAGTCGATGATAAAGTTTTGGTTTTTCTAAAATGAGATTAGGCTGTGTAATTAACTTTCCTTCAGGAATTAATAATATTGCTTGATCAGCAAGTCGCATTTTTATATGTAAAGGCAGTTTTTTCTCGCTAATAATATTTTCAATAGGTGCAATATCTAAAGTATTTAGGCTATTTTTTAATAAGGTATTTTTGCCACTTTCATCAGTACCTAAAACAAAATACCAAGGCTTTTGATAAAACGCATTGGTATGTCCATTTTGATGTTTAATAAATTGTGATTTCCAGTAATTTAAATAACGAGTTTGGTGCTCAATATCATTACGGACAGGATCTACAATGGCTAATTCTACCTCTAATTTCAGCCCTTCAAGTTTTTTAACTCGAAGCCATGTTGCAATTCCAACCCAACTGACAACCACTAAAATAGTGATAACAGTCGCTAACCAACGTGCACTCAGTGAACGTAATGGATAATCACCTTTAAATTCGTAGTTTGCTCCCCACCACCAGATCCAAATAACAAACAACGCAGGAATTAAAGCAATTAAAAGTAAAAATAGGGATTTAATTTTTGATTTATCAGAATAGAAAAATTTTTTTATAAAATCTGCTATTTTTTTTCCAGAAAGAAATGACCAATTCATTATTATTCCCTATGAGAAAACGAGTTCTGTTGATGTTCCATTTTTGATGCCAATTGATTTAATAAATTGGGTTCCCACTCTGATAATGAATATCGAAGCGCATCCTGATAAAGCTGATTAAAATAAACATTTGCGATGGAACTCATTTTTGACGCTTCAAAAAGCTGAGCAGAAAGTAACTGTAGATAAAATCGTTGACGGGGTTCGGCCGTCACTGAAATAGCGTTATCAATCATTAATAATGCAGCATTAAGACCTTCTTGTTCAAAGCAATCCATAATTTCTTGTTGCTCATTATTGTGTCGTGATAACGAAGAGCTTACTTTATTGTTAGCTTGGTTTTCTAAACTCCCTAGCCATTGGTGGGTTTCTTCTGAAATAAAAGGCGTCATATCAGAGAAATAGAGATGATTAAGCTGAGGTAATCTGGTTAAAAACAGTGAAAGCTCTTGAGCAATTGCTGATGAAACATCGATTAGTCCTAATCGTTGTGCTGCTTGAGCCGCCATAAAATGCCCATCTAACCAATAAGGCGCTAGCGTTAAGCTCTGCTCAATATCATTAAGTAATGAGATTGAGGGGTATGAGAGTTGCGCTTTGTAATCAGTCACTCTATCAATCGCCACGGCAGCTAAAGGGGTTTTACCTTGCTTATCGCTGATGGGAAGTGTTTGAATAGTGTGCCAAATGGCATATCGGCGTAGACGGTAACCGACGGCGTCATTTTGCGCTTGTTCACAAAGAATGCCTGCAACTTTTAATAATGTCTGTTTCCATTGGCGATCATCACTTTGATTAATTTCAACATGAGGTTGCTGTATTACAGGAGCAGGGATCATGTTCGCTGATGTTTTTGGTGATATTTTTATTTCATTCGCTGTTTCTAATTTGACACTTTCTGTCACAGCAAGGGCTGATTTTTGTGTATTTTCTATATGTTGATATGCTCGGCTTAATTCATCCACTTGTGTAGATAAATTAGGCTGATTGGAATGCCAAAATTGTGCTAAATAGGCAAACTCACCTAAAATTTCATCGCGTTGTTCAGGTGTGGCTTGCTGGCAAAAAATGTTTTTGACTGATTCAAAACGTTTAATAATTTGTTGTGCTAAACGGAGTTTTAAACGCGAATTATTTGGATAACTAGTATCCCAATAATGTTGTATATAAGTACTCGTAATTGTCGATGCCATCACAAGCTCTTCGGGAATACCTGCGTGTTGTAGCGTTCTTAAAAAATGTACAAGCAAGCGAAAATCTTTGGTTTGTGTAGCAAAGAGTTGTAATGCTCGACGCTGAATATCATCAATATCTAAAGTGCTGTGGCTTAGTGAGCCAAATTTTATCATTTCACTTTCGATATATTCCCAATCAGGGCTATTTTCATCAAGTTGACTGCTCACTTTGGCTTCATCTAAAGGCACTAAAAGCTGTTCTCGCCATGCACTGAGTGTTTTTGTTGTCATTATTATCACCAATGACAGGCTGAACGCAGAGGTTTTATCTCTTTGTTAATGCCTGAAATATTAAAGGTTAGTTGTTCATCATTTGCTAATTTGATGGTTAATTTTGTGCTAGAGAGTAATTGCTTGATTTCATCAATGCCGGGTATACCGCGACTCGCTTCAAGCAGATAACCGTCTTCTCGAAGAAACCATTCACTACTTAATTGGGTTTTATCTGTGATTAGCAGGACATTTCCGGTTGCTTGTTTTTTTGTTAGCGCAATTTGCATACGGGTAATATTGTCGATACAACTCAACATAAGGATGGGGCGAGGTGGCTGATATCCCATTGCTGGAATAGTCATAATAACGGGATAAGTGCCTTTATTGTGAGCTGTAACCATAAATCCAGCGGTGTGATTTTCACGTTTCATTTCATGCTCTACCGCTAAACGCCAAATATCACCCATCGCACTAACATCAACAGTAGAAACGGGTTTGTTTCCAACGTTAATTTGGTCATAGCAAGATAAGCGAAGAAGTTGAGATAGCTCTTTACGACACTCAAAGAGAGCTAGTTCAGTAAGATTGGTTTTATTTTCTTGCTCTTGTGCAAAAACGTGACTTATTGAAAATAGAGCGAGAAATATAAAATAAAGGGATCGTAAATAAATCATTTAAGACATCCATATTTTTTTAATTTATATAGAAGCGATCGCTTTGAAATATTTAAGTTTTCAGCAATTAAATTGAGATCGTCATTACTGTTTTCTTGTTGGTAACGCAGAATTGACGCTTCATAATGTTCAGTGGCTAAAGTAAGATCGTTCACCTCAGCAAAAGAATGAATTGGAATTTGTGTTGGCGTTAAATTTGATACGGATAATGAAAGTAAGGTTTTATTTATTTTCTCTTCTTTTTCTTGTTGTAATTTCAATAAATATTGCAGATCGGCAATTTTCTGTTGTGATTGAGAAAATGCCAAAATGCTTTTTAATTGATGATGAAATACATTGCAGTAAATAGAAAAAATACCTTGCTCATAAATTGTTTCATCGAGATCTTCCCCTAACATAATAATTAGCCCATAAGGTTTATTATTAAGATCAACAAAGGGAATACTAAACAGTCCGCAATGCACAGGTTGTTTGGCGATAAATTGCTGTAAAGCATGATCGCTTATATAACTGCCTTGTTTTAAATCATTCCAGAGAATAGGTTGTGGTTGTGATAGAAGCTGGATCAACGGGTGATCCGCTACTGTAATATCGACATCCAAATGTTTTTTCTCTACTTTTTCACTAAGATCAATACTCCAGCTCTCTAACCGGTTCTCTGATTTATTAATCATTGAAACAATGAGCGCGCTGAATGGACTACGAGGCATACTCAGCTCAAGAAATTGGCTGGTCAGTGAGTCCACATCTAAACAAGTTAAGAGAGAGAGCGCATTTTTCAGTCTGTGCTTCATAGTTCTACATTTACCTCTGCAATGAATTGGTTATCTTGTGTTGATAACCGTATCGTCCTGATATCTTCATTTTTTGCACTGTGTTGCAACAGAAGAAGTGAAAGAGGTGGTAATAACGCACCATCAATAATGGATTCTAAAATTCTTGCACCGTTTTCTGCTCTTGAAGCGCGGCGTAATATTTCATCGGAAACGGCCCCTTCCAGTTTGATCTCTGCGTGAAAACGTTGCGTAAGTAATTGGGTTAAACGTGTTAGTTTGTGAGCAATAATTTCTTTGAGAATAACTTGCGTTAACGGTAAGAATGGGATCACTTCCATACGCGCTAAAAGGGCAGGTTTAAAGAAGGTGGTTAATTCTGGATAGAGCACATCATGCAATTCATCCGGTTTATCGGCATTAGCCATAATGGCGTGATCACCTAAATTAGACGTTAGGAAAAACGCAACGTTTTTACAGTCAATAACACGACCTTCACCATCGGCTAATTCTCCTTTATCAAAGGCTTGATAAAACAGATTTAAAACATCGGGGTGTGCTTTTTCTACTTCGTCCAGTAGTACAACGGAATAAGGTTTTTTGCGAATAGCTTCGGTTAATACTCCACCTTCACCATAACCCACATAACCTGGTGGTGAACCAATTAGGCGAGAAACTGTATGTTTTTCTTGAAACTCTGACATGTTGATCGTGGTGAGATATTGTGTTCCACCAAACATCAACTGAGCAATTTGAATTACTGTTTCTGTTTTACCAACGCCACTTGGCCCGGCTAATAAGAATGCCCCCAATGGACGGCCTGAACGGCGTAAATCGGCACGAGCGGTTAATAAATGCTTATGAAGATGTTTGATTGCAAGTGATTGGCCTTTAATACTTTGCTCAAGGTAGGTTGGTAGCTCTGCCACTACTTGTAATGCATCTTGTGATAAGCGATTAAGTGGCACGCCAGTCCATTCCGCAATCACGGCAGCAATTTGTTTTTTATCGACATGGGGAGAGACTAATAGAGAGTGTTGATGTAATTTATCTAACTCTTTATTTAGCGTATTTAATCGAGATTTCAGTTTAGCCTTATTATTTTCAATGTCGTCACTGTTTGCTTCTTCTTCAAGTGATTTAGTTAATGTTGATAATAAAGTTGACCGTAATTCGATAGTTTCACGAACAATATTTTTCTGCTTTTCCCACGCCTGTTGAAGCATTTCAATTTGTGTTTCAATCTCAATAGACTGATTTTCTAATATCGCCAAGCGCCCTGAATGATCTTTTAAACCTAATTGCTGTTCGCGCATTAATACATCGAATTCCATCTTGGTTTGATGACGTTGCGTTTTTAATGCTGATAGCTGTTTAGGAGGAGTTGAAAGATTGATAGCCGCACGAGCACAAGCGGTATCAAGTACATCAATGGCTTTATCTGGAAGTTGGCGTCCTGAAAGATAACGTTCACTTAATTGTGCTGATGCACAAAGCGCTTCATCATCAATAAAGACGTGATGTGCTTTTTCATAAATAGAGCGCAATCCACGCATAATAATAATGGCTTCATCAGCGGTGGGCTCTTTGACTTGAACAAGTTGGAAACGGCGCGCTAGTGCTGCATCTTTTTCAAAGTATTTTTTATATTCACTCCATGTGGTTGCGGCAATGGTACTTAATTCGCCACGGGCTAATGCAGGTTTTAGCAAATTGGAGATATCTAAGCCACCTTGCTGATTTCCAGCACCAATCAAGGTATGGGCTTCATCAATAAATAAGATAATAGGAGTAGGTGATTGTGCTACTTCTTGCATAATGCCTTTAAAGCGTTTTTCAAATTCCCCTTTAACAGCCGCGCCTGCTTGTAATGCACCTAAATCCAGTGTTAATAACTCACATTCTTTGAGTTTTTCGGGAATTTCACCCGCAATAATGCGTAAAGCTAATCCTTCAATTAAGGCACTTTTACCCACACCCGCTTCACCGACCACCACAGGGTTGTTTTTCCGACGACGACAGAGAATATCAATCATTAAATCAATTTCATGGTCGCGACATAAAACAGGATCGAGTTGGTTATCCTTTGCTTGTTGTGTCATATTTTGTGTAAAACGTGCAAGCATAGAGTCTGATTGAACATAGCTATTGGATGATTTATTCGCTTCTGTTATTGGTGCTTCAGCAGATGTTAGTGTCCATTCATTAAAATTGAGTTTGAGTTGTTCTCGATTGATTTGCGATAGTAATTCCGCCGCTACTTTTGAGAGATAACGATGGGGCATTTGCAATAAAGTGAGTAATAAAGCACCTGAACGTAATTCGTTATGGCTAAGTTCTGCTGAAGCCAGTAGCCAGCTATCTTTTAGCCATTCCACTAACAGTGGTGAAAAATTAGGGTAACTTTGTGTCGCGCTCTGTTGTTGTACTGTGTGGAGATTTAAAAGCTCCGTTAATTCAGTGGGATTGATATCAACTTTATTAAAGATAGTGCGGATATCCGTCAGTGGTGTTTCCAGCAGTTGTTGTAATAATTGATCTACTGTAATTTCGAGTTGCTGGTGACTTACACAAAACGCAGCCGCATTTTCTAAAGCGTGTTTAGCAATAGGGTGAAGTCTATTAACTAATGTTGAGAGATCAATCTGGATCATAAGGGCGTCCTAGCTAAGAAGTGTATTAAGCTGTTCCAAAATATTGAGAGTTTGATGTCTCAATCTAGAAGCATAAACAGTGTAAATAATAGTGGCGAAGATCAGTGAGCCAATGGCGATATAACGAACCCCAAAGCGCTGTCCTAAACGGTATTGATGTGATTTATTTCCATTTTCTTTATATAAAATAACAGACTGAGGTTCACCTTTAAGTTGTTGGATTTGCTTTTGAAGTTGGCGAAGTAATTTATTAAAGTCATCCCCATAGCCATTGCTGACTTTATAGCGACCGCGATAGCCAAGGCATAAGCAGAGATAAATAAACTCTAATAAATCGAGGTAGCGTTTGGGCTCACCTAATAAGCGCTCGATTAATACGAAAACTTTTTCGCCACCCCAAGATTCATTGTGGAAATGAACGAGTAAGGATTGTTTTACCCAATTATTATCTTGATCCCAACCCAGCTCTAATGCTGTTTCATCAATAAATGTGCATAACACATAACGGAATGAAACAATGGCACCCGGTTCATAACCGTGAGTTTGAAGTTGTTGCTCAATGGCTTGAATGTCAGTCACTACTTGCTGAAAAAGTTTGTCTGATAGTGGTGTTGCAGACATTGATTTCATTCTAATCACCATGCCCAATAATGGCGTTGCAGTATCAATCATTGGGTTAATGTTGTTACCACGTAATGGCAATTGATATGATTTATGGCTCACCTTTTTTTCAGCGATCTCTTGGATTAATGATTGATCACTCATGTTGCGTTCCACTTCTTATTGCCCAAAGTTGAATATCAAGTTCGGGGAATTGTCCTGATACGTGAAATGCAATATTTCCGTGTTTTTGTATATCAGCCCATGATTCGCCTTGAGGATCTAAGCGGAAATAGGTATAGCCTGAGTGATATGGCAATTGACGAGGGGCTGTGGATAACGGAATAAAACCCACGCCAGGCATCTGAACACTGACTAAATCACGAATTTGATTCACTGAAGTCACTTTAGCCTGTTGTGCGAATTGTCGGCGCAGTTGCTCTTGAGGTAACTGAGCGCGCACTGCAATAATAAATTCAGCAGTTTGCAGAAGTTGCCTATCATGAATTGTCGCAACTTGAATACCGTGTTCTTGTTTTTGTAATGGGATCGGTACCGCTCTTGGTGTTAGAACCACACTTAGCGCTTGTCGAATGGATTTAATCAGAGGTAAAAAGCCAGATGCCAAGTCATAGTGTCGATAACTCGGTAATTTATCAGGCAAACGAGAGCCATTAGTAAAGGTTTGAATTTCACCATTAAATTGAAGTAGCTCTTTAAAGAGTTGCTCTGGGTGGACGACTGTCTGCTTAGATAAATGTGAAAATTGAGGATAAGCGCGATTAAGTAGCTGTAGCATCATAAATTCAGCCACATCGGCAATTCCTTGCTGACCGGGAGAGCCAATTCTTTCTGCTATTTGGCGGCCTCGTTCAAATAATGCACCTTCAACTTCGGCTAAAAATTCCGATAAAATAGGGCAAATTCTTGAGTTTAAGCAGGTAGGAATGAAGTTTTTATCTAGAGTTAAACTCCCATCAGCACTAATTTCTCTTATTTTGCAAATCGGAAGCATTACATAAGCATCTAATTCTGTTTTTCCTAATTTCAAAATAGGATTGAGCTTCGCAATATTAAGCTGGCTGATATCCCCATTCTCAGTATGCAAATCACGTACTTGTGTTAACACACCGTTATAACGGGCTAACAAATGATTGCCATTATGGGAATGAGAGATTTCACTGACTGTACTGTTTTGTAATGGCAATGCTAAATAGACAACATTGTCACTGCCTTCATGAATTTGTGAAATATCAATAGGTGAAGGAAGATTATCTTGTTGTGGAATAGAAAATAGTGTGCCATCAGGCATAATGCCGGCGGCTTCTTTAAGACCAATACGACCAAGACTTAATAATTCCGTATTTAGCGTCAGTTGGCTTAAGCCATAATAATGAGCGTGGTAGGTTTTGATCAGCGTTTCAATCATGTAATCTTGGTAACGTTGCTGTTGCTGAAAATGTTGAGGTTTAATAAATAACCCTTCATGCCATATCACTTTATTTTTTGTCAACACTGTTATTGTTCCTCTTCTTTTCTAAATTCAATTTCATTTTCTTTGATATGGACTAGTAGATTGTAATGGCGACCAATCCCATTGATTTTTAATATTTTTTTCCATTGAGTAATATTGACATCGGAGTAATAAGCGATGATCCCGATATACTTATTCTTTTTATCCAACTCAATGAGATCGAGTGGTTTATATTGATCAGGCAAAAGAGTGTAATCTTGATGATCGATATAATTTCTTTTTAATAGCTTTTTCAGATCGCAATTTTCTTCAATAATTTGGTCTTGATCTAAAGAAGCAAAGAGCGAATCTTCATTCATATAAACAATTTGTAATTGGACGGGGGTTGCCTCTCCTTGATCGTTAGGATTGATTTCAGGATCTGCTAATAATGTGAATGCAACGACGGAAGGTTGTTCTTTTTCTGCTCCTACAGGCGTTGAAGGATCCCACATGACTTTGCCTATTTTTGATATTGCTTCAAACGGGCCACTACACCCACTAAGTTGAGTGCTTGCAAAAATAAGAAAGAGATAAGTCATGAGTGTTTTTATCGGCATATCACACCTCATCAAGCCCTTTTCTTAAGGCTCGGTCATAAGCGTGGATATAAACCTCGTAAAATAGCTTCTCAAAACCTTGTTGGCGGGAAGATGCTAACTCATTGTAATAATTGGTATACATATTCCAAGCCCAAGCACTGTCATTTGAATTGTTATCGTAACTACGGCGATAATGAGAAAAGCGTTTTAATAAATGCTCTGGAGAAAATGCATCTAACAGGGTAGCTAATGCAGCGGAAATGGCTTCTTGATTGGCATGATAATGTAATTGCACATTATGTAAGCTTTCTGCAACAGCCGAAGGTGCAGATAAATGCACAGGGCTACGTTCATCCGTAAACATTAAGCGCATAACACTGTCATATTCATTATTTAAACGAAGCGGGTTATCTTCGATTGGTCGCAGTTGTTTATCTTGTAAATTTTCTTGCTGTTGTAATGCCAATAAACCTTTAATTGCAAATTGCGTCGTTTTTCCTAATTCAATAAGAAAATCATTCGCTTGCTGGGTGTTTTTTAAGTTAAGGTGTACACCTAGCCCTTTCATTAATGGATTAATTGCGACATAGTCTACGTCTGCATTTGTTTCATTATCTTGAGACGTTATTTCTGGCAAATCCATAAACTCCTGAACCATGAGATCTCCCTGGTTATCTGAACGAGGCGAAGAAAGAGAGTAGTGATGAGTGTTAGAAGATGATGACTGAATAAGCTCTAAGCTTTCGCTCTCAAGGGCTTTTAATGGATCATGCGTCATGGAGCCTGAAACCGTTGGGGCTAAAGGCATATGGCTTTCGGTTTTATGAACAGAAGGGGAATTTTTTTGTAGCAAAGGATCTAGCGGATTATCATCAGTCTCGATCAACGATTGTGGTGTCATCGCCATAAGATCAGGTTTATTGTTTTGCGTTAAATTGATATTAACGGATAAAACAAGTTGCCCAATTTTGACCTGATCATTTTGAGATAAACAGACCGCCCCAATATGAATAGGGATCAGAGCATTATTAATATAAATAGGCTCTGAAAGCGTTTTTAAACAAAACTGCTTATCTTGCCAAACAATAGCGCATTGTGTAGGAGCAATAGAGGATTGAGTATCTTGTATCACCCAGTGAGATTGTTTATTGCTACCAATCGTGCCACCAAGTTGGGTAAATTGACTATTCGGTACATAGCCACTTTCCAGCAACTCACTATTGATTAAGCGAAAAGAGATTGTGGGTAAATAATTATCCATAAATATTATTCCAAAATAGTCATTGTCACACTGGGATTGACTTCAGGTTTTCCTAGAAAGCTTTGCCAACCTAATTGGTTGTGTTGCGCTCTGCCTAGGCAAATTCCATTCGTTTGTTTGTCCGCAATACGTAGGCGTAAATCCCACGCAAGTTGCTCGTGCATGATGTAAGAAACAAAAGTAATGAGTGACAAAAAATCTTTGCCATTGGGAAGAAACGACATATAGCGTTCAATGGATAATTCACTGATTTCAATCGTGAACTTTCCATTGCAATCATAAATATGAGAGCCAATATTAAAATTCTCACCTAAAACCATTTTAGGTCGAGATTTCTGTCCTGAATGACGAGTAATAATGCCTAAACGATTTTGTTGATCTTCTGGAATAGGCACTTTGCGTATTTCCCATCCGATTAATTCAACTTTTTCTAAATCAAAACAGTGAGAAATTAAGCTACAAATAACATCAGGAGAACGACTTGGACTAGCAAGTAATCCGGCATAAGCAAGCATTTTGCTGTGGTTGATATTCATTATGCCACGATTGGTTTCACTTCCTAATCCCACAAGTGAAAACATATAACGAGAAAATGCATCATGCCCACCATCTTCAAAGCAAATGTAATAGCGGTATTTACGCCATATACGATGAAGTAATGTGACTAAGCGATGATTAAATAAATTAAGATAATCCGTTAATTGATTTGCTTGCTGCGCTTCCTCCCATGCGAAATGATCAAGATAATAACCGGGTAATGGTGATTGGCTACCATGTAATCCTAAAAAAGAGACTTCTAAATCAAACTGACCTTGTTCATCTTGGCGCAAGGAAACAACATCTCGAGTTGGAAATGCCGTATTGGCGCTTGATCTAAACTGAATAAAGCTTTCATTATTGAATGCTGTTTTTTGAGAATATAATTTATTAAGCAACTCAACTAATTGATAGAAACTATATTCAGTAACAGATTTGCCCGCTTTTTTATTTAGCCAGCTTTGTATTTTCTCAATATCTGTTATTTGAGTATTTGCTGGTTTATTTTCGCTGGCCAAAGATAAATATCCTTATTATCTAAATTAATAACTTCCAATTCATGAAACATATTAACGCTGGTATAAAGGGTAAAAAATTGTGCTAATACAGAACAAAATAGATACATGGCGCCTTCTGAAATAAACGCATTTTGGTGTATTGATAATGTTGTTTTTACTCCTCGGACAGGCAAACCTTTATATAAGTATTCGATAGACTCTGTTTTTAAATCAGTGATTGCATCAAGACACTTTTGAGACTGACGTGCAGATTGTTGAAAAAAACTCGCTTTAAAATCATACAACTGTAAAATTTGTTTAAGTGCCGTTAAACTTAATAAAGATTGATAATTAATGGATAAATTAGTCAACTCAGACCAATACAGCGTATTTCCTAATAAAGGATAAAGCGCTTTCGTTGGCTTAATAATATTGCTGGTAGATGAAATGCCAGCAATAGCAGTATGCTCATAAAAATTTATTGAATGAGATGATAATGAAGAGGCTAAAGTACGATTAGTACAGTTCATTGAGACTGAAATACTTTCTTCACAGTCGAGTAAATTTTCTTCATTATTTCGCACAAAAGACAAGGTATGTTGATAACCATAATTAGATTTATGGTGTGCGATTTTTAAGCGATAATAGCCTGTTCTTTCTGGGTTTTCTTGATTATTTTGATGATGAAAACTTTCAAAAGCAGTGTAATGAGTAATATAGGACTTCTGATTAGGAATATAACGCCAACCTTGAATGGTATTTATTGAAAAAATATCATAGCAATCTTGTTTTTTATGGCTTTTATTCAGAACATATTCCGTTTCTTTTCCCGTTAAATTAATCGCCTCACTCTCAGATTTAAATAAATTAACTGCAGGTACGCAATTAATCTTGATGCTCTCTTCAGTGATAAGCATTGCTTCTGGAATATCACATTCAAATTGAATTGATAATGTAAAAGCATCCGATCTTAATGCAGGTGGGAGATTGTCTAATCCCTTTATGGCAAGAGACAAAAATGCTTCAGGAAAACAAAAATACTCTTGTAATAAGCGATATCCGTCATAGCTATTTTTAGGATAAGGCAAAAGGGAGTCTTCAGGATGAAAGCCAATAGGCTCAACAGAAAAATGTTCTAATGTAATTTGATGTTTAACTGTGGCTATTTTTGCTTTTTTTATTTTGCTATTTAATAAATAAAATAACTGAGTCGTTGTATAAGAAAGCCCATTAAGGTAAATACACAGTTTCTCTAAGCCAACTGCGGCTAGCGACTGTAATTGGTTTAGAGAAAAATGAATATCCAACGTATCTTTATTTTGAGTAATACGTGTTATTTGTATGGGTAAAACCCATAAATCGCGACATTGTGTAAATTGGCATTGATGCCAATTATCATCATCATTTTGAGCCAAGTCATTTTGAACATATAGTGGGCGACTACTAAATGGTTGCCCTTTGGTTATTTTAATAGCGTGTTCTTGAGATGGCTCTGTGCGGTATTCCATAACCGTCATACTAGGAAATGGACGAGCGTAAGCAGGCCATAACATATTCACTAAACTGTTTGTTAGTTCAGGAAATTGCCTATCTATTTGTTCTCGTAAATTACCCGATAAATAAGCAATACCATCTAAAAGGCGTGCGGCGTCAGGATCACGCACTTTTTCAGATATTTGATTAATAAGCTGCGGTTTTTCAGTTGCAACATACTGTTCAAGCTTATTGAGATAGCTTAATTCATTATCAAAATAGTGATTTGAAGACATATTAAAATTGCGTCAATTGGTATCTACGGTTACTGTCTAATTGCACGTTAAATTCAATAAGCTGCTTTTTATTTTCTAATAAAATAAAAGCAGTAATACTAAATTGCAGTGACAATGGTTCGGCTTCATTTTCTATAAAATGAACAGTGACATTAGTTATTCTTGGCTCATAAGTGGTAATGCAATCCGCAATAATATTGGATAAATGAATCTTGAAATCGACTCCTGTTAATGTTGCATCATTTAAATCAGGAACGCCTAAAGCGGGAGTACTTTGGCAACCTAACGGTCTACTATTTAAAACCTGATTCAAATTTTGCTTAATTGACATGAGTAACGCCTGGATTTTTGCGCGTTGGGAAGAGCCTACACTCTTCCCTTGTATGCGCTCAAATAAACTGGAAGCGGGGTTATCTTCCAAGTTATACAGAGCTGTCATCGCACTTATTCCTTATCTAAGCGACCAACAAGAGATAATTCAAAGTTTGCACCCATATATTTAAAATGAGGGCGAACTTGAATAGCGACTTGATACCAACCCGGATCGCCATCAACATCCAGAACTTGGATTTGAGCTGAGCGTAGAGGGCGTCTACTACGAACGTCTGCTGGTGGATTTTCCTGATCCGCAATATATTGTTTTAGCCAGATATTAAGTTCTCGCTCAAGATCTTGACGCTCTTTCCATGAGCCAATTTGTTCGCGCTGTAGTACCTTAATATAGTGTGCTAATCGATTGATAATAAACATGTAAGGAAGCTGCGTTCCTAACTTATAGTTAGTTTCTGCTAATTTTCCTTCACGCGTATTAGGGTAGTTTTTCGGTTTTTGTACTGAGTTTGCAGAGAAGAATGCGGCATTATCACTACCTTTACGCATGGTTAAAGTGATAAAACCTTCTTCTGCTAATTCAAATTCGCGTCTGTCAGTAACTAAAACTTCTGTTGGAATTTTAGTTTGTAATTCACCCATTGCTTCAAAATTATGCACAGGTAAATCACCAACAGTACCGCCACTTTGAGGGCCAATAATATTTGGGCACCAGCGATATTTAGCAAAACTATCATTAATACAACTTGCTAATAAGAATGCAGTATTGCCCCATAAATAATGCTCATGATCTTGCTTCACATCTTCAGAGTAATTAAATAACTTAATTGGGTTTTCTGTCGGTGAATAAGGTAAGCGCACTAAGAAACGAGGTGCTGTTAAACCTAAATAACGCGCATCTTCAGATTCTCGCAGTGAACGCCATTTCGTATGAGCAGGGCCTTCAAAAACAGATTTAAGATCTTTAATTGCAGGCAATTCAGCATAGCTATTAATACCTAAGAAATTAGGTGAAACGGATGAAATAAAGGGAGCATGAGCCATTGCACCCACAGCACTAACATATTGCATTAATTTTAAGTCAGGCGTGGTGTTATTAAATGCATAGTTACCAATGACTGTCGCAACAGGTTCACCACCAAATTGTCCATAGCCAGAAGAGTAAACATGTTGATAAAAACCGGATTGAACAATTTCTGGTGAGAACTCAAAATCTTCTAATAGTTCTTCTTTTGTTGCATGTAATATATTGATTTTAATGTTTTCACGGAAATCAGTACGATCAACGAGTAATTTTAATGAACGCCATGATGACTCAATTTCTTGAAATTTTGGCGCATGTAAAATTTGGTCAACTTGGGCACTTAATTGAGAGTCCAACTCAACGAGCATTTTATCAATCAAAAGCTTATTAATAGGCTCTTCTTCTGACGGATTAGCAAAAATATTACTAATAAAAGCAGCAACGCCTTGTTTAGCAATATCATAGGCTTCCGTTTCTGGCGACATTCTTGATTGCGCCATAATTTCGTCAAGTAAAGAACCGCCAGATATTGCCACTTGCTCTTGTTGGGCTTCATTAACTAAAGACATAAGGTCATCCTCTGTAAATATTATTTTTGGCTAGCAATATCAAGTTCTTTCAGTAATTGTTCGCGAGTTGCTTCATTTTCCAGAAGTTCTTGCAGACGTTTTCTAAAAGCAGGGATATTGCCAAGAGGGCCTTTTAATGCGACGAGCGCTTCTCTTAGTTCTAATAGTTTTTTTAGCTCAGGAACTTGGCGTGCAATATTATCAGGAGAAAAATCTTGTAGTGATTTAATCTCTAAATTGACGTTAAGATCAGATTCACTTTTTTCATTTAAGGTATTTGGAACCGCAATATTAAGATTAATACCAGCGCTTTCCATAACGGAATTAAAGTTGTTCTGATGAATAGAAATGGTTTTACGATCTTCAATAGGGGTTTCTTCTGTCTTTCCTTTCATATCGCCCACAATAAGCATATTTAAAGGCAATTCGACTTCAGATTGAATACCACCATCATTAGGGATGTACTTGATATTAATACGTTCTTTGGGGGCAACACTACCAAGAGTATTTTTACTCATTTAAACTAAGCTCCTTATTTAGCTTAAGTTCTTAATTAAATGCTCAGCGTATTGATGAATAATTTAAATTAAGAAATACCTATCCTAGGCAATAATATAATTACCTTATATGAGTTCAATTTTCCTGGCGTAAATAAAATAATAACTAAAAATAAAATAATAAATAACTTTTTCTAATATATGCATTTAGTTTTATATAAAACAGTTCTTGAGTCAATAAGAAATATTTAACGTTTTTTACTTTTCCTTACAATTAATTAGTTTTGTATTTAATTTAAATATAATGATTTATCTTTATAAGTAAGTTTTTTTATCTATTTTACTCATTTTATGCAACTTGATAGGAACAAATTAATTTATATTTAATTTAAATTATAAATATTGAAAATGAAAATTTCGTTATGAATTATTTATTCTGTAATTCTATAAATATAAGATATTTAACGTTAATTTTACTTTAATTCCCATTTGTTATTTATTTTATTTTTTTATATATAATGCTTTTTTTGATGAAAAATAAAACTATGATATAAGTAGAAATAATGTAACCTAGTGTTATTATTATGCTTGAAAGTTAATTTTAATATAAGAAAATAATATTAAGTGAAATTATTTAAGAAAAACAAAAAGGAAATCTTATGTCACTTGAATATGACTGATAAAAAGTGGAGATAAAATATTATTTATCTCTACCTCTAGAGAATATATTATTTCACTTAATGGAAGATAATTTATCCGTTATTATTATCTTTTATTTCGTTTATGGAATGCTTTCCACTCGATATCGTTATTGAAATTTGAACGATAATGGCAGACGATAGAGCCTGAACAATTCAACGGATCGTAAGAGACACCGATATGCATTTTTTGACTTGCAATCGGGAGCTTCATGCCGGTTTCTTCTGGTCGTTATCGGCATAATCATCATGGGATTGCCAAAACGTCATTTTCCCCCAGGTATTTAACCGTCCCGCCCAGCTGACAATCCCTTTTTCGCTAAAAATTTCGCGTGGTGTACCTTGATGGTCAGTGACGACATAATGCAGTTTTCCACGTTGATAACGTGCCTTTGGGGTGATTTCACCGTGTTGATGAACCACTTTTTGCGTTAATCGACCATTAATATCGTAGTGATAGTCTTGATAACCTTTGGCGGTGATACGGCGAGTGACACGGCCTTTTTGTTGCTGTTGTGCCAGTTGTAAATAATCGTTTCTCAACAAAATCATTTTGTTGAAGTCCTTTCGATAAAAATCAGCCAGTGCATACTGCGATCTGATAAGAGTAGCTTAAGTAATTTTGAAGGGAAGTAAAGAAAGGAGAGGAGAGAAAGGGGGTTGTATCCTCGTAGGATAAGTGACTTAGCGTAAAGTAATTGCTCACACGATATTTACTGCTTTCGTTTCTTGTAATAAGCGTATTCACTTATACAATTAACTTTCGTAAATATCCGAAATCTCGCTAAAGCCAGTCCGTTCTGATGTACATGGGTTTTTAATATGTAACAAAGTGTATGTTTTGTTTTAAATTGTAACAGTGTTGATTTATAAGGAAAAATTAAGGTCTATTTTACAAAAATAATCAAAAAAAAGACTTATTTTGTTATTAGTTTAAAAGTAAACACTTAAAATTTGGTTGTGCAAAGAGATAAATATAATCTTAAGTATGGTCATTTCAATTACCTCCTTATTTTCTTCTGAATCACTATCAAATAACCAGCCCATTGTTATATTTCTTATCATTATCTCCTTTTTTATATACCCAACTTATTATCTTAGTAACATTAGTAATTTTGTGGATTACTTGGTAAAAAACCTGTTTTAGATCCAAAACCATTTAGTCTTTATAGATTCTAATTTAGCTAAAATACCAACACCCTCTTAATAGAGGGTTTTTTATATCCAATAACAGCTTTATTTTTTAATTCACAAAAGTGCTTTTAATGTGAACGGAGATTTTAAAATAAGATATCCAAATTACCACATGGAAAATACTTCTAGTAATATCTAGAATACATTGTACATCAATAAAATCATAGTTTCCTTTAATGCAATATTCGCTATTAGAAGGCTAATATCAAGAGTGGGGGCTTCTTACATTTTTGAAAGAAAAAATTGTGGTGATCACGATAAGCACGAATAATACTATATCTAAAGTAAATCCTAAACCAATAAAATAGTGTCCCATTGTTGTGGCACAACTATAAATTGGAACCACTTCAACGAGTGTTTGATAGAAGCTACATATTCCTGAAGCAAGCATAAATAGTAAGAGTAACGCAGGAAGTAAAATCTATCTCCCTATCTTTTTAAAGGTTTTTTCACGTTCGTCACAATACTCAGTATATTGAGGTATTTCTTTTTCACCATATTTAATGCAAGTTTATTTTATCATTTTTATTTCTTATTGTTGCTAAATTATTAATAAATTCTAATGTATTTTTATGTGAAAATAATATGTAAATAATTTTATAAAAAATAAATTAAAATTAAAAATAACCAATAAATATAATCAGTTAAAGTGGAAAATATTTTATTTTTATTTTAGTGCTTAATACTATGGAGTCACTCTAAATGTGAGTTATTTTAAAATAATCTATAGAAATGTAAATTATTTTAAATTTAAAATATCGGAATAACCTTATTAACAGGGTTAATAAAAATAAGTAGTGTTACTAGCATTCTATAATTAATGATTAAGTGTCTTCAGTTTATGATGTAATCGTTTTTAAACTGTAATTCGGTGTTCTATCGATATAATCATCTAATAAAAGAAGGAGAATAATGGGATGATTAACACCAAAGTTGGAAGTAGAATAAAAATGATAAGAAGACAATTGAAGATCACGGAAAATGAGATGTCTGAAAGGTTGGGAATAAGTATATTACATTATTCTCAATTAGAAAATGGACATTTAAAAATAACCGTAGATCAATTGATTACTATTTCTTATATTCTCGGTGTTACACCTCAAAGTATTATTTTAGAGGCTAAAAAAACAGATTTTATAATTTTTGAGGATAAAGAATCGATTGCACAACCCAGTGAGATAGTAATATTTAGAAAGAAAAAAATAATTTGAAAAATAGTATTGCTATATTTTTATTGATTTATTTTTTAATTAAATTTCTATTTTAAAAGATGATAATTAATAGTAGGAATGCCATCTTATATAAGATGGCATTTTGGGAATTAGTCACAGGATGTAGTTCCTGTTCTATGATTTATGGCACCATTTTTAATCAGTAGTATTTGCATGTCTTTAAGATTATTTTGGCAAGCATAGCTTAATGCACTATGATTATAAGAAAATAGAGATGTATCTTGTGTTGTGGTAACAAGATTAACATCTGCGCCTTTAGAAATAAGATATTTTACAGTATCAATGCGATTATTGCTTGCAGCAATCATAACAAAAGTTTCACCATCACTTTCTACTCTTTGATTATTGAGTTCAATATCACTTCTCATTAGGGCGTGAATTTTTTTTACTACATTCACATTATTTCCTAATACTGCTGACTTAAAGACATTATAAACATCACCTTTATCTGTAGCCCATAAATTAGCACCTTGAGAAATAAGATAATCAACCATCTCTTCATCACCAATAAATGCAGCCCAACCTAGTGCAGTTTGGTCTAAGCTACCAGTATCTTTGGCTTCAATATCTTGACCATTAGCAAGCATTTTTTTAACTTCATTTAAATCACCATGTTTAACCGCATCAAACCATAATGCATTTCTACCTGTGCTTGGTGAAGTATAGAAAATACGATGTGGTAAACGTGATTTATTAGCCAATTCAATCATATCAGAATAATTCGATTTAAAAGATTGATATTCTGGTGGATTATTTTCATTGATAATCAATGCTTGTGCGCCAAAAGAAACTAATAATAATGAAATAACAAACGGTTTCATATTCATTTATACACCTTGTAATATAATAATTAATAAAACTTATGACAGTTATTTTATTGAAGATTAATATTTATTAGTGTTGGTAATTGAAACAGAATGTAAGTGAGAGGCTAGGGTAATAAGTATTTTTAATGCAGATAAATCTTATTAATTGATTTGCGACTTTAGTGATTAAATATAAGTGTTTTTACTTGCATTTCATAGAGTATAATGAGAGTTATTCTTTTTTTGTCATCATATGACCATTTAATTGTATTATATCCTCATGTTTTATCACTATAATTTTATTATTCACTTTATTTTATTTTTTTAATTTGAGAGTTA
This sequence comes from Proteus sp. G2300, assembly GCF_009915965.1. Lineage (NCBI taxonomy): Bacteria > Pseudomonadati > Pseudomonadota > Gammaproteobacteria > Enterobacterales > Morganellaceae > Proteus > Proteus sp. G2300. The sequence continues at coordinate 135,649 of NZ_JAABNK010000014.1, forward strand.
CTCTGTAATAATTGGTTACTTTTTAATTTATGTTACTATTACTAAAAATAGTACAATTATAATATTTATGATTTCTTGTATTTAAATTAATAATAGGTGTTTTTTGGGTTTTATAATCTTTTTTATCTATTATGATTTTTTATTTTAATTTTGAATATTTCCATTTAATTAGTTTCGGGTCTTTATTTTATTAAGTGTAATTAATGAGGAAATAAATGAATTTTAATTATTCCTATTGTTTAAATACCATTATCGTAATTTTTTTTATAAAATTGAGAGTGATATTTGAATGGGATTTTTATGTTAAAAAGAAAATAACATAATAATTGATTAAATTAAGCTCTTTATGAGAGTGTTTTTAATATGAGTAAAAAGAAAGTATTAGAAAGAAATTTATGGTTAATCTAACGTTTTTATGAGGGTAATTACTTTATATATAAATAGAAAGAAGATTAACTCCTCTTTCTATAAATTATAATTAAGTTTAATTATTGAAGGTAGCTTAATGGCCAGTGTTTGAAATAAATATGATTAGCTTGCCAATCGACCTTTTGGACATTATCACTGAGTAAATGTTTAGCCACAGTAAAGGCAAATTCAAAGCTAACACCTAACCCTTTTGCACTGATAAATTTTCCATCGACAACGACATCTTGATCAAGATAATTGCCATCATCATATTTATCTGCCAATTTATCACCTGTACTGTAATTACGACCTTCAAGAAGATGATGTGCAGCTAATACTTTTGCTCCAGAAGAGCATAGCGCACAAATATATTTATCTTCAGCAATATGGCGTTTAATAAATTGAATAACTTGCTCGTTAGCGCATAAACGATCGGTACCTTTAGGGCCACCCGGCATCATTATGGCGTCATAACTGTGTGTCAGCTTTTCTGTTAATAGATAATCAGCACTGATTTTAGTTTCAAAATAGGTATTCAATACTAGGGTATCCATACAAGAAAGTACATCAACATGGATATCAAGGCGACGCATGATATCAATAAAAACAACGGCTTCACCTTCTTCAAATCCATCCGCTAATAAAACGGCAACCTGTTTCATTTTGTTTATCCCTTATTTGTTTTTAGTAATGAGTGGATATTTTGAATATGATTAGCAATGGTCTCTTTATCTTGTTTATCAATCGTCTCTGCTGTAGCAACCCAACTTCCTCCACAAGCGACGACTTGTGGAATAGCAAGATAATCACTGACATTACTTAAGCTAATACCGCCGGTTGGCATAAATTGCGCTTGTGTGTAAGGTGCTACAAGCGCTTTTAGCATTTTTACACCGCCAGAGGCTTCTGCTGGAAAGAATTTAAGTAAGGTGAGGCCTCTTTCAAGGGCAACTTCGATTTGGCTTGGGTTATTAATTCCCGGCACAATGTCAATGCCATTATTCAGACAATAATCGACTGTACTTGGGTTATAACCCGGGGATATAACAAAGCTTGCTCCAGCTTCTTTTGCTATATCTGCTTGTTGCGCAGTTAATACAGTTCCTGCGCATAATATAAGTTCAGGAAAGTGTTCATGCATTAGCTTAATCGCTTTAGCGGCTACAGGAGTACGAAAAGTAATTTCGGCAACAGGAAGTTGATTTTGGGTTAAAATTTCACCCAGCCAGATTGCATCTTCGGCGCGATTAATTTGGATCACGGGGATCACTTTCAGTGATGAAAGTGTATCAACAATTGACTGTGTCATGGTTATCCTTAATGAGTGTATAGAATGAATCAGTAACTTGATGAGGAATGATGGCACCATGGTGTTGAATAACCAGTCCTGCCAAAGTATTACCCCATATACAACAGGTGGGTAAGCTGTGATTTTGTAGCCAAGCGGCAATAAAGCCTGCATTAAACGAGTCGCCTGCAGCTGTAGTATCAACAACAGAATCAATGGGGTTGGGCGAAATATATCCCGTATTTTGGCCATCAGACCAAAAAGCACCATTGGCCCCCAGTTTGACAATAACGCTCTGATTACCCCATTGATGTAGGCGTTGTGCAATGTTTTGTTCTGTTAAAGAGGGGTGCTGCCAAAGTATTTGTTCATCATCACCCGTGACTAAGGCGATGTCGCTAAGCTTATACAGTTTTTCAAACCATTCTTGCGCATGAGGTATTGAATCCCATAAGCGAGATCGATAATTAGAATCCACAATTAAGGTGATCCCGCGCTGTTTAAGGTGGGTTAATTGTGTGAGTAGCGATTCTTTTCCTTCCTGCGTTAAAATAGCAAGAGAAATTCCACTGAGATAAATCACACTATTATTCGGTAATGCATTGAGATGTGCGGTAAAGCGACTATCAGTTGCAATATAACGTGCAGCAGCGTCACTACGCCAATAATGGAAGCTACGCTCACCACAAGCATCAATTTCAATGGCATATAGACCTGGGAGTTTTTCAGGAATAGTCATGACAGATTGGCAGTTGATCCCTTCTTCTTCCCATGCTTTTTGCATTAAGGCACTGTAAGTATCAGTGCCTAAACCTGTTATATAGTGCGGATGTAATGTAGGGATAAGCCGCGCTAAATACAGTGCTGTGTTTAATGTATCACCACCAAAACGCTGTTGTTGGGGTAAAAAAGGTTGACCACTAAGCTCTATCATACATTCGCCAATAATGGCGACAGTTCTCTTTATTTTCACAGTTTCCCATCACTTTTACAGACGCGAATTTTATCTGCAACTACGGCTTTCATTGCGGCTTTGCCTGGTACAAGATAATGACGAGGATCACTTGCATCAGGGTTATCTAAAAAATACTGCTTAATTGCGTTAGAGAAAGCAATTTTAAGTTCAGTTGCAACGTTAACTTTGCAAATGCCTAAATCGATACAACGGCGTACATCATTATCAGGGATCCCTGATGCACCATGAAGAACTAACGGAATATCGGTCTTTTGGCGAATAATCGCTAAGCGATTAAAGTCAAGATGTGGTTCATGTTTGTACATACCATGTGCTGTGCCGATTGCTACAGCCAGTGAATCAATGCCCGTTGCTTTAATAAATTGTGCTGCTGAATCAGGATCAGTGAATAGGGCATCTTTAGCATCAACAACGAGATCATCTTCTTGTCCACCCAGACGACCCAATTCAGCTTCTACAGTACAATCCCAATGATGGCAGAAATTAACCACTTCTTTGACGATACGAATGTTTTCTTCAAACTGAAAATGAGAGGCATCAATCATGGCAGAACGCACACCTGAAATGACTTTATTGCAAATATCAGGAATATCTTCATGATGATCTAAATGCAGTGCAACAGGAATTCGGTATTGTTCAGCTGCTTGTTGACAAATAGAGATCAAATAATCGCTACCTGCATAAGCAAACGTGCTTGGTGTACCAGCCAAGATAACAGGTGATGCCATCTCAGCTGCCGTTTCCATCACAACTTGAATGGTTTCCAAATTATGAATATTAAAAGCAGGCACAGCATAATTTTCACGCTGTGCTTTATTGAGCATATTACGAGTAGAAACCAGATACATGTTTGCCTCTCATCTTTCGTTTAATTACGAATTATAATAAACGAAAGAAATAGAAAGGTAAAAGATCTAAATCACATTTTTATACCCTTCGCACTGAAAGCAAATGAAAGTAGGTTAGAAAAAATGTGCCATTTTAGAGCTATAACTGGTGATCCCTTTGCGTAACAAATTATTTTTTGGGCGTCTTGACTGTCCTATCACGGTTTCAGCAACTTTTTGTGCTAAGGTCTGTTTTTCTAAACGGCGAGTTAATGGAGTTTGCTGAGTTGTATAATCTTCGCAAAAAATAACGTTGACCTCTTGTGTTGCTTTTACGCCACTGACGAATGCTTGAATAGAGGGAATGTCGAAACGAAAGTTATCTTTTTCGATGGGTAAAGGGAGCGAGGGAGTTTGCCATAAATTGATACGCTCAGCACAATAAAGCGCAATAATCACGGCACGTAATGACCAAAAACTACTGGCAGGACCACTATAGTTATCAACTAAACGGGGATCGTGAGTAAATAAACCTTGTGTAGGTGCACCATTTTTTAATGCACCTTGAGAAATGAAATAACGTAAGCTACTTTCAAAGGCACGTTTTGCCTCACCAACTTTGACGGAAGGGCACTGTAAATCAACTCCGGCTAATAATGGTGCGGAAACCGCTAGGCGATAGCAGGCACTACGACCAAAGAAAGGAATACCTTTTGGGGTCATAAAATAAAGATAATGTTGATTAAAGGTATTAAGTGATTGAGTAATAAATGTGGTATCAAATTGGGGATCAATTTGTGCTAACCAATATAGCGAATAGTAAAAACCCCATGCATTGTAGTAATCATAATTACCTTTCGCACCATCACGAAACCATCCATCACCAACATAAAACTCTTTTAATCGTTCATAACGCCAATGAGCAATGGTATCTTTTCCTGTAAGTGCTTTAATGACAAATTGAACAGTAAGTGGGAAAAAATGCCAATTATTATCAACAATTTCACAGTGATTAACTTGTTCGAACCAAGTAATAATTTGTTGTTGTATTACGGGTGTTAATGTATCCCACACCCATTCACGGCTTATCCAAAGTGTGAGTGCTAAATCGGCAGCTTCACAAATTCGCTGATCGTAATTTTCAAGTTCTCCCCAATATCCTTTATGAAGTGGATCAGTACCATGAATAAAGCTTTGTTTGATCATTAATGGTAAATTAAAGGTTTGGTGATTTAATCCCATTAAGGTGCTTTTTTTACTGCTGACAGTCCATGCTGCCAATAGAGGAAGAACCCGACTCACACCTTCAAGGGCATCCGTTCTTACGGTCTGTTGACCCGGACTTCCTGGATAATAGGCATGTGAATAACCCCAGACTTGATAATGATGAAAAGCCTGAGTGACGTATTGTGTCAACATTTCACATAAAGAGAAAAGTGACTGAGTTTCGTCATTAAAAAAGTCAGTAATTGTTTTATCATAGCGACGATAAGCCGATTTTCTGACTAATCGTCGTATAATATTTTCCTTAAATAAGCGACGGTAAATTTTTACGTTTGGATGCTCATAAGGGAGTTTTGGACGTGCTGAAGATGCAATTTCAATAGCCATTTTCGTATCTCAGAAAAAAGACGCATCCTTGCGAAACAAAACGGAAGTTGAATATTAAGGTTTTGCAGAATCCACTAGTATTTGATAGTGATCTTGTCCCCAAAGAACGGGTTTCGGTTTATCTTTTATCCACTGATAATAAGCATTCTTTAATTCTGCTACTTTTTGTGGATTTTGATTAGCCAGATCGATTGATTCAGCCGGATCATCTTTATCATTAAAAAGTTGAGGCTGATTTTTCCCATCATCATAAAAATAGAGTGCCCATTCGCCGTCACGTACAGCCCAGGCACCTTTAGAGAGTTTTTCTAAATTAGGATTCGTAGGCGGTGTTTTGCGTTGGTAGGTTATCCATTGGTGATACCCATGCCAAAATTCTTGGTTTTCTTCACTGTAATGTTTAGTGCCTGGGCCTGCCCAATAAAGATAGTTGTGAGGAGATTTTTTTGTTTCGCCTTTAAGTAAAGGCATGATGTTTTTTCCTTCAACGTTTAAATTGTTTGGAATAGAAATACCTGCTGTATGTAGCGCGGTCGGTAAAATATCAAGAGCGGAGATCATCGCATCACTTTTTGTACCCGCAGGAATAGTACCAGGTTGATAGGCTATAAAAGGTACTCTAACGCCACCATTAAACATTTGTCCTTTGAATCCTTTATCCATTGCATTCATTGGCATTGGTGATTCATTAACAGCTCCATTATCTGATAAGAAAAAGATCAGCGTATTTTCTAACTCACCGTTTTCTTTTAATTTTGTAATAATTTGGCCGATACCTTCATCGGCTGCATTTAAGGCAGCAAAGTATTTATCAGCTTCAACATTACCTGTATCAAATTTCTCCATATATTTAGCTGGTGACGCTTGTTCTAACGGAATATGAGGAACACTGTAGGAGAGATTAATAAAGAATGGTTTATCTTTGTGCTCATCAATAAATTTTAGTGTTTCATCTGTTAATAGATGCGTGGTATAGCCCGGCGCTGGAACATTAGTACCATTACGCCAAAATGCTGGCGAATTCCATAAAGCCACGCCCGATGCGTAATAGCTAAAATCATAATCGAAACCACGTTCATGAGGTGCATAACCCGCTTCTGGCGTTGAGATCATATTGTCGTGATAATCGCGAGTTTGCTTACTTTCATTAATTTTCGGTTTGCGGATCACTTTTGCATTATGCCATTTACCAATACTTGCAGTGGCATAGCCATTTTCTTGGAAAAGTGAAGGTAATAGTTTGATATTTTGGGGAATACCTAAAATAGCATCGTCATTGCTGTAAGTGCCAAAGCTTGCAGGGGACCGCCCCGTAAAGATACCTGCTCGAGAAGGACCACAAACAGGGTGGGCAACAAATGCATTGGTCATTTTGGCACCATTTGTTGCCATTTCACTGACATTTGGCATCGAAATGCGTGCGGCTTCAATCATTTTATTGATATCGCCTTCATAACGCGCAGGTGTTGGTCGTTGCGCTAATTCATCAGCATTTAGGGTATCCAGTACGAAATCAAGTTGTCCTGTGCCTAAATCATCCATCACGATGAGTAAAATATTGGGCTTTTCAGGTGTTCCACCAGCATTGGCTGATATTGGGATGCTTAAACATGATGTAGCAATCAGCCCTGCGAGTAAGCTTTTTTTAACAGAAGGTAAGATCACGGATTGTCTCCATAATAAAAAGATAAAATAAAAAAGGGTTACTTTAGATAGTTTTTTTTCATTGCAGGAAGCGCGTCACTAGCAAGACCCCCACGAGAAATAGCTTGTTGCATTAATTGCATACCTATCGCCGTATGATGAAATATTTTTTTATAAGAGCGGCATAGGTAGTTATGGCGATATTTTTCGCCTTCAATAGCAATAATGCGATGTTTAGGGCAACCGCCATAACATAAGCTTTGTACTTCACACTGCTTACAAAGGCTCGTTTGTTTATCATATTTATTTTGGCCAAAGCGCTGTTGCTGTTTTGATGTGGCCAAATGAGCAAGACTATTTTGATGAATATTGCCTAAATTATTGGCGGGGTAGACATAGTGATCACAAGAATAAACATCACCATTGGCTTCAATGATCAATGCTTGGCCACAGGTTTTAGATTGAATACAGGTTGATGCAGGATAGCCCATCCATGTGCCTAGTAAACTGTCAAATAAGCGAATATATATTTTCCCGATGTCGCCTTGTCGTATCCATTCATTAAATACGTCTGTCATAAATTGCCCGTAACCTTCAGCTGGAACTGAAAACGGCGCTAATTGGGCATTGGGTCCAGGCGCATAATGCCCGCCATGAGTATGAGGAAAGCGTCTATCGACTTCGACGATGGGGATAAACTGAAAGAAGGTTGAACCTAACTCTTTTAAGGCTTGGTAGGTTTCTTTTCCTTTATTCCAGTTTTGATCATTAACGACAGTAAGTGTATTGAATTCAACACCATATTCATTGAGTAGCTTAATTGCACGCTTTACTCTTTCAAAAGTAGGGCTTCCATTGACAGAAATACGATATTTATCGTGAACCGCTTCAATACCATCAATTGAAACCCCTAATAAAAAGTGGTTATCTGCAAAGAATTGCGCCCATTGGCGATTAATGGCAATGGCATTGGTTTGTACACTATTTGTGATCGTTTTACCGTTAGCAAATTGCTTTTGGTATTTGACGACTTGTTCAAAGAAGGCTAATCCGGCAAGTGTGGGTTCACCACCTTGCCAAGAAAAATCAACCTGTTCGCCACCGTGTGACTGAATATAGTCTTTAATATAACGACGTAGTACACCATCTGGCATCACGGTGTGACCTGTTTCTTTAGTTTCATCTTGAAAAATATTTTCTTTTTCCAGATAAAAGCAGTATTCACACTTAATATTACAGTGGTAGCTTGTAGGTTTTGCCATTATATGAAAATAAGCAGGTTGATTTAATGCCATTAGTCATTTCCTGAGTCTCTTTTTTATCCTGTTACATTACGTAAAATTTATCAAAACAAAAGAGATTAAAATCACAAATACGAAACATCGAAAGTAAATGAAAGTGTTTTTCGAAAGATAAGTACCGTTATTTTCGAAAAAAATTCTTTCGATTTGATACTATTTCATATTCAATTAACTAAATAAGCTATTTATTTTGATTTACTTTTCGAAAATAAATGAATTCAGTGAAGTTTTAATCTGTATTTTGTGAAATGTAGCGAAATTAAATCTACATTATTGTGTTTTATCTAGCTATATATGGTGTAATCATAAGTATAGTGTTGCCTTATATCATTTTATTTATTGGAAACTGATGGCCTGAAGGCTATCATTGAAATGACACGAAAATAATCGTAAGCATTCGATGATGAATCGAAACTTTGTGAAAGAGATCAAAAGTTTTGTTTTTTTGCATTGTCGGTTAAAATTGGCGTAGTAAACTACATTCGAAACCAATCGAAAGAAAGTCTTTTGGTTTCGTAAGGAGACGAAAGTGAAAGCGGCAGTTGAGAGGCGTATGGAGATCCTCGATATGGTAAACCTGCAAGGTAAAGCCAGAGTCGAAGATCTTGCTGAATTATTTAAAGTCTCAAGTGTCACTATCCGCAGCGATCTAAGTTTTCTTGAGAAAAATGGTTATATCGTTCGCTCTCATGGTGCAGCAATTCCTAATACAGGATTTATTGCCGAATTGAGTATCCACGAAAAACGTGGACAAAATGCGGGCATAAAAACATTAATCGGGAAAGCAGCCGCAACGCTGATAAAGGATGGAGACACCGTCATTCTTGACTCGGGGACAACTACTCGCGAAATCGCGACACATTTAAAGTCGCGCGAAAATGTAGTGGTCATGACTAACGGTCTGGATGTCGCAATGGAGTTAGCAAATACCTCAGGTGTGGAAGTATTAATGACCGGTGGTGTATTGCGAAAAAGTGCGTTGTCTTTTTCAGGCTCACAAGCTGAAAATAGTCTTAGAAATTACCGTTTTGATAAGGTTTTTCTAGGCGTTGATGGATTCGATTTACGTGTTGGTATTACTACACACAATGAACAGGAAGCTAGTCTTAACCGTTTAATGTGTGATATCTCAGAAACGATTATTGCGGTTGCAGATTCTACGAAATTCAGTAAACGCAGCTGTCATATGATCAGAGAATTTGGTGATATCGATATTTTAGTGACCGACTCAGGTATTCCTGAAGAATATATTCAGGAACTGAAAGATCACAAAATCGAAGTAATTATCGTCGACGATAAGGCATCGTAATTTGCTAACTCCATTAGCAACACCGCCGGTGTTGATTATGGAGTTAGTATTTAATGCATCCTTTAGAAAAGATTGTTCAGCAACACAAATCAGGCAAACAGAATGGTATTTATTCTGTTTGTTCTGCCCATCCTTTAGTAATAGAAGCAGCTCTATTACAAGCGCTGGATAATGATTCCTTTCTGCTAATTGAAGCCACCTCTAATCAGGTTGATCAGTTTGGTGGTTATACGGGAATGACTCCCGCTGACTTCTACCAATATGTTATTGAACAGGCTGAAAAAGTCGGTTTTCCTATCGAGAAACTTATTCTGGGTGGTGACCATTTAGGGCCTAATCGTTGGCAACATCTTAACGCTAAAGAAGCGATGGCAAATGCGGATGTGCTGATTGCGCATTATGTTGCCGCTGGTTTCAAAAAAATCCACCTTGATTGCAGTATGTCTTGCGCTGACGATCCTATTCCTTTAACTGATGAAATTGTGGCATCTCGTGCAGCACGTTTGGCTGTCATTGCAGAAAACACAGCAAAAGAGGCCTTCGGCTCTAGTGATATTGTTTATGTTGTTGGCACAGAAGTGCCTGTTCCTGGTGGTGCTGCTGAAGAGCTAGATACCGTTGAAGTGACTTCACCTGCTGCTGCGCGTAAAACATTAGAGTGTCATCGCCAAGCTTTTCAAGATGCGGGCATTGGTGATTGTTGGACACGTGTGATTGGTTTAGTGGTTCAACCGGGTGTCGAATTTGATCATACGGGTATTATTGATTATCAGACTGAAGATGCACAAGCATTAAGCCAAGTCGTAAACGATTATTCTCATCTCGTTTTTGAAGCGCACTCAACGGATTACCAAACTAAAGAAGCTTATAAACAATTAGTTCACGATCACTTTGCTATTTTAAAAGTTGGGCCTGCACTCACGTTTGCTATGCGTGAAGGTTTATATGCACTTTGTGCCATTGAAGAAACTTTATTTCCGCAAGAACAGTGCTCAAAATTGCGTGAAAAAATGGAACAACTGATGTGCCGTGAGCCAGGATTTTGGCAAAAATATTATCATGGTGATGAGCGTCAACAAGCTTTTGCCCGAGTGTATAGTTTTAGCGATCGCATTCGCTATTACTGGCCCGATGCTGAAATTAATGACGCTATCGACACGCTAATGGATAACTTATCCGTTAAACCCATTCCACTACCGCTACTGAGCCAATATCTGCCTTATCAATTTACTCAATTTAGAGAAGGCATGATTGACGGAACACCTGAATCGTTTGTTATTGCGAAAATTCGTGATGTGTTATCGGTGTATGCCGATGCGTGCTATGTCCATTAATTGAGGGAAACCATGGAATATTTAAGTTATCAGACCGCTCAATTAGAGCAACTGAATGCATTTTGGACTGCGAAAGAAATTGAGCAACAACCGGAATGTTGGAAGAAAACATGGCAGTCAGTGAAAGAAAAACGTGCCGATATTGAAGCCTTTTTAAATAAAGCGCTTGCAGTACCTCATGCGCGAATTATTTTAACGGGCGCCGGCACTTCTGCGTTTGCTGGAAAAGCATTAGCCCCTATTTTAAGTGGTCATACAAAACGTCGAGTCGATGCGATTGCAACAACCGATTTAGTGGCTGACCCACAAGAATACTTAGCAGAAGATATCCCAACATTATTGATTTCTTTTGCACGTTCAGGGAATAGCCCTGAAAGTGTGGCAGCGTTAGATGTTGCGACTGAATGCTTATCGCAGTGTTATCACTTAGTACTGACATGTAATGAAAATGGCAAGCTTTATGAGTATTGCCAGAATAACCGCTACGCATTGGCATTACTGATGCCTGAAGAATCAAATGATCGTTCTTTAGCGATGACCTCTAGCTTTTCATCCATGATGATGGCGGCTGTGACTATTTTTTTAGGGGATAACGTCTTTAGTGATTCTATCGCTCCCTTTTTTAGTCACTATAAAGTGCAATTTAATAAAGCAAATCAAATTATTCGGGATAAATACGCAGGTAAATTTAAACGGGTTATTTATCTAGGAAGTGGTGGCTTGCAAGGTTTAGCCCAAGAAGCCGCGTTGAAAATGTTAGAGCTTACAGCGGGTAAAGTGGTTGCAAGCTTTGATACTCCATTAGGCTTTCGACATGGGCCTAAGTCTATCGTAAATAAAGAAACTTTAGTGGTGATGTTTTTCTCTAATGATCCTTATACACGTCAATATGAGACTGACTTATTACGAGAGGTTATTCACGATAATGCATCAGGCAAGGTGATCGCGATCACCGCACGAAATGATAACGCTTTTTCGCCTGAGAGTTTTGTTTATATTCCTGCGTTAGAGAACTGTCCTGATGTGGCGCTATTGTTCCCTTACTTGATGTTGGCGCAATCATTCGCATTTCACAGTTCCATTGCACTAGGGAATACGCCTGATAACCCGTCTCCGACAGGAGAAATCAACCGCGTTGTACAAGGCGTCACAATTTATCCGTTCTCACACAAAAAAGACGACACACAGTCTGTTTTAAATTAATAAAATATAATAAGAGAGCTAATCATGAACACACCGAATATTGTCTGGACCCGCATTGATGAACGTTTACTCCATGGTCAAATCCGCATTACATGGGGTAAACATACAGAAGCAAACCTGATTTTAGTGGCTAATGATGATGCAGCCGAAGGTCCTAATGCCGCATTTATGCAAGCAGGAATGAAAGCGTCAGCCGGTGGTGAATACGCAGTTCGCTTCTTCTCTATTCAAAAAACGATTGATGTGATTAGTAAAGCATCACCTCGTCAGAAAATTTTTGTTTTGTGTAATAACCCGACAGATGTTGCCCGTTTAGTGGAAGGTGGAGTGCCCATTACTCACTGTAATGTTGGCAATATGCATTTTCATGAAGGGAAACGCCAAATTGCGAAAACGGTATCCGTTGACGAAACAGATATTGATGCGTTTAAAAGCCTTGTCGCAAACGGCGTCACTTGCACAATCCAAAACACCCCCGATCAGACACCTGTTGATGTATTAGCGCTCGCATCAGCCTGATAATTTCCTGGATAAAAAACCTGCATTAGCAGGTTTGAGGATGATTTATGATTTTTGAAGCTTCTTTAGTGGCTTTATGGGCCTTCTTTTGCGGTATAGATAAGTATGACGTTGCATTAAATATTCACAGACCATTAATTACAGGGCCTATTGTTGGCCTAATTATGGGTGATATGCAAGTTGGATTAATTGCAGGTGCAACGTTAGAACTCGCGTGGCTAGGATTGGTTCCTAACGCAGGCGCTCAGCCACCTGATGTGACTTTAGGTACGATTGCAGCGGTTGCTTTTGCTGTGATGACAAAGCAATCACCTGAAGTTGCTATGGGTATTGGTATGCCAATTGCAGTGTTAATGCAAATGTTGGTGATTGGCTTCTTTGCTGTAACCGCTTTCACGATGGGAAAAGCGGATAGATATGCTGAAAGAGCCGATGCGGCGGGTATTTCACGGTTGCTTATTATCACCATTACGGTGCGTTCATTGCTCTACGCCTTAGTGGCTTTTGTGACGGTTTATTTCGGTGAGCATGCGGCTCAGTGGATTGATGAAAATACACCAAAAGTCTTGTTAGAAGGATTAGGTATCGGTGCGAAGATGGTTCCTGCTATTGGTTTCGCCATGTTGTTGAAAATCATGTGGTCAAAAGAAGTTGCAGGTGTGTTCTTCATTGGTTTCGTCATGACAACCTATTTAAAACTCCCAATTATGGCTGTCGCTATTTTAGGTGCATCAGCCGCCGCGCTCTATTTCTTCTTTAGTGGTAACAACAAAAATACAAATCAGCAAAATGAGGATTTCGAAGATGGTATCTGATAACAGCACCGCATTGAAAACGCAGGATAAACCAGAAACGGGTTCTTTGATTGATGGCATTGATGAGTATCAAGATACCACCGTCAGAAAAGTTATCACTAAAGGTGATCTTTGGAAGTGTGCATTCCGAGGTCTATTTATGGAAGGTAACTTTAACTTTGAACGTATGCAAGGTGGTGGGTTTGCCTTCTCAATTATCCCAGCATTAAAGAAAATTCATGGAAATAATAAACGTGACTATGCAACATCACTGAAAAACCATCTACAATTTTTCAATGCCAGTCCTAAGCTGTTTACCTTTTTATTAGGCACAGCGGTGGCAATGGAAGAAAACAAAGAAAAACCGTCTACTGTTAACGTGATGAAAGTTGCAGGAATGGGGCCAACAGGGGGGATAGGTGATGCTATTGACCATATGACCTTGATGCCATTGACCTTAGCATTGGGCGCATCTATTGCAATGGAAGGTTCGATTGCGGGGCCTTTTGTTTTCTTCTTTTTATACCAAATTGTACACTTTTTAGTGTATTTCGGGCTGATGTTTATGGGCTATCGCGCGGGAACAGCAGCGATGGTCAATATGAGTGATGCTACTGAAAAACTGGCTAAAGCCGCCAATATTATGGGGATCTTTGTCATTGGAGCGCTCTCTGCGACCTTTATCAAGGTGCAAACCACCGCCTCGTTAGAGCTGGGAGGGAAAGTGGTTGAATTGCAAACCGCGCTCTTTGACAAAATCATGCCGAATTTACTGCCTCTGTGCTTAGTTTTCTTGATGTACAAAATGGTAAAAAGCACCGGTTTTTGGGGTAAACCTCCGGTATTGATTTTCTCAACTCTTGCATTTGGCGTTGTCGGCCACGTATTAGGATTCTTATAACAGAGAGCCTTTACCACCGTCGTTATTGTCAATCGAAATACATTATTAACTTGCTATAAACGGGCAGGAGAGTCTTCTGTTGCCCGCAAGGAGTCACTCATGATAGGTCTTATTGTTTCAGGACATCTTAATTTTGCCTCTGGCATGGCATCAGCCGTAAAAGCGATTGCCGGTGAACAAGAAGATATTGCATTTATCGATTTTGTTGAGTCAATTTCTCCTGATGAACTTGAAGAAAAAATGCGTGAAGCGATTAACTCAATGTCATGTCAGCAATATCTGTTCTTAACAGATTTACCTGGTGGAACCCCTTGTAATCGGGCAATGGCCATTATGATGCAAAATCCTGCTGTTGAAGTGTTAGCGGGTGTGAATCTACCGATGATTGTTAATGCGGCTTTTGAACGAGAAGGATGTTCAACGTCAGAGTTAGTGCAAACGTTACGCGAAATAGGTCAAGATAGTATTCAAGATATTCGTGAGCAATTGGCACAAATAGACAGCAATGACGCTGATGAAGAAGACGGCTTATGAGTCAGCGATACGCCATTTTGGCAGATAGAACGTTTACGCCTGAAGGCATTCGTTATCTCTGTTATGTCTGTGTTAGGGGCGATGTCATTGAATCGATCACCACTCACGCACCAACAGATTGCCCTATTATTCGCCTAAAAGGGAAATCGTTATTACCCGGTTTTGTGGATATCCATATTCATGGCCGTGAAGGTGCGGATGTCATGGATGCGACTGAACATGGGTTACAAACCATTGCTGATGCTTTAGTAAAAACAGGCGTTGTTGCTTGGGTGGGGACAACCGTTACTGCACCTATAGATGATATTCGCCTCGCATTATCACAAGTGCGTGAGTTTTTATCAAAACCACAAACGTCGGGCGCATTGTTACTTGGAAGCTTTTTAGAGGGGCCTTATTTTACCGAGCGTCATAGAGGCTCTCACCCGGTGAAATATCTAAAAGCACCAACAATATCAGAGTTAGAAACACTGCTTGAAAGTGCTGGTGACACATTATTGCGTGTCGCTGTTGCGCCAGAAGCACAAGGTTCAATAGAAGCGATTGATTGGTTGGTCAATCGAGGTATTAAACCAAGTGTGGCGCATACAGCGGCAACTTACGAGCAAACTTCAGATGCTTTTTTACATGGTGCCGATTGCGGTGTGCATTTGTATAACGGCATGACGGGACTTCATCACCGTGAGCCGGGATGTTGTGGTGCTGTGTTATATCACAATGTATTAGCGGAGTTGATTGCCGATGGCATTCACGTTCATCCCGTGATGATGCAATTAGCGTATCGCATGAAAGGCTATCAACAAGTCGCGTTAATTACTGATTGTATGCGTGCAGGGGGATTGCCTGATGGTGATTATACCCTGGGTGCACAAACAGTGAGTGTTACTCATGGTCAGGCAAAAACGGCCGATGGCTCTTTGGCTGGGAGTACTTGTAGCTTAGATAGCGCATTGCGAAATATGGTGCAACTTGCCCATGTACCTGAGTGGGAAGCCGTACAAATGGCGAGTGCCATCCCAGCGGAGTATCTCGGCATCGGCGATAAATTGGGTTATATCAAAGTAGGGCGACAAGCCAGCTTTGCTGTGGTGGATGAGTGTTTTCATCTCACCGATACATTCATCAGAGGAAATCATATTTACTCTGTATCCGGGGAAAATGCATAGCTTTTTCAGTTATGCACCCATCAGTAAAAATGAGGTATTTATAATGGAAATTCGTCAGCCAATTCATAGTGAACATGCTAAAAGGCTTGATACAGACGGTCTTCGTAAGGAGTTCCTGATTGAGAACCTATTCTGTGAAGGGGAAATGAATCTCACTTATAGCCATATAGATCGTATTATTGTTGGGGGAATTGTCCCCACAACTCAACCTTTAGCATTAATGGCTGGTAAAGCGCTAGGCGTAGATTTCTTTTTAGAAAGACGTGAGTTAGGGGCCATTAATATCGGTGGTGCTGGTAAAGTGGTTGTTGATGGCGAAGTGTTTGAAATAGGCTCTCGTGAAGCCATTTATATTGGAATGGGTGCTAAAAGTGTTGAATTTATGAGTGATAGTGTGGAAACACCGGCTCGTTTTTATATGAACTGTGCGCCAGCGCATCACACTTATCCAACACGTAAAATTACTCAACAACAAGCATCACCTGAAAAATTAGGTAATACGGAAAATTGCAACGTTCGTACTATTTATAAATTCTTACATCCTTCAGTGTTGCCAACATGCCAATTATCCATGGGAATGACGGTTCTCGAACCAGGCAGCTTATGGAACACCATGCCTTGCCATACTCATGAACGTCGTATGGAAGTATATCTCTATTTTGATATGAAAGATGACAACGTGGTTTTCCATTATATGGGGGAACCAACGGAAACTCGTCATTTGGTTGTTCGTAATGAGCAAGCAGTTATCAGCCCTAGCTGGTCAATTCATTCCGGCGTGGGCTCAGCTTCTTATACTTTTATTTGGGGAATGGTGGGTGAAAACCAGGTTTTCCACGATATGGATCATGTTGCAATGAAAGATCTGAAATAACCACAAATAGTCACGTTTTATTTTTACCCTACATATAAAAAGGTGTGGCTATAAAGTCACACCTGAGAGGTTAATTGTTATGAATCTATTCGATTTAAGTGGCAAGGTTGCCATCGTCACAGGTTGTAATACAGGACTTGGTCAAGGCATGGCTGTAGGTTTAGCTCAAGCGGGTGCTGATGTTGTGGGAGTGGGTATTCAAGATGCACCAGAAACTCGTCAACAAGTAGAGTCATTAGGTCGCCGTTTTCATTACATTACTCAGAATTTAATGCAACAAGATGGGCTAGATGCTTTAGTTGATGAAGCCGTTTCGGTGATGGGGCGCATTGATATTTTAGTGAATAACGCAGGGATTATTCGTCGTGAAGATCTTTTGGAATTTAGTGAGAAAGATTGGGACGATGTGATTGATATTAATCAAAAAACACTGTTTTTCTTATCACAAAAAGTGGCTCGCCAATTTGTGAAACAAGGTGAAGGTGGAAAAATAATTAATATCGCTTCTATGCTCTCTTATCAAGGCGGTATTCGAGTACCTTCTTACACAGCAAGTAAATCTGCAGTCATGGGATTAACTCGAGCATTAGCAACCGAGCTTTCTCAATACAACATCAATGTAAATGCGATTGCTCCAGGCTATATGGCAACAGATAACACAGCAGCGTTACGTGCTGATGAAGCGCGTAATGCCGCTATTTTAGAACGTATTCCTGCAGGACGTTGGGGAACCCCCGAAGATGTTGCTGGCCCTGCCATTTTCTTAGCCTCTAAAGCTAGTGATTATGTTAATGGATACACAATTGCTGTAGATGGTGGTTGGTTAGCTCGTTAATTTCTTGGAGAAATAGGATGGAACACGCTAATACAGATACTTTGCAAAGAGAGCTTGTATTACAAAACATGAAGCGAGTGTATCGTTATCAATCGGCTAATCAAGTTCGTAGTGTTCGCCGTCGTAGTGGTAAAACCCGTTTTATTAAAGATACTGATTGGGAACGCGGTGTTTTATGGAGTTGTGTAAGCGCAGCATGGCAGGCAACGCAAGATGAAGAGTATCTCAATGGTGTGCTGAATTACACTTTACATACTGGGTTTAGAACAGGTCCCAACGCACGTTTTGCAGATGATCATGTTTGTGCACAAGCTTATTTGGCTATCAGCCCGCTTTTTGAGCACTCTGAAGTAATTGAACCAACAATCAAAGCATTCGATATTATGCTTAATGATCCTAAACCGGGTCGTGAAGACTGGTGGTGGTGTGATGCTCTCTTTATGGCGCCTCCTGGATTTGCTGCATTAGCTGAAATGACCAGTGAACGACGCTATTTAGATTACATGCATACAGCTTATTGGGATGCGATTGAGCATTTACGTGATCCTGAAACAGGGCTTATCTTCCGTGATCATCGCTATATTCCTGATGGGCAAGGTAATGAATTACGCGAAGCTAACGGTGAAAAAGTATTTTGGAGTCGTGGTATCGGTTGGGTCTTAGCTTCGATACCGCGTATTTTAAAATATATGCCTGATGATTATCATGGTCGTGAACGTTATATTGCACTGTTTAAAGAATTAGCGACATCCATCCTAGATTATCAACATGAAGATGGTTTTTGGCGAACAAGTTTACTCGATCCTGATAATTTTCCTGCACCAGAAAGCTCAGCAACTGCGCTATTTTGTTATGGATTAGCATGGGGAATTAATCAGGGAATATTAGAGAAAGAAATTTATTTTCCTGCTTTAAATAAAGCATGGTCGGCATTACAAACCTGTATTCATGACAATGGCATGATAGGTTGGGTTCAACTTCCAGCATTTAACCCTCGTGAAGTGAAGTTTGAACATAATATGGATTATGGTGCAGGTGCTTATTTATTAGCAGGAAGTGAAGTTTTAAACCTTTTGTAAAATTGCTAGACCTTTGATATTGACGCTTTGTTGTTTTTCTTGCGCTTTATATGCCTTCCGCGCAATATTTTCCTATCTAGGAGCCGACCAAAAATAGGGGTCGGCTTTTTTTATATTTAATATAATAAGAAGTAACAGATTATTGTTACCTCTTCTTATAAGTCAGGGTGCTGAGATAAACACACAATAATTGAAGATGGAAACTGTGGGGGGCACTGCCCCACAAGATTAATATAAAGTAAAAGCTATCTTAACCTGAATAATTAAATATTCATTGTTTGGTATGAGTCAATAAGATATTTACGCTCTAATAATACGTGATTCGATATTATCATCTTCACGATCATTAGTCCGATTAAAGAGTATTTTTTCATTTCCTCTTACACTCCTATAAAAAGGGAGGCAGAAACAAATTGTTTGTGTTTGAGTCCACCTCGGTTAATATGAATATATTACCCGGGGCTTTTTTCGTTCTGGTGCTTGCGATATGCTTGAACCAGATTGATCCAAGCATCCGCGCAGAGAATAACAAAATAATCATCGAGCACAACACATTTATTATCAATAATAAAGCTATCGATTTATTTTTTATTTTTCAAATAATTAATTCATTCGTTAACTTGTTTTTAATTTTTTAATAAAAAGAGTCTCGATATTTTTATGTCGAGACTCTTTAGTTTAAAAGTTACGAAATTTACTTAACTAAATTAATAACAGTAGGTGTTGCCTGTATGGTTGTTGTCGTAATAAGAGTGTTGTTATTGTGGTGCTTAATAATAACACCGGGTTGAGGTGTCGTTAATTTCCATATTCCTTTTACGGTAATAGTACTATTTGTTGATTGCGATTCTGCTGTAAGCCAATGACGAGAATAAACACTAACTTCGATTTGATTACCTTTATCATCAAATTGATCTTTTTCTCTACCTTGATATAAATTTAAATCAGGATTAACAATACTTAATGTTAATTGCTGATTTTGTATTTTAGCCATGACCATAACCGGCGCATCACTGGATAATAATGTTGCATCCGCTGATTTTAACTTAGTGGCTTCAAAAAAAGCATATCCCTCTTCTTGGGTTATTTTATCTTTTACCGCATGGAGCTGATCATTATGTTGTAATACTGTGTATTCGGGAGCTTTATTATTTTGTGCTTCGATAGCTATTGCATATTCATAATTTTCATTACTCGGTGCCTTACCATGAGAAATAACAGCTGTTGCAAATAATTGTTCTGTTGGTTTTGAATTTCTATCATCAAGTGAATGTTGTTTTTGATAACTAAATTTTACAGTTTGTCCTTTAGTGAGCTTATATAAATTGCCGGCAGGATCAATTAATGTATCTGCATTATTTAAAGTTAATTGAGTATCTAATTGATTTACCTTTTTGCCATTAATGATCACTGACTGTAATTTAGGGACGGCAAACTGGAATAGTGTTGTTTCGGTCGTATGTTGTTTATCATCATTTTCAATACCTGAGCCTAAAGCAATAACTCTATTATCAAATAAGAAATAGGATTTATTTGCCCTTAAGCTTTGTTGTTGATATTTACTGTGACCGTGTAATTTCATGGCAAACATACTGTTATTATTAAGGGTATTTGCACCAGAGTAACTTTCTGTTGAAAGCAACATTTCTTCAATACCTGCAGCAGGTAATTGATTAAGTTTTGCTTCAAGTTCGTTATAGGGAAGATGAATAGTTGTTGTACCTGGATATCTATTCCAATCCCATCCAGCATGGCTAAACCCTGATTGAGTTAAATCAGCTGGAATAATTTCCAATTGTCCATATTGTAAATAACGACCATAACGGTTGTTATTTTCATAGCTTTCATTACCAACAAGATAACGGCTAAAACCGCGCGCTATGGCGAGCCAGCTTTGTTGTGGTGATTGGGTCGATGCTCTTCGTTGTATTGCCATTGATGCATAATTCATTGCCCATGCGCCGACTGGCTCACTTTCAGCGTTAATGCCTTCAAAATGCGTTTTGTTGTCTAATTTTGCATAAGCGGCGGATAATGTGGTATCTAACTTTTGTTTGCCATCTGGGGTTCCTGCTAATGCCATCCATTTAAATGGCGCGATCCCTATTTTATGCAACCCAGTTGGATGACGACCACTTAATACCACAGGAATTTGTGTCTCTTTGGTGTAGATCCGCATTTTTAACAAAACATCTTTTAAACGCTCATGTGCTGAAGTAGATAAGCGAAAAGGTGAATCACTTAATGCATAAACACTGGGTGCTAAACCACCAAATGCATCTTTAGCATAAGCGGGGTAATGTTGTGAATGGTGAAAAATAGAACCATCAGATTTGAAACCGCCAGCAACACCTTTTGAGCTTAGAATGGTTTTATTTAGCCAACTTTGCAGTTGCGCTAAGGCTTGTTGACGTTGTTGATAATCCGGTAGCATCAATAAGCTTTTTATCATCCATTGCAATTGAGTATTGAGAATATCGACATTTGCATCAACAATTTCATTATCTTTTTCAAAAATACGTCCTGTGGCGTTGTACCACATCATAGCTTGTTGAGTGGGGGCTAAAAGGTTATTTTTTGCAAGAACATGACGGCCAATAAACCATGCATCAAAAAGTTCTCTGGTTTGGTAACCAACATGAGTAATAATTTGATAACCACTTCCTCGTGTAAAACCTTGTTCAAGGACATAACGAGTACCTAATAAATAGCGCTCTTCTAATTTTTTTCTATCAGTTGCTGATAATGAATCGCTACGCAAGTAAATAGCAGTTTGAAGAAGCGTTTTGCCCACATCTCTTAGCATATTGGCATCAAGTAATGCTTTTTGAGTCCCCTCACTAAATACACCTTCGACTTTCATAAAATGTTGCCGGTTAGGGTGATCAAGGGCTTTTCCTGTGATTGAGCCATCAGCGTGTTGTGTTAACCCCAATTTTTCCCATAACGCTAAATGTTTATCTAGCATATCTGGAGTAATTTTTTTATCACTACGAATTCCTTGATAATATTCAAAGCGCTGATAAATCGAAGCCATTTCTGTTTGGTCATCGCGAAATTCAGTATCGAAGTTTAAAGTAGGGTAATGGGCTTGAAACATCTGATCGTACATCAATAATGCACTCCAGTTTTTACTAACCATCGTGTTTACTGCGTTATTTACGTAAGGTGTTTGATAGTCAGGTACTGCCCAACGATTGTCTAACGGTACACTCATGATGATTTGATCAAAAAAGAGTGTTCCGGCTTGGTTTGGAGCGGTGATCACTAATTGATCAAGTTGACCTGTCGCAGAGCCTTGCATATCACGAAAAGGAACAGCAATACCTCGCCACCCCGTAAAATTAAGTTCAGCATTAAAACTTAGTGCAATTTTATTATTTTGTTTAAATGCTAACGTTAATGGGGAAGATTGAGGTTTTTCATTATAAATCCACATCATAAAAGTGAGTGGTGTGGCTGTATTTTTATCATCTTGGTAATTAACAATATTATTTAGTGTTAATGTTGCTTGTGGTTGATATTGCCATTTGAGTGATTGTTCACCATCTTTAGCATGCTGTTTGCTTAGCGATAATTGATTATTATTTGAAGTGGTAAGGATATTGGGTAATTCACCTTCAAAAAGATAAATATCGCCGAAAGCTTCATGAGACAGAGTGGGTAATGCTTGTGCGGGTAATGATAAACAGAGGCTTAATGTAACCGCGTGGGCTAAAGGGTTTTTTATTAGCATAATCAGATTTCCTGCAAATAAAAAAGGAACGCAAGAGCGTTCCTTTTGATTAAATCAAGGGAGTGGCGAGAGTTTGATTTCTTGTGGAATACCAAAGTAACTCGTAAACGTCAGTTCAGTGTTATCACCAGAAACCTGATATTTCACTTCACTATTTTTATCAGCAGATTGCCATTTGCCATTAATCGTGACATTGATGGTGACAGGAGTTGCTGCTTTTTGGCGAGTCATATTTAAATCAGGTGTAACTGCACTGACAATAAGAGTGTCTTTTTGTCGATGAGTCATCACAATTGCAGGTTTATTAACCTTTTTGATCCATTTGTCTTCAATTGATGCTGGCTGATAAAAGGCATATCCCGTTACATTGCTGAGTTTATCGAGAATAATATGAACGTCTTTATCCTTACGAAGAACCTGATATAACCCATTATTTTCACGGAATTTTTGTGCCATCTCTCCCATTTTTTCAGGTGTCGCATCTAAAAAGACCATATACTCATAACTGGCATCTTTGGGGCGAGTGCTGTGATCGATCCATGCCGAGCTAAAGTTTCCTTCTGTCGGTTGGCGATTTTTATTTTCCGCTGAAACCTGATGTTGGCGACTTACATTTACTTTTTCTGCTTGAGTAATTAAGTAACCATTGCCATTGCTATCAATTAACCAATCACCTTGTTGAAGTGTTGTTTGATAAGGCATGTTTTCTATCTTTTGTCCATTAATCCAAAGGGTATTTAATGTTGGAGTAATGGCATGTTGGAATAAGGTCGTTTCAACATTTTTATTTTTATCACTACTATTTATATTGCTACCAATAAAAATTAAGTGATTATCAGCGGCTAATACACTCTTTTTCGCAGTGAAATTAGGATCAAAACGCTCAAGATTGGCGGGATAAATAAGATCGAATGCCATCATGCCATATTGACCTTCAAGGGATGATGTTCCGCTAAATCCACGCTCTCCACGTTGCATTAAGGTATGAGGTTTAGGACTGTCTAAGTCTTTAAGAGGAAGGTGAATAGTGGTTGCCCCTGGCATTCTATTCCAATCCCAACCTTCTTGCTGATAGCCCTGTGAAAGCTGCGAGCCATTACTCACTATTTGAGCGACACCATGACTTTGGTAACGGCCATAACGGTTATCTTTGTTATAAATTTCAGATGACCAAACATTGGTGTTATAAGCTTTCAGTGTCACCATTTTATCTTGCCAACGATGAATACCAAAAGCACCGCCATTAAAGGCATAGAAACCTTGAGGTAAAGACGCTGGTGTAATAGTTTCTCCAAAAATAGCAGTTGATTCATTTTGTGTTTTATCACTAATCGCAAGATAAATAGATGCAAGTGTTTTATCAGGCGATGATTTTGCAGACATGGCAAGCCAGTAATAGCCTTGAGCGACTGATTTTAACGAAGGTGAGTTAAAAGGGTGTCTTCCTGCAAGCGGTAATCCAACTTCTGGATTACTGTAGATCCACGCTGAAACCATCGCTTTTTTCAGGTTATTCCAACCACTTTCACCCACTGAAAATGGTGTATCGCGTAATAAATAAATAAGCTGAGAGGCATTTTTAAAGGCTGGGAAAGAGTAGCCCGGATAATTGCCTTCATGTCGCCATGCTGTACCATCAGGGCGTAAACCATCTTTACCACCCGGTGGCACTTGCGTTAATGCGCCAGTGATATAATGGCTGAAAGTATTAACTAAGTTGATACGCTTTTGATCATCAGGCTCTAGTAGTAATAAGGCTAAATGTTGGCGAGATAAGGTATTGAAATAATCTAGATCAGAGCTATCAGCACTTACTTTCATATCAAAACTACTTTTAAACTCACGTGAATACCACAGTAATGAATCATAAACTTGAGTTTGTAGGTTCGCTTCTTTTAGTGCATCAGACATTAATAACGTGGAAATATACCACCAACGAGAACTGTATCCCCAGTGATGGGTTGTCACTAAAGCACTCCCTTTAACAAAGCCTTGATCTAATAAATGCTTTGTCATTAATAAGTACATCTGCTTTAGTTGCGCCTTTTGTGTGGGATCTTTTTCCAGCACATAAGCACGGCTAATATTAAACATTAATGTCGTGTAATTACCTAAAATAACATAATTATCAAATAGTTGTTTATCTTGAGAGTTAAGATTCTCTGGTTGATAAATAATGATTTGTTTATCAGTGATCAGATGTCTGCCTTGCGTTCCACCATTTGCTAAAGTGTGAATATTAAGAGCATCGAAATCACTTTTTAATTTGCTGATATTCTCTTCTAATGCGAGGTTTGTCTCTTTTTCACCTCCGACAAATTCATTAATTAGACGTTGGCGAATAAGATCAATGGCCGCTAAATTTTCAGGTGTTACAGGTAGTTGTGGCTTTACGTTGTGAAATTGAATTTCAGGTTCTGATAAGCGAGTTTTTACTTGATAATCAGACCATTGGTAGCGAGCATCATCGACAGAAAACATAATACGGTCGATATAGATTTCACCCTGACTCACATTAGAAGGCGCTTTAAAACGAATACTATCGACTTTAGCACCTAAAGAACGCCCAATGCTGTCTTGAGTACCATCAGAGGAGGTATTGGTTGCATTTAAGGTCATCTCTCGATTTTCAAGATCGTTATTTAAAGAGACTCCCACAGCACGCCAGCCAGTGAAATCTAATTTTACTTTAAAGCCTGCCTGAGCCTCACTGGTTGAAATGAGTTTTTCTCCGAAATCGATAGTAAGATAACCATCAATCGGTTTTTCATTGTAAAGCCAAAATGAGAAAACGGGGGTAGATGAGCGTCCCCATGCTTTAGATGCTTCTTTATCGGTGGGGACAATCAGTTTTTTATGTAAAGTAAAGCTACTACCACCTTTCCATTTCCATAAAAGAGATTGGTTTCCCATAATGCTACGTTTATCAGATAACGTTAGTATTGAGTTTTTATCTGATGAGAAGTCTGCTAATGGGTTATTTTGTGCAAAATGGTAAATTTCTGACTGCATCAGATTTTTAGGATCAAATGCAGGATTGCTGGTGGCTGCCATCGCGTTATAAGGGGCTGATAATAGCCCCAATGTCATTGCAAGTGCAGTAAAACGAAATATCGGCATTATTTTTCTCCTTAGAAACGCTGGCTAACAGTGAAACCAATGCGTCCTTCATTAAATTTGTCATAACGCTGATAGCCCATCGTTGTGCCTAAATTTAATGATTGAGTGATATCGAGATTTGCACCTAATTCCGCACTAATAATGTCACCACCAACGGTATTTCCTTTAATATCAAAGGTACTTCCCCCTGTATTAAAATAGGTAAGGCTGTGGCGTTGATTGATATCATTGTCACCTGCAATATCTTTGAAATAACGAAGATTAAGAGAGGGGGTTAATTTGCCATAAGCAGTCTGATAGCTATTCCATAAAGCAACAGACCCACCTAATTGATTAACTGCGTAGCGCTGGCCGTAAGTGCGCATGGATAATGCAGAGCCAGTTTCTTCCCAAGAATCAATATTGAGCCACTGATATTGGTAAGTCAGCATCGGTTTAATATGGATGAAATCAAAATCAAAATAGGTTCCGGCATTAATCTGATAACCTAATTGCACACTAGAATAATCACCTTTTGCTTTGGTATTTCCTTCCCATCCGGTATTGCCACCGATATCTCGCTCACTATCTACGGTGTAATAACCAATATTTAAATTACCATTTAGGAATAATGTGTCACTATACCAACCGGTGTAAGGCATAAATTCAAAATGGCTAATTTCTTTACTTGCGTTACGTTGTTTCGCGTCAGCTTTTGCGTAGTTATAAGCAAAAGAAACACCAATAAGAGCATCTTGATTAATTTCGTAATCAGTACCAATTTGGATACCAGTGCGATAAGTGTTGTAACCGTTTATTCCACCTTGATTACTTTGTGTGCCGTAACCGTACAACACATTAGCCCAGCTATTCCAGCCTGCTTCTCTTTCTTCAATAGGTAATTGGTTATCATAGCGTAAATAGCGATGAGCAATATTATTACGCATATCTTCAACCATGATTAATCCAGCTTGAATATCACTGCCATCAACAATAGGGGCTAAGTCATTCGATAACGTAGCAATATTATTATCGTCATTTCCTGCAGCAACTAATAAACTCAGAGCTTCATCTGAAACTTGACTACGCGTATTATTAAATTCATTTAAAACTGTTGGAATAATAAAATTAGCTGCCACTAATCCATTTTCACTGACATTGCCTCGTTTAGCCGCACTAATAAAATTATCTCCTCCTTCATAGCTAATACCATAACGTGCGACTAATTGATTACCACTGACACCACCACTAATATTCGGTGGCGTAGTTTCTAACCATGAATCTGTTTTTTCTAATAAAGGTGAAATATCTGGTGCAATGGCATTGGCATCAGTCACCGTAATTCCTGCTTCATCTTTAATCGCTGAATTAGAAGAAATTAAGACAATATCTTTATTTATGATGTTATCAACACTGGTACCTTTAAAATCCAATTTTGCTTGGCTACCTTTTTTAAAGGTAACATCGCCATCAATATGGAGAATGGTTTCATCGGTATTGGTATTGTCATCGAGGCGGAAAATAAGTTGGCTATTCTCCTTGTTGATAAAATTACCATCCCAGTGAATAGTCTTGTCTTTTCCTTGAATGGTTAAATTACCATGGTTTTCAATTAAAGGAACACCTGTGATTTGATAACCATCAAATAAGGCATTTTGAGCCCCACCTTGATATGCAAAGTTTATTTTAGTGTCAGCATGACCATTTCCTAATATATCGCCGTGGATCTCTCCATTTACATCACTTCTAAAACCCGTTTTTAGTGTTCTAAAATCAATAGCCGCTGTTTTTCCACGAATAATGGCACCATCTCTAACATAAACACCCGTACCACGTTTAGGAAAGTTACCTTCAACCAATATGGCTGTACCTTTTTCACTGGTTACGTTGGCACCATTCAAATTAATGTTACTGCTAAAAGAAGCGCCTTGATTTATCTTGATGGCACTTGCGCCCTCACCAGTAACAGTAATATTTTTTGTAATTGCTTGTGCTTTGTATTCTGTTGATGAGCCATTAAATACAACGCCATCACCTTGCGAAACAGTGACATCTTTATTTATTTGAGCCGTGTTACCGTCATTAACATTAACTGTTTCACAGATATTTAGAGTGGGATCACATTCTGTCGCCCATGCTGAACCATAAATAGCTGATAAAATAGCCACGCTCAAAAATAACAATTTTTTATTTTTCACAATATAACTCCATGAACAATTATATGGTTTTAATTATTAGAATGTTGCTCGGAATGACACTTTGAAATAATCCTGAGTCGATTTACTACCGTCATTTTTATTTTCAACTCGTTCATTATAATATTCCGTCATGACTCGCCATTGAGGAGATATTTGATAAGCCATTTGTAGGGTATAACGAGTCATATCTTTTTCGATATAAATGCCTTGATTGGTTCTATCTTCTATTTTTCCAAAAATAGATTTACGCATTGATGGAGAAATAATTAGCCCTATTGGCGTTGTCCAGTTTACATACATACGTAATTGTTGATTATGATTTGTTTCTTTTTTGTCGTATTCTTGATGTCGTATTGCTTGTTTCCCTCCATCAAAATAAGCAATGGTTGTATTAATATTCGGTGTTACAAAATAACGAATACCAGGTTCAATTTCCCAGCCTAAATAATCAGTATTGGTGATACCATTGCTACGTTTATCTTCTTTCTTTTGTAAGCCAAATAGAACACTACCCGTTAAAACCCAATCTTTATTAATTGGAAATTGGTAATTAGTTTTTGATTCATAAAAATCAATAGTTAATCGGCTACCATTATCATAGTTAGTGAGATCTTGACGGATTTTTAAACCAGGCTGGATCCAGCCATTATTCAACTTAAAGCGATAACTGCCTTGTAAATCATAGCGTTGATATCGGTTTTTATTATCATGTTCACGTTGACGAAAACCAACATCGAAATACCAGTTAGATTTATCTGGGTTAATATTAAAATCAACACGGTAACCAGCATAGTTATTGGACGTATCATAATCTGCTGTTTCCCAAGAAAACATAGCGTTGACATTAGCTGCTTGAGAATGAAAAGAAGTTAAACCTAAGCCAAGAAGAGGTAAGAAAAAAGCAATACGAAGTTTGTTCATGGTATATATCCAATTCTTTATTCGCTTTTATGAGTGCCAAATTTTAGGTGTAGGACGTCTTTCCTTTTATTTTATTAAAAGGACTTTTTATATTAGCGAATTGGGTTTATATATAGCGCCATAAAATTATGGCGCAGATATTTTTATTATTTTTCTTTACATGTCGATATTGTTTTATTTAATTTATTGGTCGTTGCTGTAATAAATTCAGTGGCACGCCAAGAATCTCCTGTTTTTTCCAACCAAGGGGTTAATTCTTCTTTAATTAATTTCTCAATTAAAGGCATATTGTCTTTAGCAATATTTTTCATTTGATAAGGATCATTTACATTGTCATATAAGGTATATTTCAATGGCTGTCCATCTTGCCTATCGATAACCAATGTATGTGTTTTGGTTCTGACGCCCCGCTTACCAAATGAAGGTTCTCCATAAGGAATAAAGAGATAAAGCTGCGAGTTTGCTGTGTCGCCTTTGCCTGTGACCACTCGATCTGAAAGATCACTGCCTTCAACGGAATCAGGTATCCATTCAGATAAGCCAAGTAGACCTAAGATAGTTGGGTAAATATCAGGCGCTGACATTAGTGCCTCGTCAGTGCCTGGTTTAATTTTACCCGGTAAACGAAACATCATAGGAACACGCATGGATTCTTCATAAGGATTATTTTTTGTTGCTTGTCCATTGGCTCCTAAGCAACTGCCATGATCAGAGAAGAAAACCACGAGAGTATTATCTGCAAGACCTTGTTTTTCTAATTCATCGACAATGCGACCAAATTGCTCATCAACACCGTTGACCATTGCCATATATTCTTTGAAATATTGAGGCCCATAGCCTTCTTGGTATTCACTTTCCCATTGTACGTTCGGGCGAGTGTTGAGTTCTTTTGACGTTTTACCTTGATAAGCATCGAGATATTTTTTCGGTACTTGGTCATAAGGCGAATGAGGTGGGTTCATTGAAACCACTAATGCAAATGGTTTTGAATTATCTCTAAATTGATTATTTTCATTTTTGAGGAACTTGATTGCCATATCTGCTTCATGTTCAGGCCCCCATTGATCAATGTAAATCGGCTTATCACGAGGAGTATCGTTTGCCCAATACATAGGTTTTAAATGTAGATCGTAGGTGCCATAAGAATACCAAAAGTCAAAACCATGGCGTCTATCAGGCGCTGCCCATTCATTCCAATAACGGCCTTCCATTGGATTATTATAACTTTCAATAAACGGCTCGTAAGGTGCATCAAGGTGCCATTTGCCAATATAGCCTGTGCTGTAATCGAGCGATTTTAAAACATCAGACCAACATTTTGCATAAGGCGATAAATCAATACCTACTTTGCCACCATAATCATGGGCATTTCCTGTAATTCCATTGCGAACAGGATATTGCCCAGTCATAAACATGCCACGGAAAGGAGAACACAGAGGATAATTTGAAGCCATTTGTGTCATTACTTTGGCTTGCTTCGCAAATTTATTCAGATTTGGTGTAATTGAGGGATCTTCTCCCATAAACTGCAACGCGTGAGCGCGCATTTCATCAGGAAAAACAATTAATAGGTTAGGGGCGTTTTCCGGACGTGATCGTGTGTTAGATGAGCCCACTGAATTAGCAATAACAGGGGTAGAAACAGTCATTGCTGCACCGCTGGCTGCTAGCCCTTTGATAAAAGTTCTGCGGGAAACAGTCATTGCTTCCTCCTATTTTACGTTTACTTTCGAATTGGTGTCTTTTATCTTATTTATACTTTTGTATAAGATCAAAAAGTAAGTTAACGAAAGATCAAGAATTGAAAGGGAGATCACAGAATAGTGTCAATTTGTAAGCAATTTGACAGATAAAATAGGCGTTGGAATATTGTTAAGAATAGATTAACTTTTTATTTGTTTTTATATGTTATTGATTTTATTTGATATCTTTTGTTTTGTGATGGCGGTAACAAAAAAATCTAAAAGTTTTCCTTTTTAGCGAGAAATAGAGATAACAGAAAGTGTAAGTCTTTTTCTTTCGTTTGTTTTCATTGCCCCTTTATGACCCACCAAGATGTTCCATTAAACTCAAAGGTTTTAACTATCTCCATACCTAACTTTTGATGTGCTTTTAGTGAGCGAATATTTTCATTGTTAACAAATGCAATGGGGTGACCACCATGTAAAGTACAGATTTGTTGGTAAAGATCGCTTAATAGTGATTTTCCTCGATGTGATTTATCAATACAAACAGGACCATAAAACCAATTATTTTGTGTTATTTCTGGAAAGCGTCGATTAATCTCTTGAGCAATAGGGGGAATTGAAAAAGACGTGACAGGAAAGCTGAAAACAACCGCAACGATATTGTCTTGGTAAAGTGCAACAATAGTATTTGTACTACTTTGATACATTGCCTCAACTTTATTTTGGGGATATTCGCCATATAAACCACCTTGTTGAGATTCTGAGTTTGCTTGCAATAATGTTGCTACTGAACTGATATCTTTAGACACCATTTTTCGAAATATATAACCCATTTTTTATTCCTTTTTATGCTAAATTATAATCTTAGTATATAAAAATAATGTATCTTATAAAAAGATATTAAAGATACTAAAGATAAATTTATCAATCTAAAGGTAGTTATTTAATTTTTTGTTAAATCTATTTTGGGTAAAATGTAATTAAAGCAGCAATAGAATATATTTATTACTGCTTAATTAATAATATGAGTTTTATTCTATATTTATAGACAACAAGTATGATTACCAGCCATAGGCTAATCCCCCCCCAATAATAATTTCTTGTTCACTATTTATTGATGAGTTTAATCTAAATGCAATGTCGTTATTTGGCTTATATTGTATTCCTCCGGCAATAGCCGTACCAGTTCGGTAATTACTAATACCAATTCCGCTACTTAAGGTGTGATGGCTAAGATAAGGAATATTCGTCATTGCAACAGATGAAGCAATACCTGCAAATACTTTCTTTTCTAATACGATGATTTTTTTATCTAAATTTGCAATTGAGTCTGTGATTTCAGCTTGCCTTTTCCTGTAATAGTGATCAAAATCATTAACATGGGTTTTTATATTATCGATGTCTGTACTAATACTTCTTTTTAGCTGATTGATGACATTATTTGTTGTTATTCTGTTTTTATCTACCATTTTTTTAGTTTGGATAAGATTGACAGCATCTGTATTATTTTTACCATCACTAATATTCACTAATCGAGAAGTCTGGTTATTTTCAATGTTACCAAATGAAACTGTATCTTCTTCTGTTGCTAATGCATTATGACCAATGGCAACAGCGCGTGTATTTTTAGCTTGGCTATTGACTCCTATGGCAATCGAACCATTACCTGAAGCATTACTGTTATCACCGAATGAAATACTAGGGATATTAACGATTATAGGTGTTTCAATATCTTCTTTTATTGAAGTCGTATTTGAATAAGAAAGTGAAGGAAATAATAGTAAAAATAAAAACAACTTTTTAAATAACATTTAATTTAATCCTGTCAGCAGAATTTTGGCGTAAATTAATGCTAAAGGATTGTTTTTTTCATCACAAATAAAATATTCTGAAATTACTCTTAAAAACAATTTCAAACAAAATTCTAAGTTATTTAATATAAAGTTAATTATTTTGTAGTCATTCTATTAAATAAAGTTATAATCGATAGGCTGTTAAATAAAAAACTGCATCTTTATTAAAATGCAGTTTGGGATAAACGTTAACTAATTTTTTTTCTAAAGGCAAAAGCAACAGAAATCGCTTGTAGCAAACACATTGTTGATGTTTGAGAGCGAAAGGTTTTTATTTGAGCTTCTTTTACCGTTAAACAAACATCACTCAAACTTGCCAATGGGCTAATGGGGCTGTCTGTAACAATAATTTGTTTAGCTTCTTTATATGTAGCCATTTCGCACATTTTTTGCATTTCATTTGAGTATGGATGGAAATGAATGCCAAAAAGTACATCTCGATGTGTAATATTTCTCAATTGCTCTTTGTACATTCCTCCTAAGCTGTTTACAAAAACAGTTTCACAAGGAATGTGCGAGAGAGCATGAAAGAAATAACTCGCAGCACTGAATGAGTGATGAAAGCCACAAATATAAATTGTTTCAGCATGTTCAAGTAATTGTAATGTTTTATTTAACATTTCTCTGTGAGTCTGATTTGCCAATTGTTGCAATGAATGGCTATTTGCTTGTGCAAATTCTTGCAAAATATAGGCAGGCTCATTCAGATTAGGGGGTTCCTCTTTATATTTCTGTTTATAAGTTAAATTTTCATTTTCATTTACCATTTCATTCATCAAATGATGTTGAAATAATTGTTTCATTTCATTAAAGCCAGTGAAATGAAACGCATTGGCAAAACGAATTAATGTCGATGGAGGAACATTTGCTTTATCTGCAAGGATTGCAATTGTATCAAATGCCACACTGTTTTTATTATCAAGTAGATAATGTGCAACCTGCTGTAGCCTTTTACTTAATCCATTATAGCGGGAGCGAACTTGTTCCTGTAGTTCATTCAGATTTGTTGCAGTAGACATAGTACCCTCAATAAAAATACTGTTGTAATTGTAGTGTTTTTTGAGTCGGAATTGAATGTTTTTAGCTAATAGCAATTAAAATGAAATATGGAGTTAATTCAAAGTAAATGAATAACCTAAAGGTAATTATTTGATGTTTAAAACTCTATTTTATTTATTCTTTATTGATTTTATTGTCACCTATCGAAATTAATTTTCTTTAATTGAAATTAAATGAAATTATTGTTTCATTTTGTTAATGTGATGGTAATAATGATATCGTTTTTATTTGCTCAATTTTATTTTATTTAACCTACATTGTTTTATATTATTGTTAATTTAACTTAGGTTGTTATTTTTTATTATTGATATTTCTCTTATTTAAGATTTGAAGTATTTTAATATCTTTGTGCGCAATGATTGATATTCATAATACAACACTTGTTTTATTTGCTAATGATAGTAATTTATCACTATCTTAATTTAAATTTACTTTTATTGGTTGAAATTTTTATATGCAAAACGATCATTCGTGGATTAATTTATTAATGCACTATTTTCATGATCACTACTCAGAAATGATGCCTATTATTTTTTTTGTATGTATTGTGGGGATTATTTTTGGTGTCGTACGTGAAATGCGTTGGTTATCTGTTTTTTTTACCGTCCCTTTAATTATTATTGTATTTTGCTTAATTAGTTCTAATTTAGGGTAAGTAAAAATATACAATTGTTATTAAGGTTGAACAATAGTTACATTGGTCTTATTTTTATATATTCTTATTTCTCTTATATTTTATTCTATTATTAAGCGTGATAACTCCGTCATCTGTTTATCCGATTTCTGCCATAAACTATTTTACAACAATACTATTGATTAAATAATAAACCAAGTGACTAATAAGAGCTTATTACTTATTGATTATTATTGATAAAGATAAGCAAATAATTTGTTGAATAATGGGCTAACATTTTATTCTCAATATACTAAACTAGATAACATTATTTTAATGAATTAGAAACTATTGGGTTTTTATTATGCAATGGCGAAATAACACGTCTCGCTACGGGCACTTGTCACTCATTTTACACTGGGGGTCCGCACTTACCGTTTACGGTATGTTTGCTTTAGGGTTATGGATGGTTACGCTCGGCTATTATGATAGTTGGTATCATTCAGCTCCTGAATTACATAAAAGTATCGGTATTCTTTTATTTATTGTTCTGATCTTGCGTGTGATATGGCGTTGGATGTCGCCTCCGCCTAAAGCATTATCAAGTTACAGTAAATTCACTCGCATTAGTGCTCATATCGCACATATGCTCTTATATTTCATTTTATTTTCTATTCTCATTAGTGGGTATTTAATCTCCACTGCTGATGGTCAAGCGATATCTGTTTTTGATTGGTTTTCTGTACCCGCTATTTTTACAGGCGAAGCCGAACAAGCAGATTTAGCTGGTGACGTTCATCTTTATTTAGCATGGTCAGTGGTTTTGTTATCACTATTACATGCAGCTGGAGCCTTAAAGCATCATTTTATTGATAAAGATGTGACGTTAAAACGCATGCTAGGAATGCGAACTAAATAATTAAACTGATAGAACAAGATTATGGAGATAACCATGTTTAAGAAAGCTTTATTGGGTTTAACAGCAGGTGCGTTGTTATTTAATGCGAGTACTACTTTAGCTGCAGATTATGCTATTGATAAACAAGGCCAGCATGCATTTGTACAGTTTCGTATTCAACATTTAGGTTATAGCTGGTTATATGGCACCTTTAAAGATTTTGATGGTACTTTCAGTTATGACAAAGAAGATCCATCTAAAGATAAAGTTGATGTTGTGATTAAAACGGGAAGTTTAGACACAAATCATGCTGAACGTGATAAACATTTACGTAGTGCTGATTTCTTTAACGTGAGCAAATATCCTGAAGCACGATTTGTATCAACCAAAGTCACTCGTGAAGGTGAGCATTATGTGGTAGTCGGTGATTTAACATTAAATGGTGTGACGAAACCTATATCATTAAATGCAAAATTAATTGGTGAAGGCACTGATCCTTGGAAAGGTTACCGTGCTGGTTTTGAAGCGACAGGTAAAGTAAATCTGAAAGAGTTTAATTTTAAATCAGACTTAGGACCAAAATCACAAGAAGCAGAATTAATAATCTCTGTTGAAGGTGTTAAAAAGGCTTAATTAAATGCTTTTTGTAGGGAAATAAAATTCCTGGTTATCTAGATGATTGATAAACCGATACCTTAGTGTATCGGTTTTTTTATGCGCAATTAAGATGAGTTGTTTTATACTTAGGTAACAGTTCTTATTTTCTAATCGAGTTAATCAAGAGCTATATATCAATTTATCTGTTTTATTTAAAAGCAAAAAATAAAAAAGAGGAATTTTCGCCATCTCATCCATTTATTTAACAGGAAAAGAGTCAATAATGAAAAAATTACGCCATACTTTTTTGGGCACTCTACTTATCTCTGGTTTTTTAACAACAGGAGTGACAGAGGTTAATGCATGTACTCGACTTGTCTATTTAGGCGATAATAATCAAATTATTACAGCTCGTTCAATGGACTGGAAATATGACATAGGAACAAACTTATGGATATTCCCACAAGGTATGCAACGTTCAGGTGAAGCGGGTGATAATTCCATTAAATGGACATCTAAATATGGAAGTGTTGTTGCATCTGGTTACGATATTTCAACAACAGATGGGATGAATGAAAAGGGATTGGTTGCTAATTTATTGTGGTTGGCGGAATCTGATTATCCTGCTTATACCAAAGAAAAACCGGCTATTTCGATTTCAGCATGGGCTCAGTATGTGCTAGATAATTTTGCTACCGTAGAAGACGCCGTGACAGCATTAGAAAGTGAACCTTTTATTGTATTAACGGATAAAGTACCAGGGCAGGACAGAATGGCGACGTTACATCTTTCTCTTTCTGATGCCTCTGGTGATAGTGCTATTATTGAATATATTAACGGCAAGCAAGTGATTCATCATAGTAAAGAGTATCAAGTAATGACGAACTCGCCCATTTTTTCAGAGCAATTAGCATTAAATAGTTATTGGCAACAAATTGGTGGAACTGTGATGTTGCCAGGAACAAATCGTGCATCAGATCGTTTTACCAGAGCTTCTTTTTATGTGAATGCCATTCCTAAGGCACAATCGAGTAAAAAATCGCTTGCCAGTGTCTTTGGCGTGATCAGAAATGTTTCTGTTCCCTATGGATTAAGTACTATTGAATCACCTGAAATTTCATCTACACGCTGGAGAACGGTTGCTGATCATAAAAACCAACTATATTTTTTCGAATCAGCATTATCACCGAATACCTTTTGGGTTAATTTAAAGGAAATTGATTTTTCAAAAGAGAGCGGGAAAGTTATGACCTTAGTATTAGGTGAAGAACAATCAATCATTTATTCCGCTAATGCGACAAGCCATTTTAAACCCGCAGAACCTTTTAAATTTCAAGGATTAGATAATATTCCTTTAAATAACTAGTTGAGTATTCACGATACCTAATATGAAATTATCCGTAATACTAAATGTGATAGAGACATCTAAAGTGACAAGAAAGATGATGTCTTTATTACTTATCTTAAATGGTATGTTTATCATTTACTCAATTCTGTTATCTCGTGGTATTTATCTGAATTGGGAAATTCATGGCTTTTCTGCGTGGCTTAAATCATTAGGGGTATTAAAATTACTAGATATCCCTAAGGTGATGCTAGCTTGTGCGTTAATTTTGCTCTCAATATTTATGTATTTAGGCGCAAGGATTGCGTGGTGTGTGTCTCTTATCTTATTAGCTACCATTGTTTTTCTTGATGTTGCGGTTTATCAGCAAATTGGTTTTCAGGCTTATTTTTCTTTTGCTTTGGCGATTGGATTATTAATAAGTTGGCGTGCCTTTCCGCATCATAGTTTAACTAGTGCTGGCTTTGTGGCTTTTATCTGTACCCTTTCTTTACTGTTATTCTCAATGTTGGGAAGCCTCTATATTGGGGACGAGTTCAAACCTCATATTACAACGTTAATGGATGCATTTTATTTTTCTATTGTCTGCATGACGACATTAGGATTTGGCGATATTGTGCCAATTAGTACAAATGCCCGTATTTTTACATTAACTGTTGTTATCTTAGGAATAACTGTTTTTACTACATCTATTGTGTATGTGATGGGGTTTCTTGCCCGAGGGACTCGCGATATTGTTAAGAAAAGGATCGCTAAAATGCATAATCATTTTATTATTATTGGATCTTCGGCACTGGCTTCACAATTAGAAAAAGGATTAAGAGAGCAAGGAAAACCAGTTATTGCGATTTGTACTGATAAAAGTAAAGCTGTCTATGATGCGCAAGCTAATATTATTGAAGGTGATCCAACTAACCTTAAAACGTTGCAATCCGCTAATATTGCTAAAGCCAATTGGGTAGCAACTTTATCTGAAAGTGATGCTGAAAATACGTTTATCTTACTTACTATCCAAGAGTGCTCTAATGTCGATGCCAAGTTAATTACTATTATTAATCAAGATGAAAATAGAGATAAGATCAGTCGATTACGTCCTGATATGCTGTTTTCTTTAGCGTCGTTAGGTAAAGAAATTATGATGAAAGTTTTATGTGGTGAATCTATTTCTTCATCAGATGTGACGAATTTGCTTTTAAATAAATATTTAAAATCATAATTTTGAGCAGAGTATCTTTACGAACGATAATGATTGCCATAAGATGTATTTAAAATGCATCTTAATTGAGGTTGGATTATGGAACTTGTTAGTTATAAAACAATGCCAGAGTGGACACGAACATCAATTCCTTTAGCGTTATTAGAACGTCACAATACAAAGGAAGGTACTTATGCTCAAATGCGTGTCCTACAAGGGAATATGACATTTGTCGTATTTAATGAGGATGGTTCACAAATTTCGGTGGACTGTGATACAGAAAATCAACCCCCTTTAATCCAACCTCAACAGTGGCATAAAATTGATAAAGCGAGTGATGATGTACGTTGCCAACTGTCGTTTTTATGTGCGCCAGAAGATAAACTCTTTAAAGAAAATGACTTGTCACTACCGCATTCTGAAGTGCGCTATATGGCAACATTAACTCACCCTTGTAAGGTCTTGGATTTAGGTGCAGGGCGTGGGCGAAATAGTTTTTATTTGGCGTCTCAAGGGTATGATGTCACGGCATTAGATATTAATGCCTCTCATATTGAGGCGATTGAAAGCGTTAAAACTAAAACAGGTTTGTCAGTAAAAAGTGGTTTATACGATATCAATGAAGCTTCACTGACTGAAAAATACGACATTATTATTTCAACTGTTGTGTTGATGTTTTGTCAACGAGAACGTATTGCAACTATTATTAAAAACATGCAAGCATGTACCAATAATAATGGTATTAATGTGATTGTTTGCCCAGTTGAAACAGAAAATAGTGATCCTGCTGAAATTCCATTTAAGACCTTTTTACGCCAAGGAGAATTAGCGGATTACTATAAAGACTGGGAAATCATCAAATATAATGAAAATCCGGGTCATTTACATAAAACCGATGCCAATGGTAATCGTATTGCTTTGAATTTTGCGACGTTAATTGCCCGTAAAAAATAATTCAATTCATATCATTTATTTTTAAATACCCCAATTTAGTTGGGGTATTTTTTTATCTGTTTGAGCACGTTTATTGTTGTAGTGATTTAGTATTTTTTATGTCATTAACTTGGTCTGTTTGTTCTTTTGCTTCAGACTTTTGTAAAATGCGTTCTAATAAAACGGTGTAGATAGGGCGGCCACCTAATAGCTGTGCCAACATAGTAGCACCCAAGCAGGTGATTATCATAGGCAGGATAAGCTGATAATTATCTGTCATTTCTAATACTAAAACTATTCCTGTCAGTGGCGCTCTTACCGTTGCAGCGAATAAAGCACCCATACCGGCAATGGCAAAAGTACCGATTTGAATTTGATAATCAGGAAAAAGTAATGTTGCCATTAATCCGAATGCACTACCAAATAGAGTACCTAATGCGAGAGTGGGGGCAAATATGCCACCAGGGGCGCCAGATGCAAAGCTAATAATGGATGTGATAGTTCGTAAAATAAAGAAAAGTAACACTGCAATAAGTGAATATTGTCCAGTGCTGAGTGCTGGAATAATGCTGAATCCACCGCCAGTAATTTCAGGCATAATTAGTGCTAATAGGCCACAAAGCCCACCAATAATACCGCCGGTTAAAACAAAACGTGAAATTTTATCTTGATAAAAATGCTGAAATTGAGTTTGAACATAAAAAAGTAATTTACTGAATATGACACCGATAATGCCAAATAGCATACCTAAAACTAAATATAACCAAAGCGTATTGAGTGGGGCGGATGAAAATTTACCAATATGAATCACACCGCCTTCGCCATTAAATAAGCGAAAGACAATGCACGACATAATAACACCGATAAAAACTGCTTTAATTGAAATAAGGCTGTATTTAAATTGAGGTCGCATCTCTTCAATAATAAATAAAATACCCGCAAGAGGAGCATTAAAAGCTGCGGTTAACCCAGCGGCTGCACCTGTTGCTAATAATGTGTGGCGTGATTCTTTATCTTTTAAGTGAGAAATGTCATTAACCAATTGGCCAATATTGGCACCCAATTGAACTGTCGGGCCTTCTCGTCCTAATACCATCCCTGAACCCAATGTTCCAATACTGGCAATGAATTTTACCGGTAATACTCGCCACCAACGAACAGGGCGAATATCTATCATTGCTCCTTCAATTTCAGGGATACCAGAGCCACCTGATTCAGGCGAGAATTTCTTGACTAAATAGTAACCTAACATGGCTAAAATAGAAGAAAAAAGTAATGTGCTAATAGCTAGAATATAAGGATTAGTGAAGGTTTTGACGAGTTCTTCTTGCCTGAAGTTTATAACCCAGCTCACACTTTTTTCAAATAAAACACCCACTAACCCAGCAAGCGAACCGACTATGGCAGACAGTAGCAGGACTTTCAGTGGTGCGAGATTGGTTTCTTGTGCTTTTCTGAATAAATTAAAACGTCGTTCATTTTGGCTATTTTGGATAGATTTACGGTTATGCATAACTTTGATTTATGTATTGTAACAATGAACATAATGATAGCGTAATTTTGTATTGAAGTGATATTTCTCACATAACGTAATCAATTTTAGAGTTAGTCGTTTTTTTTTCTAGCATATTTCCACTTTTTCATCTTTAGTGTAATTGATAACAAAAAATACATATTTATATAACATTTGGACGAGAAAGGGTAACTTATGGATTTCATCACGAATATATTAAGTGCTATAAATGGCGTGGTATGGGGAGTACCGATGCTTGTCGGTATTCTTGGTATTGGTCTTTTTATGCAGTTCCGGCTCGGTTTTTTACCTATACGAAAATTGGGTACAGGGTTTAAGCTTCTATTTGAAAAAAATGATAAAAGAGGTGAAGGACAAATATCGCCCTTTAATGCCCTGATGACTGCACTTTCTGCAACAATCGGAACAGGTAATATAGCTGGTGTTGCAACAGCTGTTGTATTAGGTGGTCCCGGCGCGTTGTTTTGGATGTGGATGACGGCATTAGTGGGGATGGCAACGAAGTATTCAGAGGCCGTATTAGCAGTACGTTTTCGTGAAGTTGATAAATACGGAAACTATGTTGGTGGCCCAATGTATTATATCAAAAATGGTTTGGGTAAAAATTGGATTTGGTTAGGTACACTGTTCGCTATTTTTGGTAGTTTTGCTGGCTTCGGTATTGGTAATACAGTACAAGCTAACTCTGTCGCGGATGTATTACAGAGTAATTTTGGTATTTCAACCACGATTACCGCTATTGTGTTAGTTGTCTTAGTCGGAGCGGTGTTAATTGGGGGAATTAAACGTATTGCTGATGTTGCAGGTAAATTAGTTCCAATTATGACTGTCGGTTATTTTGGTGCAGGTATTGTGGTTTTAGCACTCAACGTGACAGCCATTCCTGATGCCATTGTTCTTATTGTTAAATCAGCATTTACACCAATTGCTGCTCAAGGTGGATTCGCCGGTGCCGCGGTTTGGGCTGCTATCCGTTTCGGTGTCGCGCGTGGTGTTTTCTCTAATGAAGCTGGATTGGGTAGTGCACCGATTGCACACGCAACGGCAAAAACACAAAACCCTGTTCGCCAAGGTTTGATTGCGATGTTGGGAACTTTTATCGATACCATTATAGTGTGTTCAGTTACAGGCTTAACCATAATTATTACTGGCCAATGGTTAACCGGGCAAAGCGGGGCAACGTTAACTGCGGCTTCATTCTCTGCTGCTATTCCTGGCGGTAACTACATTGTGGCGATTGCATTAGCTATTTTTGCATTCACTACGATTTTAGGATGGAGTTTTTACGGTGAAAAATGTGTGCAATATCTTTTTGGGCCTAAAGCGATTATGCCATTTCGTGTTGCATGGCTGATTGCGTTACCCGTGGGGGCTACACAATCATTAGAGTTTGTGTGGTTACTAGCCGATACTCTTAATGCAATGATGGCTATTCCTAACTTAATTGCATTAGCCTTATTAAGCCCTGTTGTTTATCGCTTAACAAAAGATCATATAAAAGATGTTAACGCCGATCATATTGGGTTAGATAAAGAAACTGATGCAGTGAGCAAAAAAAAAGCTGAAGTAGAGTAACTCGTTCTTACTTATTGGCTAACAACACAACATAAAACCGCATGCTTTATAGAGAGAAGTATGCGGTTTTTTAGGATCACAACTTGAAATATGACGGGTATAGATAATAAAAAGCCTTCTGGGGAGAAGGCGAAGAGATGAGTATAGATATTATATTTATAAGAATTTAGAAAAAAGAGAAAATTTATTCTTTCATACTGATGAAGATGTTTTTCACTTGACTATAAGCATCTAGCATCATTTTGTGTGTTTCACGACCTAAACCTGACTTCTTGTAGCCTCCAAATGGAGCATGGGCAGGGAGTTCGTGATAAGTGTTAACCCACATACGGCCTGTTCTTACCGCTTTTGCAACACGTAAAGCACGGTTAATATCTTGCGTCCAAACACCACCACCGAGACCATATTCAGAGTCATTAGCCATTTCGATTACTTCATCTTCGTTATCGAATGGAATAACACACAATACAGGTCCAAAAATTTCTTCGCGAGCAACACGCATTTGGTTAGTTGCATTGATGATAATGGTCGGACGAACAAAGAAGCCGTCGTCGTAACCTTCACCTGTAATGCGTTCACCTCCTGTTAAAACGGTGGCACCTTCTTTCTTCGCGAGTTCAATATAGCCTAAGATAGTATCCATTTGATCTTGGCTAACTTGTGTACCCATTTGCGTATTAGGATCAAGCGGATCACCAACACGAATACTCTCAAATTCAGTTTTTAATGCTTTCAGAAATTCATCATGGATATCTTTATGTAAGAACAGACGTGAACCTGATTCACACGCTTGTCCTTGGTTCATTAATATTGCCAATGCTGAATATTTGACTGCTTTTTTCATATTTGCATCAGGGAATACGATATTGGCTGATTTACCGCCTAATTCCAATGTCGCAGGAACCATTTTTTTCGCAGCCGCTTCTGCCACGGTATAACCCACATTGGTAGAACCTGTAAATGCAAGTTTATCAATATCTTCGTGTTCTAAAATAGCTTGTCCTACAACAGAACCACGTCCTGTAACAATATTAATCACACCTGCCGGTAATATTTCATTTAAAATACGACCTAGCTCTAATAATGAAAGGGAAGTCAATGTTGCTGGGTTAATCACAACAGTATCACCTGCTGCAATGGCTGGTGCTAATTTCCATGCTGCCATTAATAGTGGGAAGTTCCATGGAATAATTTGTCCTACAACACCAATCGGTTCACGAATAACAAGACTAATGGTATTTTCGTCTAGGACGGCACTTTCATCGGTATGAGAGCGTATCACGCCTGCAAAATATCGAAAATGGTCAATAGAGGCAGGTAAATCGATGTTTTTCGACTCATTGAGTGGCTTACCATTATCTAATGATTCAATCCAAGCAAAGCGTTCTTGTTCTTGCTCTAAGCGATCTGCAATTTTTAATAAGAGGGCTTGGCGTTCTGCCGGAGAAGTTTTACTCCATGTTTTGAATGCGTTACGTGCAGCCGTGACTGCACGGTTGACATCTTCTGCACTTCCAGATTGGTATTCACTTAATAATTCACCGGTTGCAGGGCTATAGGTTTTGGTTGTTTTTTGTGATGTGCTAGTTACCCATTCTCCACCAATTAGCATTTTGTAGCTTTCTAGAGGACGAAATTCTGATGGAACATTATTTAATTTAATCATTTTTAATCTCCAATGTAGGGGTGAGTATCATTTAAATTTATAGTTTCATTTTGTAATACTCGTGCTAATAACATATATCAAATGAAATAATTTGATTAGCTATTGATGCAATAGGTGATATTAACGATAAAAAATAGTAATGAATATTACTGATTTAACAAAAATGAATAAACTTAATCGTTTCATCTCTCAGCTTTTATATGATTAAACAAAAAACACCCATCAGTTATTCTTAAATATTCTTTCTTATTTACTCATTAACGATTTAATGCGATTAATCAATTTGTTTAAAAAAAAGGTTTTAGATTTATGTGAAATCAAAAGATAAAAAAAGAGATATTGAAAGATTTGCTAGAAATTGCGTTAGATCAAACAACATTTAAATTGTTCAATATTGCACTTTCGCTCTTATAAAAATGGCGTATTCTTATGTTGCATCTGTAATGCAACTTATAAAAATAAAGCGTTATCTCTTATTAGAAGGAATACGATATGTATTGTGTGCAATGTGAACAAACAATGAAAACGCCTGTAGGTAATGGTTGTGCCTATGCGCAAGGTATGTGTGGTAAAACAGCAGAAACTTCAGATCTTCAAGATTTACTGGTTGCAGTATTAGAAGGACTTTCAGCGTGGGCATTAGCAGCACGTAGTGTTGGTATTATTGATCATGATGTTGATAGCTTTGCGCCTCGCGCTTTTTTCTCTACGTTAACCAACGTCAACTTCGATTCTGATCGCATTGTCGGTTATGCGAAAGAAGCTATCTATTTCCGTGAAAGTTTGAAATCTCGTACTGTAGCGAAAAATGCCGCAATTCAAGTCACTAATCCAAGAGCTGAAATTCAATTAGCAGGTAACGATTTAGACAGTTTACAAAAACAAGCCCAGCTTTTTGCCTTAAATGGTGATAAAGCACAAATCGGTGATGATCTTCATGGCTTACGTATGCTGTGTTTGTATGGTTTAAAAGGGGCTGCTGCTTATATGGAGCATGCGCATGTTTTAGGTCAATACGATAATGAGATTTATGCAGAATATCACCGTTATATGGCGTGGTTAGGAACGGATCCTGCTGATATGAATGAATTGTTAGAAAATGCGATGGGCATTGGCCAAATGAACTTCCGCATTATGGCGATTCTGGATAAAGGCGAAACTCAAGCTTACGGTAACCCAACGCCAGTTACTGTTAATGTGCGTCCTGTTGCGGGTAAAG
The DNA here is from genome assembly GCF_009915965.1 of Proteus sp. G2300. Lineage (NCBI taxonomy): Bacteria > Pseudomonadati > Pseudomonadota > Gammaproteobacteria > Enterobacterales > Morganellaceae > Proteus > Proteus sp. G2300. The sequence goes on from NZ_JAABNK010000014.1 coordinate 180,381, forward strand.
CAATATTAATTTCAGGCCATGATCTGAAAGATTTACAAATGCTACTTGAGCAAACGGAAGGTAAAGGGATCAACGTTTATACTCATGGTGAAATGTTACCAGCTCATGGCTATCCAGAACTTAAAAAATATAAACACTTAGTGGGTAACTATGGTAGTGGCTGGCAGAATCAGCAAATCGAATTTGCGAAATTCCCCGGCCCTGTACTAATGACATCAAACTGTATTATTGATCCTAATGTCGGTAATTATGGCGATCGTATTTGGACTCGCAGTATTGTTGGTTGGCCGGGTGTAAAACACATCACTGGCGATGATTTCTCTGAAATGATTGAACAAGCACAATCATTAGAAGGTTTCCCATACAATGAAATTGAGCATTTAATTACTGTCGGTTTCGGTCGTGAAACACTATTAAATGCTGCTGATACTGTGATCGATTTAGTCTCACAGAAAAAATTACGTCATGTTTTCTTGGTTGGTGGTTGTGATGGTAGCCGTGGTGAACGTAGTTATTACACTGATTTAGCAAGAGAAATTCCACAAGATTGTTTAATCATGACCTTAGCTTGTGGTAAATATCGTTTTAATAAATTAGATTTTGGTACTTTAGAAGGGTTACCACGCTTACTTGATGTGGGTCAGTGTAATGATGCTTATTCTGCGATTATGCTAGCTGTTAATCTAGCTGAAAAATTAGGTTGTGGTGTCAATGATTTACCACTGTCCTTAATTTTGTCGTGGTTTGAGCAAAAAGCGATTGTTATTTTATTAACTCTGCTTTCATTAGGCGTAAAAAATATTTATACCGGTCCTACAGCCCCTGCGTTCTTAACAGACAATTTGCTTGCGGTTTTAAATGAGAAATTCGGTATGCGCTCAATCACTACACCAGAACAAGATCTTAAAGAGATCCTGTCAGCTTAATCGTTTAATTCATCATCATTGCCGAAGCCTGAGGGCTTCGGTAAGGAATAAATATCCATGACGATGCCTAGTTCCCTTTGCCCTAATCGTATGCAAGTTCACTCAATTGTTCAGGAAACCCCTGAAGTGTGGACACTAAATTTAATTAATCATGACTTTTATTCATATAAACCAGGCCAATTTGCGTTGGTGAGTATTAATAATAGTGATGAAGTAATGCGAGCTTATACTATTTCATCTTCGCCAGGGCTAAGCCCTTTTGTCACTTTAACTGTTCGCCGCTTAGAAAATGGCGTCGGTTCGGGTTGGTTAACATCACAAGTAAAACCGGGTGATTATCTTTGGTTATCTGATGCACAAGGTGAATTTACATGTGCAGGTAAAGAAGATGCCCGCTATTTAATGTTAGCCGCAGGGTGTGGTGTTACCCCTGTGATGTCAATGACACGCTGGTTGCTTAACAATCAACCTAAAGCGAATATCACCGTTATTTTTAATATTCGTGAGCAAAGTCAGTTTATCTTTGAGAAAGAGTGGATCGAATTAGCCAATGCGTATCCCTATAATCTCAATTTTATTATGATGCCTAAATTACCTGACAATAAAGGGATCTTTAGTGGTCGTATTTCTCAAGAAAAATTAGCTGTATTAGTCCCTGATATTGCGAGTCGCATTGTTATGTGTTGTGGCCCAAATAGTTATATGGAAGACACTGGACGTTTTGCAAGAAATCTTGGTGTACCTGCTGAGAATATCTTTATGGAACGTTTTGGTGATGAACCCGTTTGTGTTGATGAAAATGAACAATTAACCATGACTATTCGTCATCCATTATCGCAAATTAAAGTTCCTGTTGGTGTCACTTTGTTAACGGCAATGGAAGAGAATAAAGTACCCGTTTTTGCTGCTTGTCGTGCAGGTGTTTGTGGCAGTTGTAAAACGAGAATTGTTAGTGGTGATTATGATGTTTCCAGCACCAGTACATTAACGCCTGAAGAGATTGCGCAAGGTTATGTGTTAGCGTGTAGTTGCCGTTTAAAAGGTGATGTTGAGCTAGCATAATCGCTTTTTATTAAACTCTTTCCTTCTATTCTTCTATTTTTTGCCCTGTTAATTTATTAACGGGGTTTTTTATGTCTATTCTTCCCATTAAATGTGGCATTAATCTGGAAAATACCCCCCTTTATTTTAATTTAAACTCCATTTTTATTTATTCAGAATAATAAGAATATTGAAATGGGAGAGTTAATAAAAATATATTTTAATCAGTGTGGAGTTTCCTTATAAACATTCTGCTATTATTTAAACCATTGATTGGGTAAGGGGGGATATATGAAAAAATTGTTAGTTATTTGTTTATTTAGTGTCATGTTATCTGGCTGTGAAAAACCTCAACAAACCCTTGATGGCTCTAATGTAGAGTCATTACGTATGTCAATTGTTGAAATGCGTAATTCTCTCCCCCTCGATGAGCAAGCGCGTTTTGACGAAGCAATAGAGTTGGCTATTCTTAATGATATTAATTTTAATGATTTAGTGATTGCGGGGCGTCATAAGAATGGCGATATGATCACCCGCAAAATGTGCCAATCATTAGATGGTAAAACAGTAAAAGAGATATTTTCACAGGCAGAAGAAATAAGAGTGCAAAAATTAGCATTTAAATAATCAATTAATAAACAGATTATCTCTGATTATGCGATTTTCACTTTCGTAGAAGAGGTTTATTTCTTTTTTATATATTAATTCCAAATGGAATTATATTATTTAGTTGTATGATGAATATTCTTGGCGTCATTTTCAATAGAACTTAAACAAAATCGTTATCGTGCTTTCCATTATAGTGTGAGTGGTTATAATGCGCGCCGCATTCGCAAGAAAATGGCAGTATCTCGTTAGGCGAGGCTCCTATACAAACACAGGTTACTGATCTGACGACGTCGAGAGACGCCCAAGATTAGGACAGGATATATCGACCGAAGGTATATCCCCATGTAACTTCCAGTATTCATCGGATACGTTGTATAGTGCTAAAACCGAGACGTGTAGATAGCTTTTGCATTCTCGCTTCTGGTTTCGCCCCTATGGAGAACTGATTTGCTAAACACAAACAGTAATAGGGAACCACAAAATGACTTTCAATACTCAAAACAAAATGGATGCTGTCTTAGTTGCAGATGCATCCTTAAATACACCACAAAATAATTCCACTCAAGACCAATATCATCGTTTAAAAGACGATGCAACTGTTAGTGCGTATATGAGCCAGTCTTATATTGCGGTTTCAGTTGCAGATTCGGTTGAAAATGTAAAAAACCAACTGGTTAATGATTTAAAAGATGAATTAATTCCAACCTATCTCTATGTTGTTGATAAAGATAATTATCTTAATGGAATTTTACCTGTTAAATCATTATTAACCGCGACAAATGATCTGTTTGTGTCTGATGTTATGCGTCAAACTTTTTTCTCTGTATCACCTGAACAGAATCGACATGATGTGTATCAATTGATTAGCCATAGCGGTTTAGACAGTGTACCGGTGATGCATTTTGGAAAATTAGTGGGTGTGTTACGTCCTCAAGATATTGCGGAATTGATTGAAGATGAAAATACCCTTGATGCACAGATGCAAGGGGCAACGTCACCATTAGAGCAGCCTTATTTAGAAACCAGTCCAGTAACATTATGGCGTAAACGTGTTGTATGGTTATTGATGCTGTTTGTGGCAGAAGCGTATACCAGTACGGTATTACATGCTTTTGAAGATAGACTAGAAGCCGCTATTTCATTGGCATTCTTTATTCCATTACTGATTGGTACTGGGGGAAATAGCGGAACACAAATTACCTCAACGCTTGTTCGTGCGATGGCGTTAGGTGAAGTGAGCTTACGCAATGTGTGGTCTGTTTTAAGAAAAGAGATAACAACATCTATCATGGTTGCGTTAACCATGGGGATCGCGGGTTTTGTCCGAGCTTGGTTCTTAGGTGTTGGAATGGAAGTGATGATTGTTGTTGGATTAACGCTTATTTCAATCACTGTTTGGAGTGCTATTGTTTCATCTGTTATTCCAATGGTATTAAAGCGTTTAGGTATTGATCCAGCCGTTGTATCAGCACCGTTTATCGCAACGTTAATTGATGGTACAGGTCTTATTATTTACTTTGAAATTGCATCTCATGTGATGAGCGAGTTTGCTTAAGACGAATTAACCTATTCTTTTTAAGATCAAGCCGATGTGATTTAACCAATACATCGGCTTAATTTTTATCAATTGGCTTTAATCTTCTATAAATTGCAAAATAGCCTGACAATGGCGACAACGGTACTGTGTTTCCCCACGTAATACCTTGTTATGACGACGAATGGTGAGTTGATGCCCTTCTTCACAATGACAAGCATAGGGAAAGGTTTTGGGTTTAACGGCTGTAACATCAAAATGATGAGTACGTTTAGCTGAAACTTGTAATACTGTTTCCATCATCCACTTCCACTCTTTTCCATGAGGTGCTACACGACCGAAATGGCGACTAACTAGTAAATGCGCTAATTCATGAGGAATAACTTCTTCAATAAAATTCTGTTTATTTTCAATCAATAATGTAGGATTAATACGGATTTCCCAATTTGCATAATAGGCACTGCCTGCAATAGTTCCTCTCTGATTATAATGTAGAGTAGGTTCTGGGTAATTTGTATTAAGATAAAGATTCGCCTGCTGCAATTTTTCACGCAGTGTTCGCATAACGCTTTGCACTAAGGCGATGGGGACTCTTACCGTTTTCATGTCACAGAGCATATAGCGCCTTATACAAACACGCAATAAAAAGAAAACTTGCACAATATATAAATTAACATATTATTAAAAAGTATATTGATTATGGAGTTTACCATGACACAACGAGTTCAACCTGATTTATTAGATGCAATGAAACTGGCAGCCAATGAAGCGTCTAGCATACTTAAGACCTTAGGAAATGGCGATCGCCTCTTGTTATTGTGTCAACTAAGTCAGGGCGAAAAAAGTGTGAGTGAATTAGAAGAGAGTTTAGGGATCCGTCAGCCTACGCTTTCTCAACAGCTGACTGTTTTACGCAATGAAGGATTAGTGAATACTCGTCGTGATGGGAAACGTATCTTCTATTCTATTGCTGATGAAAAAGTATTAGTGCTTCTCAATACGCTTTATCAGCTTTATTGCCCTATAGCAGGTTAAGTTATGAATATAGATTGGGTTCACTTTACGCCTTTAAGTGCGGCAATTGGTGGGCTTATGATAGGTGCAGCCGCCGCTATTTTTTTGTTATTTAATGGTCGCATCGCCGGAATAAGCGGTATTTTAGGCGGGGTTTTAACAACAAAACAACAGGGGAATGGTTGGCGTTGGGCATTTTTACTTGGCATGTTAATCGCGCCCACACTCTTTTATTTTTTTGATAAGCCTTTAGCGCCAGTGATTGAAACATCACCTTGGATGTTAATTATTGCTGGTGTACTGGTGGGAGTTGGTACACGTTTAGGGAATGGTTGCACTAGCGGTCATGGTATTTGTGGATTAGCACGATTATCACACCGTTCTATAGTGGCAGTTTTAATCTTTATGGTGATGGCATTTATCACCGTTTATATTCAGCGTCATGTGATAGGAGGCTAAAAAAATGACAAAGCTTGTTGCTTTTTTTTGTGGTCTTCTATTCAGTGCAGGATTGATTGTTGGTGGAATGAGCAATCCGCAAAAAATCTTAGGATTTTTAGATATTACTGGAAATTGGGATCCTTCTTTATTGATAATTATGGGCGCTGGACTGGTTGTCAGTGTTATTGGCTACCAATTAACACGCCATAGACAACAAAGCGTATTAGCGTGCCCTTTGAATATTCCAACGAATAAAGCTATTGATAAACCATTAGTGTTAGGCAGTGTACTATTTGGTATTGGTTGGGGATTAGCAGGGATTTGCCCTGGTCCTAGTTTAGTATTAGCGGGGGCTGGATTTTATCAAGGTATTTTATTTGTTCTTGCCATGATTGCTGGGTGGTTATTAGTCGGACTTTTGCATAAAGCACCGTAATGATAATTTAATATCGTAATCGCAGTATTCGCGAAAAAGTTAAACGGGAAGCCTAGTGCCTCCCGTTTGTGTCTTACTATTTGAATATTATTTAAAGTCAGCGTAAGGAATAAGTGGATTAGGAGGTAAATCTAAATCTCCGTTCCAGCCATCAAACGAATAGCGTAAATACATTAATGCATGGCTTGGGGTATAGTTTTTAGCTTGTTGAATATCGATAGCTGCACCAATAAACCAGTGTGGTGTAATACGATGTTCAACTAATGCTCTTGCGGTATAACCAAAGCCAGTACTGGAGTCACCATCATCAACCTCATTATGTTCTTGATAATAAAGCCTCATCATTTCTTCTCGATCTTCAGGGCTAAGTTCATTCATATAGCGATTAAACTTATCGACGGAGACGAGATTGTGTAAGGGATAGCGTTTTCTGTCATCAGTTTGAGAGTATGACCAAGAAACGGATCCTGATAACTCCCAAGACCAATCTTCAGTGCGTTCACGATAATTAATAGGGATCCCTAAAGAAACATATTTTTGAGGACTATAATAGCCACCTTGACCTAAGGTATAGCCACTTAAATCTTTATCGTAATGCCAGAGCATTGAACTTAATCCAATGGAAACTAGACGGTTATTTTCATTGATCACTTTATAATAGTAGCCCCCCATTCCTCGAAGACTACTATTATCTTCAACATTTTTTCCCGTCAATTTATCGACAGAAACCTCGCCCCAATAACCGTCTTTTCCACCTAAATCATAGCTTCCACTTAAACGAATACCGGTTCTTCTAACTCCGCCCCATGTTTTATTTGTCCAAATATCTCGTTGACCACCAAAAGCAAGCAAAGAGCTATTAACTGGGCGGCGGTGAACATCAAGTGTCCAACCCACATTAAAAAGATCATAGCTATAGGCAATTCTACCGACCCAATCAGTGACTTCAAAACCTAATGGTGTTGTTCCCAGATCCCATTGCCATTGTTCATTTTCCCAACCAATTGCAGGGCTGACGCCAAAGGCTTGTTGTGCTAGAGGAGAACAACCGGTACGGTAGCAAGTCCCAAATTTAGAGTCATAAGGTGATGTGCCAAGTTTGCCACTATTGAGGTTGACTAAATCTGCCCGCCAAAAAAAACGGCCATCATAAACAGGATGATCAAGTTGTAACATCGTAGTGTGGGCGCGTAGTTTTGAATAGCCTTCGCTACCACTAGCGCCCCAATAATCATGCTCAAGAGTAAAACGCCATTCTTGTTGACGATAAAGAGAGTGAGTATCAGCTCGTAGACTTCGAGACAGCCAATTATCTTTATCGTCATTACGCATTAATGTCGTGTACTCAATATTATCTTTTGGCAACTTATCTGTGATCCCATCCTTGATCATCGCTTGTTGATAATAATAGTGAGCTTGCTGACGATGTTGGCTATCACGCTGAAAACGGGCAATATCGCGTAATACTAAAGGATCAACACTCTCTGGCTCTTTTTCAATTTGCTGTGTTAAATACGCAAAATAGTGTTGTGATTTTTCTGTATTACCCACCTCTTTTTCTGCATTAGCAACACGTCTAAGAGAATTACTATCAAACTGGTTGGGGGAAAGGGTTTCTATTTTCGCAAGATAGTATTTTGCCTGTATTTTTTTCCCTTGTGCTAAGGCAATATCTGTTGCGCCTAATAATGCTGCTTCGTTGTTAGGTTCTAAATTTAAGGTGGTATGGTAATAACTTAAGGCTTGTTCAACGTTATTTCGCTCTTGAGCCCAGTCAGCTAAGAGTAAATAAGTCTGTGCTTTTTGTTCTGGCGAGATGTGAGCAAAAAGGTAATCAACAGCTTGTTGTTCTTGTCCTTTTTCGCGCAAAGATCCCGCGTGTGCTAATGCTTCATCAAAACGTAATTGGCTGTCTAACGCTTTCATGCTTTCACTACGTTGAGATAAGGGAATTTTTTTTAGCGTATCGAGCGCTTGTGTTTCTCGATTTGTTTTGTTCAGGTATAGCGCATAAGCGTAAAGGCGAGATACGTCATTAGGGAGGCGACGATTTAGTTGATTAAAATATTCTTCGGCAATTGGTGCTTGTTGCGTCATTAATAAATCATCAGTAAGACGATAAATATTCCATACATCATTAGGGTAATCTTTAGCGATGGCTTTACGCTTTTCAATTGCACTAAAATATTGCTCGTTATGCTCATCATCGGCCGCTACATCTTGCTTTATACCTGAAATTATATAGCTATAATCTTCTGCTAAATTTTTATATTGTCTTGGCGTTAAATGAGAAATAAATTGTAGTGCTTTTTCATGGGACTGTTGGCGATAAAGTTTCGCTAAACTATGTAAAGTGGCTGGGTGATTGGGGTGATATTTTAATGCCTGTAAATAATAATTTTCAGCTATTTCCAATTGGTGCTGTGCAACAGCAATATCACCTAAGCCAATATAAGGCTCACTCTGATAAGGGCCTAACTTATTGAGTTGGTTGAAATAGCGCTGTGCTAATTCATAATCCCGTTTTAGCAGGGCATCATCTGCTTTTGACAGCAAATACCAATATTGATTAGAGTGCAATATTGCTTGCCATTGACCGCTATTATCATGATTAGGTGCTAATTTCAGCGCCTGAGAAAGATAATAAATTGCAGCGCTACGTTGATCAGCGCGGGAATAGCGTACCCCCAAGGCACCCACAATATCGGCATTATCAGGTTGTTGCCGTACTTTTTCCCTCAATGTAACAAGAGGTAATGACGAGACATCAGATTTGGACTTTATACTTGCCATGGTGCTTGTTGTCGCCATGGTTGTTTGTTGCTGATAAATACTCGCAATTTTTGCATTTTGAGAGTATTGACTGTAAATATGATTAAGTCGGTCTATTTTATCCTTGTGTGAGGATTGCATTAGCACTTGGATATACTCTAGTGCTAAGGTTTCATCAGGTGGTATCCCCTGATAGATTTCATCGTATAAAGTTAAGGCATCATCATAACGCCCAGCGGTACGATAAAGCTGAGCTCTTTGCTGTTTTTGCCGATTTACATCTGTTGTTAATGATAACGTTTTTATTGCACGTTGATATTGCTCTGATTGTGGGAATTGAGTGCCTAATTGAGTAAATAACAGTTGTGCTTTTGCATTGTCTTTTTGTTTTACAGCAAATTGAATTTGCATTAATAGGATATGAGGATCATTGGGTTTAATTAAAGATAAACGATGTAGAGATTGAGCCACCAAAGCTTCATTTCCTGTGGATGTCCCTAATCTCACTTGCTCTTGCAAAAAGGCTTCGGTTGTCTCATTGCCCGCTTGTGTGACAGGCAAAAAGCCTGTCAGCAAAAAGAGGGTAATAATAGACTGTCGATGCGAGTGACCAAAATGCCACATAGCTTAATCCTTAGCCGCTAAACGACGTTGGCTTCTTATTTTCATTGCTCGCCAAATAAGAAGAGAGACAAGAATAATACCGATGATTGCCGCTAAGCCAAGCCATACAGGGTGAGAGGCAAAGACGTACCAAACTTCTTCCCACCAAGGTAAGTAACCGACGTAATAAGTATCACCGACACGTAAGCTATTGACGCCAGATCCTCTGACTAATACTACGGAGCCATGCATTGCATCACGCTTACCACTATCACTGATAGCTTCATTTAATAATTTGTAACCTTGAGTGCTATCAGCTAACAGAGCGACTACGCTACGTTGCGAAAAGAAGGGTGATTGGAATCCAATAATGGCACCCATGGATCCTTTTGAGGTCAATGAAACTCGGCTATCAGAGCGTTTATCTGTAGGTTGATAGCTTGTGTGGCTAAATATGCTGATTTCACGAGAAGGTAATATGATTTCACTGCGTGCCTTATCGATCAATACGTTCATCTGTTTGTCATTATTTAATGCGGGTGGAATGGTTCCTATTAGTAATAGATCCGCATCTCTTTTTTGTACCTCTTCTAATGAGTCTGTTAATGAGACATTAAGAGCAGGATAGCCTGTCTGAGCACCTATATTTCCCATTGATATCAATAAGGTTGATAATTGAGTTGGAGAAGGTTGCTGATTAACAAAAATGAGAGTTTCAGAAAGGTCAGCATAACGACTAAATGGAAAACCTGCGTGGCTATAAACACGTAAATCAGGTAAGGCGATATAATGCCGATAATCGCCTGTAAAATTGAAACTTGATAACTCATCAATAGCAACTGCGTTTGGAACAGGTTGATAAGTAATGCATTGATCTAGTGAACCACCCGGAATTGGGTTGGTGTAATCAAAGGCAAATGTAATTTGGTTACGTTCCCCCAGTTTTACTGCAGGAATATTCAATAAATTCTTATGCTCAATCCAGCCTTGAATAAGCGGTAAATAAGCGATAACAAGGTTATCTTTTTTATCTTTTTCAAGAGGATAAGCTTTAATGAAATGGTCGTTTACTGAGATAGACATACGAGAGTCATCTTGAAATGCAGGTGCGGTATAGCGATAACGCAATTGCATTTGTAATCCCGTATTATTAAACATAAAGAGATCAGGCGGTAAGGTCATATTTAACGTAATCGGATTGGGTGTTAATCCCCGAGATTGCAATTGACCTTCATAATCTTGTAACGTATTAAAATAAATAGGTTTATTTAATTGTACCCATTTTGGAGCATCGTAAGGCTCACGAGGGATTAATGCTTCTACTTCATTAATCGTGACAACATCACCTCTAAAAATAACTTGCCCACGAGCAATACCATTTACAGCCGTGATCAAATCATTATCATCACGTCCCATAATAAGAAGTAACTTAATATAAGGATTAGTTGGATGTGTCAGTATTTCGATGGTTGGCTCTTTAACATCAGGATGCTGTTTTAAAAATGTGGGTTTTTGTTGATTCGTTGCGAAAATAATGCTGTGTTGATTTGGTAACTCATTGTAATAAACAGGATAATTTTGTTGACGCCAATCAACTTGAGTACCAAACCAAGAAGAGAGGATCGCAGCTGCTTTTTGTTGGGTTAAATGAGGTGACTGACTAAACACCATCGGCAGTGTTAACTCACCAAAATCACGGTTATCAAAAAAGGGTTCTGGGAAATACGCTAATTCATTACCTAAACGGAGTGATTGAAAGGTCAGATTTAATTGACTGTTTTTACTCACATCAAGCCAGAGTGTTGTATTCGCTTGGTTTTCACAAATTTCACGATAATGGCCAATAAAAGAGAGTTTTATATGGTTAAAATCTTGAATAAATAAGGGATCAATCGGTATCGTAATTTGATTTTTCTTACCTAAATCTTCTTGTTTTAAGGTAATCACGCCCATCATTTCATCATTCAAATAGACATTAAGATGAGACTCTACTGGAAGTAGTGATGGAGAGGGGGTAAATTCTAAATCAAGAGTTGCCTTTGAAACATATTCATCACTACGCACACCGAATTCTAAATAGCCATCAGGGCTAACACCAGTTAAATGCATGGCGCCATAACTCGGTGCTGCATTTGCAAATTTTAATATCTTCTGACGAGTAGACGACGTGAGCTCACCAGAAGGTAATTGTGTATTTCCAGGCTCTGCTTGAGAAGTAACATCAAGAGCCACTTCAGTTAATGTAACAGATGGTTTTGAAATGGTTGTTTGCACTTCTTGTGTTTCATCTCCATAAACTGAAGAAGTGAGCATAAATAAGGCAAATATGAGAAAACGTTTTTTCATTATTGTTACCCATGATCTTATTGTTTATTAATAAACTCCCAGAAAAGTGAGTTTTTCCTTCAAGATTGATGAAATATTTGTGAAACATTAACGCGTTGAGGGAGTAATGATGAAAGCCACAGTAAAAAGAGACCGAGTAAGCGAAAAGTGGCGTAAATAAAGTAAGGAGCACGCTTTAACAAGGTGTTATAACCTTGCATGCTGATAAAAATAATATTTTTGAGGCTACTTAACGGTTTGTCGGCTGGAAGTTCGTTTTGCCAATCAGCCCAAGTATCAGCCCGCTCAAAAGTACAGGCGGTAAAATCGATCGCTTTTTGCGTTGTCATCTCAAGGAGTTGCAACCCGATGATTTGCCCTTCAATACGTGAAATATTGGCTTTAAATGCATGTTCACGCTGATTTTGAGTGAGCAATAGTGTGATGTTTTCATTTTGAGAAAGTGAAAGTATGACGTTATCAGGCAATAAAATGGCACAGCTATTATCTGAAAAATCATAAAGATAGCAGCGGTAGAGTGCACCATTGTTTAACAACAACATAGCAGGCGCTTTTATTCGAACTCGAGGAAATCGGCGTTGTTGTTTGGTTTCAACAGAAACGGCAATAGCAACACCTAACAAGATAAGGTTATAGCAAACCCATAATAAACACATGACAGTCGCCCAAGCTTCGTCAGGATCGCCTGTTGCAATGCGCCAAAAAGCAAACAAAATTCCCAGTAAATTCAAATTGAAAAAGAGTAAGTAAGGGCGATTAATGTTCCAATCCACAAAACCTTCTTCCATCACTCCACCTTTTTCAGTGACGTTAAATTTGCCTTTATACGGGGAAAATAGTGTGCTTAATACAGGGCGAGTGGTGTACCACGCCAAAATTGTTTCATAGATCTCTCCCCAAAATGAGTGGCGATAGGCACCTTGTAATTTTGAACTTGCCAGAGAAATGTGGATCAAATACGGCACAACATATAAGGCTATAGCGATAGCAGGCGCATAAATGATATAGGCGTGAAAAATAAGAAATGTCAGGGGGGCGAGTAAGAAAATCATACGAGGAATGCCCGAGAAAAAATGCAACATAGCATTTAAATAACAGAGGCGTTGAGGAATGCTTAATCCTTTACCGAAGAGAGGATTATCAAGGCGGAATATTTGTACCATGCCTTTTGCCCACCGAATACGTTGTCCGATATGTGCCGATAATGATTCAGTTGCGAGACCTGCAGCTTGTGGTATGCGAATATAGGCAGATCGCCAGCCATGACGGTGTAAACGTAATGAGGTGTGTGCATCTTCGGTGACTGTTTCAACGGCAATACCACCAATTTCATCTAATGCAGTACGACGTAAAACTGCACACGATCCACAGAAAAAGGTAGCATTCCAAGTATCATTGCCATCTTGAACTAACCCATAAAAGAGTGTGCCTTCATTAGGTGTTTCGCGAAAATTACCTAGATTACGTTCAAAAGGATCGGGGGAGAAAAAATGGTGAGGTGTTTGTACTAAGGCCATTTTTTCATCTTGTAAAAACCATCCCATGGTAAATTGTAAAAATGAACGTGTTGGAATATGGTCACAGTCAAAAATGGCGACAAATTCACCAGAGGCGAGGGATAAAGCATGATTGATATTACCTGCCTTGGCAAAATTGTGTTTTTCTCGTGCGATATAACGAATGCCGACCTCTTGTGCAAACGCCTTAAACTCAGGACGATCACCATCATCAAGCAGATAAATAGTGAGTTTATCTTTAGGCCAATCTAAATTTAAACTGGCATAAATGGTAGGTTTAACGATTTGTAGATCTTCGTTATAGGTAGGAATGAAAATATCAACACTTTGCCATTTTGTAATATCCTCAGGCATAGAAATCGGTTTTCGATGCAGTGGCCAAATACATTGCATAAAACTGAGAAATAGCACACACCATGCGTAAGTTTCAGCAAGTAATAGTAGTAAACCGAAAAAAAGACTAATGTTATCAACCCAGTACAGGGTTGATTGATAACGCCACCAGATATATCGACATGCAATCGTTAGAGCCAACATAATTATGGCAATTGAAGCAAAACGCCCATGAATATCGCGGAGCGCTAAAGCCACTAACCAAAGAACAATCACAAAAACAAATTGAAATGTGAGATCAAAAGGTTGGGTAATACTGAGTAAAATAAAGAAAACAGCCAAAACAGCAATAGCTGAATAAAGCAGATATTGCCAAATGGATGTATTTTTTTTCTTATGCTCAATAAGTTCAATAGCGATAGGTGAAACATGGACAAAGAGTTTTTTGTACAGATTTCTGACATAAGAAATAAATTGTGTTGGTTTTTTCACTAATAATTGCACAAGGTAGTGGCAAATGAGCCAAATGCTTTGTAATAAATAGCGTAGAGGATCGAAAACTTTAGGGCAACGAGGATTGATGTGAGGAAATAACAAACGTTGTTTTCTGGCAATTTTTCGCCAAAAAGGTGATTCCATTCGTAAGAATATCCACATAATGCCCATAAATAGCTCACTAACAATGGTAGCGCTACGAGAGGCACCGTTATGACGATAGAACTTGTAGTATCGAATAAGAATGTGTTGTGGCACCTTCTTTTCTTTTTTTTTCGTGGCATCGAAAGATGATGGCATTATGGCTGTCCTTCTTTCCTCTCAAATAATGGGAAACACCATTGGGTCAGATGTGTGATTTCTTCCACTAACATGCAATTAGCTTGATAATCATATAAAGGTAAACGTGAGGCACATGCTTCTACTGACGCCTCATCTCGATGAAGAACAATAGGACATAAGGGAAAAGAGGTTGTTTGCCAAAATTGATAAAAGTCTTGGTGAATTTGGCTAGTTGCACGAAATTGATTAATGAGTATGTATTCATTTTTAACAAACTCATGTTGATTCAGACGGATATGGCAGTTGCTTTCAGCCATTGCAACGGTGAAAAAAATAGCTGCTTTTTCTATCCAAGGGGTAAATAACGTATCTTGTGTATGTTGCAAGTCCATTAAAATAATGGCGTCTGGATGCAGTTGAATAAAGGATGATAAAAAATGATTGAAATGCTGTTTTGCTGAAAATGATAACTGCAAGAGTAAATTATCCTTCGTATTAACCAAACCAAACGGTAAAACTTGATAGTGTGGTTGATAGTTAAAAATACACTCCTCTACGGGGGTTTGAGCCAATAATGCCTGACTTAATGGGGGCATTTTTTGTTGTGCAGGGAAATAAAAAGGTAAAATATTTTCAGTACAATTATCAATAATAAGGACTTCTTTGTTTTGTTGATTAAATTGTCGAGCAAGCGTAATTGCCGTGGATGTTGTACCCACTCCGCCTCGTATTCCTTTTAATACAATAAGTGGCATAGTTAGCCTCATTTAGTCATGTAATGAAATGCATTAAGTAATGGCCATCGATAAACAAGCACACTATTTTCCTCTTCTTTATTAATATCCTGATAGTGATAGTTATTTAATGAAAATAATTTTTTTAATTTATCTACATCCTTATTTAGATTATTTTTTTCTATTTTTATATTTGAGTTAATAAAAATTTCATTTTTCACATCAATAATCTCCAGATAAAAGAAAAATAAATTTCATTCCGAATTTTAACTTCCGTTAAAAGAGTGTTTAATTAATTTTTATTGCTGGTTTTTTTTAGGTTTTCATATTTAGGGTATGCTTTAAAAATAATTATTTCAATTACGTAAAAACACATAAAATAGATATTTATTATCTTTTGAATGTGAAGTTAATTGTTGGTTTTGCTTTTCGTTTTTTTATTTTTATTTCTTTTATGAAAATAATTAAAAGTAATAGAAAAGGCGCTTTACTGCAAAGTAAGGGGATAAACAATAATTGTAAATTAGTTGTTTATAACAATGTATTAAATTATTTAATTTAAATTCTAGTTATTATATATTGATTTTAATCATTTTTAATAAAATAATCATTAATTGATAATCTCCTGTTGATTATTTATGTTTTTATATCAAGTTATATATTTCTTTATTGTTGTTTATGTTGGTAGCTTGTTGTTAATTGTTATTTATATGTGGTTTATTTTGTTTTTGTTTCGAAATATAAAAATAAGATAACTCTGTGTTTCATTATTTAATGTAAATAATGAGCTGTTTTTAAAAATAGTAGCTATTATATAAATAGAAGCTTGAGTATTTTCTTTTAAATTTGAATTAAACAAGTTGGATTTTATTATTGTATTTATCAGAGAAATAGTGTTCCTCTGTTAGTTTTATTTTTTATTGATTTTTATTTAAGGGGTTTTACTAAGTGGTTAAATAAATATTCTATTATATCTTTATTTAGTAGTTAATTTAATATCAGAGGTAATGAAAAGGCAGATGTGAGTTATCATATAATTGTCGAGTTGGATTTATTTATACTAATAAGTAGGAAATCAAAATGAACAAGTCTAATTCAACCCAGTTCGATTTTTTACATTACTGGCATGGGTTGGGAGCATGGAATTTCTATTTTTTACTAAAGTTTTTTTTCCTTTGGTATGGTTATTTAAATTTTGATGCTTTTAGTAATCTACTTTTTCTCGCATTTTTATTGTTTCCATTACCTAAAAATATTTGGCATAAAATGCGTAATTGGATTGCTATCCCTATTGGGATCATTTTATTTTATCATGATACTTGGTTACCCAGTTTTTCAACGGTATTAGCGCAAGGAGGGCAACTTAAACAGTTTTCGTTTGATTATCTTGTTGAATTAGCGGTTAATTTTATTAATATCAAAATGATAGGTGTCGCCTTTATTTTGCTGGTAGCCTACCTTTTTATTGAACAGTGGATAAGGGTTTCTGTTTTTGTCATTGCGGGAGTGCTGTGGTTAAATATTGGAGGATTCACCCATTTTTCACAAGGTATGGTGCCTGCCGTTTCAGCAAATAGTTTTACCCAAGAAAATGATATTAATCCTGAAAAAATGACTGCATTAGCAAATGTCACTGAAGTCTTGCCTGAATCAGTCGAGCCAACTGCTGTTCCTGAAAACACTGTAGACATAGCATCAGTAGGAACCATTTATCCGCCCCAAAAACAGAAGGTCAATAATAAGGTATTGGATGATTGGTTAACACAATTTTATAGCTATGAGAAAAAACGCATAACACCTTTTCCTACACAGTTGTCTACCAATGCCCAACCATTCGATATTTTGATTATTAATATTTGTTCGCTTTCGACTGCGGATGCCGCCGCCGTTGGCTTACAAGAGCACCCTATTTGGGGTAATTTTGATGTGCTATTTAGTCACTTTAATACGGTTTCATCTTATAGTGGCCCTGCATCATTACGATTATTACGATCAAGTTGTGGGCAGGCTCACCATTCTGACTTATACGATCCGGCTGATACACAGTGTTTGTTAATGGATAATTTATCTTCACTCGGTTTTGCGAAGAAATTAGTATTGGATCATAACGGAAAGTTTGGTAACTACCTCAAAGAAATTCAGCAACTCGGTAATCTTAATGTCACTTTGCAAGATCAAGAAAATCTTTCTCATCAAATAACGGCTTTTGATGGTACTAAAATTTATAACGATAAAGAGACATTGATGCGTTGGTTGCAAGGCCGTGAACAATCGAATGAGAGTCGTAGTGTGACGTTTGTGAATTTAGTGTCATTACATGATGGTAATCGTTTTGTGGGGGAAAATAATACGGCTGATTATGGTAAACGCGCCAGCACTTTATTAGATGATTTAGATAACTTTATGAATGAGTTAGATAAAAAAGAAAGAAAAGTGATGGTCGTCATTGTGCCGGAGCATGGCGCCGCTTTACAAGGTGATAAAACACAAATGTCAGGTTTAAGGGACATTCCTAGTCAAAGTATTACTACAGTACCCGTCGGTATTCGGTTTACCGGGATCAAAGATAGAGCACAATTTTATCCACCAGTGATTATTGAAGAGCCAAGTAGCTATTTGGCCTTATCTGAATTTATTTCTCGTAATGTGAATGGTGATGTTTTTAATCAATCCGCTATTGATTGGAATGGATTAGCGAGTGAATTACCGCAAACAGCCAATGTCGCAGAAAATCAAGCTACTGTTGTGGTTGATTATCAAGGTCTGTCTTATATCAAGTTAAATGGTGGTGAGTGGATTAATTATCCTAATTAACCTGTAGCAGAAATAATTTCGTCATAACTCTATGTTCTTGTTTTCTCCTTTTGAGATCCCCGTATTGATTACGGGGCTTTTTTATGGAGTTAGACATAAAACAAAGAGTAATAAAAAAACCACTTCTAAAAAGAGGTGGTTTTATCAAACAATCAATAGCGTGATATTATGGATAGAGATTTATTTTAAACCTGCTGCTTCACGTAAGATTTCTGCTTTATCTGTTGCTTCCCACGGGAATTCAGCACGTCCAAAGTGGCCATAAGCGGCTGTTTTTTGGTAGATAGGATGCAGTAAATCTAACATTTGAATTAATCCATAAGGACGTAAGTCAAAGAATTCACGCACTAACAAGATCAGTTGTGATGTTGGCACTTTTTCTGTACCAAAGGTTTCTACCATAATTGAGGTTGGCTCTGCTACCCCGATCGCGTAAGAAACTTGGATTTCACAACGATCTGCTAAACCAGCAGCCACGATATTTTTAGCAACATAACGAGCGGCATATGCGGCAGAACGGTCTACTTTTGATGGATCTTTACCAGAGAAAGCACCACCACCATGACGTGCCATACCACCGTATGTATCAACAATGATTTTACGTCCCGTTAAACCACAGTCGCCCATTGGACCACCGATAACAAAACGACCCGTTGGGTTGATGAAGTATTTAGTTTGTTCATTTAACCATTCTGTTGGAAGAACCGGTTTAATGATCTCTTCCATCACCGCTTCATGCAGGTCTTTTTGTGAAATATCTTCAGAATGCTGAGTTGATAATACCACGGCATCAATACCGACAACTTTATCGTTGTCATATTGGAAGGTAATTTGGCTTTTCGCATCAGGACGTAACCAAGGTAAAGTGCCACTTTTACGAACTTGTGCTTGGCGCTGAACTAAGCGGTGAGCATAAGTAATTGGTGCAGGCATTAATACGTCAGTTTCATTCGTTGCGTAACCAAACATTAAACCTTGGTCACCGGCGCCTTGTTCTAAAGGATCTGCTCGGTCAACACCTTGGTTGATGTCTGGTGATTGTTTACCAATCGCACTGATAACTGCGCAGGAATTAGCATCAAAGCCCATATCGGAACTGGTATAACCGATTTCACGAACGGTATTACGTGTAATTTCTTCGATATCGACCCAAGCTTTGGTGGTAATTTCTCCGCCTACCATGACCATGCCTGTTTTGACGTAAGTTTCACAGGCAACGCGTGCTTTTGGATCTTGTTCTAAAATAGCATCCAAAACAGCATCAGAAATCTGATCTGCAATTTTATCTGGATGACCTTCTGAGACTGATTCAGAAGTAAATAGGTGTGTAGTCATTATATCTCGTTACCTTAATACAAACGGTTTAAGGATGGATGTTTTAACATCTAGACGTCCATTTTATGACTCTTCTCTCTTTAATTCCAGCTTTTTTTAATCAAATATAGGGATAAAGCAGAATCAAACAGTCAATCTTATTTTTTATTACGCGCTATTTTCTGATGATGAAAAATTAGAAATAAGAAAAAAAAGGTTTTTGTGCATTTTGCTTTTGCATTTTAAGTTAACTACAGGTATAAACTCGCGGTTACTGTGAAATCTGAACACAGTGTAAACCGCAGAATTTCGAATTCTGTTTCTCTGTTAGGGAAATGGCTTATAGGTTTAAGTCATGTGTGGAGTGAATGGGTAATGATCCATTGTCTACAGGTTAATCTTTTCAAAAACCAAAACAGTACTCGCCAATACTATACACGTAGTATATCTAGAGTGATTTCCTCTTTGAGCTCTTTCTCTTTAGAGCGAAGTTGTCTGTTACTTGCCAATAGGTGATTGTGTTAACTCGTTATAAGTTAACTCAAGAACTTTCTACTATTATGTCCTGCGAATAGCTGGATAATCATATAAAAATATAGTGAGTCATTACTTCCAACTGTTATTTATCAGTCGTTTCAGATTTTCAATAAATTATTGACTACTATAGTGACAGGCAAGGTATAAACTCATACTCCCTAAGGAGAATGTCATGAATGATAACATCGCTCGTAAGATGCAGCAGACCTATAATATTGCATATTGGGGTGGCGGTTACTATTTAGCGAATAATCGGGGAAATATTAGCGTTTGCCCTAATCCTGATGTTCCTGATGCCACTTTTGATTTAACTGAATTGGTTAAACGGGTTCAAGAAGAGCAATCCAATCTGCGCTTACCTGCACTTTTTTGCTTTCCTCAAATTTTACAGCATCGCTTACGTTCGATTAATGCGGCGTTTCATCGTGCACGTGAATCTTATGGTTATAAAGGTGACTACTTTTTAGTTTACCCAATTAAAGTTAACCAACAACGTCGTGTTATTGAGTCATTAGTCAATGCTGGAGAGCCTTTAGGTTTAGAGGCTGGTTCTAAAGCCGAATTAATGGCCGTGCTTGCTCATGCCAATATGACAAGCTCTGTGATTGTGTGTAATGGTTATAAAGATCGTGAGTATATTCGTTTAGCACTTACAGGCGAAAAACTTGGACATAAAGTTTTCTTAGTGATTGAAAAAATGTCTGAGATAAAAATGGTACTTGAAGAAGCTGAACGTTTAGACGTTATTCCTCGTTTAGGGGTTCGCGCTCGTCTTGCCTCTCAAGGATCCGGTAAATGGCAGGCAAGTGGTGGTGAAAAATCAAAATTTGGTTTAGCTGCGACACAAGTTCTGCAATTAATTGATATGTTACGTCAAGCTGATCGCCTAGAGAGTCTGCAATTACTGCATTTCCATTTAGGTTCACAGATGGCGAATATCCGTGATATTGCAACCGGAGTGCGTGAATCTGCACGTTTTTATGTTGAACTGCATAAATTGGGTGTGAATATTCAGTATTTTGATGTGGGTGGCGGTTTAGGTGTGGACTATGAAGGGACTCGTTCACAATCTGATTGCTCGGTTAACTATGGTCTTAATGAATATGCAAATAATGTTATTTGGGCGATAGGTGATGCGTGTGATGAAAATGACTTACCACATCCAACCGTTATTACCGAATCAGGTCGTGCGTTAACGGCACATCATACCGTATTAATTTCTAATGTTATTGGTGTTGAACGTAATGAATTTACCGCGATTACGCCACCTGAAGAAGATGCCGTAAGACCTATCTCTAGCCTTTGGGAAACATGGGAAGAGATGCAAACCAAAGGGCATAGCCGTTCATTACGTGAATGGTTACATGATAGTCAATTAGATTTACACGATGTGCATACTCAATATGTTCATGGCATGTTAAGTCTGACAGAGCGTGCATGGGCAGAAGAGTTATATCTAAATATTTGTCGTCGTATTCAATACGATTTAGATCCAAGTAATCGTGCTCATCGCCCAATTATCGATGAGTTACAAGAACGTATGTCAGATAAGTTCTATGTTAACTTCTCATTGTTCCAATCTTTACCTGATGCATGGGGCATTGATCAATTATTTCCTGTATTACCGATTGAAGGGTTAGATAAACCACTGGATCGTCGTGCGGTGCTACTCGATATTACGTGTGACTCAGATGGTATTATTGACCATTATGTGGATGGTGATGGTGTTGAAACAACCATGCCTATGCCAGCCTATGATCCTGAATACCCGCCTATGATTGGCTTCTTTATGGTTGGGGCTTATCAGGAAATTTTAGGCAATATGCATAATTTATTTGGTGATACTGCGGCTGTTGACGTTTATCTTGATGAAAAAGGTAATCTTACTTACGTCCAAAGCGAAGAGGGTGATACTGTTGCCGATATGCTTCAGTACGTTAAGTTAAATCCAACGGTGTTGTTAGAACGTTTCCGTACTCAAGTAAAAAATGCGCAGTTAGATGAAGCGTTGCAAGAACAATTCCTGACTGAATTTGAAAGTGGTTTATACGGTTATACGTATCTGGAAGAAGAAGAGTAATTCTTAATTTTCCAATGCAAGAGTGATGTTATTAAACATCACTCTTTATCTATCATATTGATTTGTATGTTACTTATTTTAAATAAGTGACAGAGGTAATAGCATGAAAAATAGTACGTTAGGTAATGAGACAGATAATTCATTGATCTCTAATGCATTTGGTTTTTTACGTTTTCCACTGAATTTTCAGCCTTATAGCAGTGATGCAGATTGGGTTATTACGGGTGTACCTTTCGACATGGCAACATCGGGTCGTGCGGGAACTCGCCATGGACCGGGTGCAATCCGCCAAATCTCAACCAATTTAGCGTGGGAAGGAAATCGCTGGCCTTGGGATTTTGATATGCGTGAGCGCTTAAGCGTAGTCGATTGTGGTGACTTAGTTTTTAACTTCGGTGATGCGCAGGATATGAGCGATAAACTACAAGCTCATACAGAGAAGCTATTAGAAGCCGGAAAAAAATGTTTAACTTTTGGTGGTGACCACTTTGTCACATTACCTTTATTACGTGCTCATGCTAAACATTTTGGTAAAATGGCATTAGTCCATTTTGATGCGCATACAGATACTTATGGTAATGGCAGTAAATTTGACCATGGTACCATGTTTTTTCATGCGCCAAATGAAGGGCTAATTGATCCTAGTCACTCTGTTCAAATTGGTATTCGCACTGATCACGATAGTGATAATGGTTTTACCGTGTTAGATGCAGCACAAGTTAATGATCGTGGCGTGGCTGATCTTGTTGATCAGATCAAAAGTATTGTTGGTGATTTACCTGTTTACCTGACTTTTGATATTGATTGTCTTGATCCTGCATTTGCGCCAGGAACGGGTACACCCGTTGTCGGTGGCTTAACAACCGATAAAGCCCTGAAGATCTTACGTGCATTACAACCGTTAAATATCGTCGGTATGGATTTAGTTGAAGTTTCTCCTGCTTATGATCAATCTGATATTACAGCACTTGCAGGGGCGACGATTGCGCTTGATATGTTATATCTGCAAGCAGCAAAAAAATAATTTCTGTTAATCTTAGAAATTAGAAGTAAAGCGATATCTTTTTAGGTATCGCTTTTTTATTTTTTACTCTATGAATTAATGAGTTAAGCATTTTTTGCTAATAAATTAATCTACTGCTCAAATGTCTTTTCTGCTTTTTTTAGTGTTTATTTTATCTTTTATTGAGCGCTTATTCTAAATGATAATTATTTATAGAGTGTTTAATCACTATTATTGCGTTTACTAGTGAATGATCGTTATTTTGTCACTCGCCTGTTTAATTGCTACTGTTAATCTATTAACAAAGTTCTTTTTTTAGAAGAGCTTTTTCATCTGTGAATATTCAGGAGAAAGACAATGGCTTTGAATGGTAAAGTAATTTTGGTTACAGGCGCTGCTCAGGGAATTGGCCGTGGCATTGCATTGCGTTTAGCAAAAGAAGGTGCTGATATTGCTCTGGTTGACTTGAAGGCAGATAAGCTAGCAGATGTGGCAAAAGAAATTGAAGCACTAGGACGTAAAACAACAATTTTTGCTGCTGATATTAGCCATCGTGATGAGGTTTTTGCTGCTGTTGAACATGCTGAAAAGACGTTAGGTGGTTTTGATGTGATGATCAATAACGCCGGTATTGCACAAGTTAAACCTCTGGCTGACGTAACACCCGAAGATATGGATAGGATCTTCAAAATTAACGTAAATGGTACTATGTGGGGGATCCAAGCAGCATCGGAGAAATTTAAAGCATTAGGCCATAAAGGTAAAATTATTAATGCATCTTCTATTGCCGGGCATGATGGTTTTGCAATGTTAGGTGTTTATTCAGCAACTAAATTTGCTGTGCGTGCGCTTACACAAGCTGCAGCAAAAGAGTATGCCAGCGCTGGCATTACTGTAAATGCTTACTGCCCAGGTATCGTGGGCACAGATATGTGGGTTGAAATTGATGAGCGCTTTGCCGAGATAACCGGAGCACCAAAAGGCGAAACCTATAAGAAGTATGTTGAAGGTATTGCATTAGGGCGCGCTCAAACTCCTGATGATGTTGCAGCCCTCGTTGCTTTCTTATCGAGTGATGATTCTGACTATATTACAGGCCAAGCGATTTTAACTGATGGCGGTATTGTTTATCGTTAATCACTAAAATAGAGTGTGACTTGTTAATACCCTGTGTTATTTAAGATAATGACACAGGGTATTTTTTGTGGGTGATTTATAACGAAATCAAAGCTGAAAATAACGGGCAAGCAACGGGGCTGTAAAATTCTTTTTCAAATAAAATCCTCTAGGTAATGTCATGATGCGTTGCCCATTTTCACCGATAGCCTCGGTTAAGGCTTTACTGTTTGCGGCTTTGGGGCGAATTTGTAACACCTGTCCATGACGTGCCGTAATACTTTCTACTTTGCCCAGTACAATCATATCCATTAATTCTTCCCAATCATGGCGTAATAATTCTTCTTCTAGATGATTGGGACTCCAGAGTAGTGGAGAGGCAACGCGACGTTGTGCTAATGGGATCTCTCTTTCACCTTCAACAGGCACCCATAATACTTTAGAGAGTTTACGTTTTACATGGCTATTTTCCCATGTAATACCACTGTTTCCGGTTAATGCGGCAACACACACAAAGGTGGTTTCTAAAGGCATACCGAATCTATCAATTGGAATTGTTTTAAGTTCAATACCCAATTCACTGAAGTCTTGCTCAGGTTTGCTACCTGCACTTGCACCTAAATAATACTCCAACAACATGCCTACCCAGCCTTTATCTCTTTTAAGATCAATTGGGATAGGCAATTGTGCAAAAGCTGCAAGTTCACCAAAAGTGTAACCTGCAAGTGCTTTTGCTCGTTCAAATAAAACGTGCTCATTTTCAGGTGCTACAGGTGGCGTAAACATAGTTATTATCTTCTTGTATAAATAATAGACAGAAAAAACAGGTTGTTGGTAACGTATTTAGCTTTATTTTATTTAAATCATAATAGCATGATATATCATCATTTTTTTGGGTTAATTCTCGCATTGAAATTTATAATTTCAAGTTGTGCACGGTTATCCTGAAATCATAAACAGGCTTTTACACTAGGTTATCCACAGCTTTATGGGATAACTCACAGAAAGTGAGATCACTGTTCTGATTTACAGCCTTGACTTTTGCAGATATTTGCCAAAATTATCCCATTTTGCCTAACTAATCGGCATAACCTGTGGATAAAACATTCTGTGGTTGTTTTTTGTACGATTTAAGCGAGAGGGGCTTTTAATTGTTTTATCCAATCGTAGAAATAGGCATTAAAAACTAGCTACTAATTTGAATTATAAGTGATATTTTAAAATTTATATCAACAACCTTTTTAACAATATAAAAACTATACCCTGATTATCTCACCCTTTTTCACATAGATATCCACAGAAAAAGTGAATAAATCCCCTAAGCATTTGTGTGGGTGTTTATAACTTTCAAGATTTCTGTGAATTAACACAAATAATGACTCATTGAATTATCGTAAGAGGTCGGTAGCTTATGTTAACTTTGGCGTATCAGTATCAGTATCAGTATCAGTATCAGTATCAGTATCAGGTGTAAACCATGCCGATTTGAAATCAAACCAACCAAAAGTATTCATTTTGACACCACGTATGGTTCTTTGCCCTTGTAGCTCAAGTAAATGATGAAATAAAGGATAAAGCCAAATATCGTGTGTCAGTTGACGACACCACGCTTCTAGCGGTAGTGCTTTTTGATGCCATAAAGAGAGGTCTTGTGTAAACGAACGCCCTAAACATTGATGAAAAAGGGGTAATTCATAGAGGGTTGCAAAAATAGAAAACGCTAAGGGTTTATAGAAATTTACTGTCGCTAACCAGATATCACTTTCTGCTTCACCATAATACCACTGTTCGTAATCGAGGACTTGAATAGTAAGTTCAATATCATATTGAGATAAAATACTTTCTATTAAATCTGCAATAGTACTGTATTCATGATGCTCTTTATAAAGAGTGACAGTCAGTTTGGTTAATGAAGTTGGTTTAGGATGTTGGCGGATTAATTTACTGTGATGCCAATGAAGTAATAATCCATAAGCAGGAGACCAATGGCGTTGATAGAACGGATCGCAATGCGTCAGCATATTAACCGGGGTTAGTACGCTACTTAACCAAGCTCTTATTTCTGTTTGTTGACATTGCGCTGAGCGACTGTCGTAAAGTAAAAAATAACATCCTTCTTCTTTACGGCTTTCTAGGGGATCTTTGTTGGTATCATCATCTGTTAAATGAATGGTTGAACAGACCATTTTTTTATTTAGTTCAGGTACAACCCATATATCAATTTCATCTAATAATGCACGCAAGCCAAAATAGCGATTAAAGGCTTTGATTTGCAGTTTATGTTGATCATTAGCCATGACTTGATAAGCACCAGTTCCTATTGGGTGCTGTGCAAAGGTCGGAAGTGATGCCCATTCCTTTGGCAAAATAACCGCTTGTGGACTTCCTAATAGCGTTGCAAATTGTTTGTCGGCTTCGTTTAAGAAAATATCAAGCACATAAGGTTGGGGCGAGGAAATACGTTCTATATGTGCATAAAGTGGGTTGCAGTGTTTCATGCGCATTAAAGAAGAGCTGATATCTTCAAGTGTGAGCTCGCGACCATGATGGAAATAAATAGAAGGGCGTAAATAAAATCGCCAATGTTGCTCTGTGATCATCTGCCAATGATGAGCTAATTCAGCTTCGACTTCCCCATTTTCCTCTTTTAGATGGACTAATGAGTTGAATATTTGACTCATTAAATGTAATTCAGAACGTCTTAATGGTGTTCCAGGTAATAAATTCCTAAAAGGGCGATAGTAAATAATGCGCAGTAATTGTTGACCGGGGTGAAAGCTTTTTTCAATTTGTGAGAGTACCATTTGGCGTACAGAGTCTTTATCACCCATCAGTGCAACAAGCTTTTCAATATCGTTCTCTTCTATTAAACGCTCAGCACGATTTTGTTGAATTTCTTGTGCATTAGATTGAAAACTCAGTGTGGATTTTTTGCCTCTACCTACTTCTGCTTGCCAATTTATCCAGCCTATTTCTTGCATTTTATTTAATAAAGAACGGACATGACGACGCGTACAATGTAGCGTTTGTGCTAATTCTTGTAAGGTAGTTTCAGATGTCTTTCCCTGAAAGGCTTGCCATAGGCGAATAAATTGCAACTCTAAGCGGGGGGTGGTCATAAAAGAGGAAATCCCTTAATAAAGTGATCAATTTTAATTTCCTTATATTAGACCGATAATGTTTGTGTTTAAAGTTAGCTCTTATGTTAGTTATCACAAATTATGAATACTGACAGACTCCCCATTTGAGCATTCGGTGATTGCCGGCCAGTGATAATTGATCGCTGGCTTTTTTATTTGGTAAAAAAAGCCGTAAATGAATTTACGGCAAGAATAACAAAGTAAACATCACAGAAAGTAGAAGAAGGTGAAAAATTGCCCTTATTAGCGCATAAAGGCAGGTTGTTTTGCCTCATAAACGCTAATGTCATCTTGGTGTTGCAGTGTTAATCCAATACTGTCCAATCCTTCAATCATGCAATGACGGCGAAATGAATCAATTTCAAAAGAGAAACATAATTCACCCGCTCTGACCTCTTGTGCGACGAGATCTACGGTAATTGGAATACCTGCATGTTCTTTTACCCAATCAAATAATTGTGAGACTTCATCATCACTTAATTTGATTGGCAATAATTGGTTATTAAATGAATTACCATAAAAGATATCAGCAAAACTCGGAGCGATAACAGCGTGAAAACCATAATCTGTTAATGCCCAAGGAGCATGTTCACGTGATGAGCCACAACCAAAATTTTCTCGTGCTAATAAAATAGAAGCACCTTGGTAAATAGGCTGATTCAAAATAAAAGCTGGATTAGGCTGTGTACCTTCGTCATCCAAAAAACGCCAATCGTGAAATAGATGTTTACCAAAGCCAGTACGGGTGACTTTTTGCAAAAATTGCTTAGGAATAATGGCATCGGTATCCACATTTGCAGCATCTAAAGGAACCGCAATACCTGTATGTTGAGTAAATTTATTCATCATGCTCTCCTTTAAGATGCCACTGCAAATGTACGAATATCTGCAAAATGACCATTAATGGCCGCAGCTGCTGCCATGGCTGGGCTAACTAAATGCGTTCTGCCTCCACGACCTTGGCGACCTTCAAAGTTACGGTTGCTGGTGGATGCACAACGCTCGCCTGGATTTAATCTATCGTTATTCATGGCTAAACACATTGAACAACCCGGTAAGCGCCATTCGAAACCCGCTTCAATAAAGATTTTATCTAAGCCTTCTGCTTCAGCTTGTGCTTTAACAGGTCCTGAGCCAGGAACAACAATCGCTTGAACATGAGAGGCAACTTTATGGCCTTTCGCAATTTCAGCTGCCGCACGTAAATCTTCAATGCGGGAATTGGTGCAAGAGCCAATAAAGACTTTATCAATAGCAACGTCTGTTAAATTGATGCCTTCACTTAATCCCATATAAGCCAAAGCTTTTTCAGCCGAAGCTCGTTCAACAGGATCATTAAAGCTGTTTAATAAGGGAACAATTTGGTCAATAGCAATAACTTGCCCCGGGTTAGTGCCCCAGGTGACTTGTGGCGCAATGTTAGCAGCATTAATGGTAACAGTAGCATCGAAGGTTGCATCGTCATCAGATTTTAAGGTTTTCCAATAAGCGACAGCCTCATCCCATGATTGACCTTTAGGAGCAAATTGGCGATCTTTTAAATACGCAAATGTCGTGTCATCAGGTGCGACTAATCCTGCTTTTGCTCCCATTTCAATGGCCATATTGCATAAGGTCATTCGACCTTCCATGCTTAATGCCTCAATTGCTTCGCCTGCAAATTCAACGATATAACCTGTACCACCTGCACTACCTAATTTACCAATAATGGCTAAAACGATATCTTTTGCAGTGATCCCAATGGCGGTCTTGCCTTGAACTTCAATTTTTAATGTTTTGGCGCGAGATTGTTTTAAGGTCTGAGTTGCTAAAACATGTTCAACTTCTGAAGTACCGATCCCAAAAGCTAATGATCCAAAAGCACCATGTGTTGCGGTATGTGAATCACCACAAACAATCGTCATTCCCGGCAAGGTCAAGCCTTGTTCTGGGCCCATCACGTGGACTATTCCTTGATAAGGATGGTTTAAGTCATACAGTGTGACACCGAATTCTTGGCAGTTTTTCATCAACTCTTGCATTTGGATCCTAGCCATATCACCACAAGCGTTAATATCTTTTGTTTGTGTTGATACGTTGTGATCCATCGTTGCAAAGGTTTTATTAGGTTGACGAACAGGGCGACCTTTTGTTCTTAATCCATCAAAGGCTTGAGGTGATGTCACTTCATGCACTAAATGTCGATCGATATATAAAATGGGTGTTTCATCACTCACTTCTCTGACAACATGTGCATCATAGATTTTTTGATATAATGTTTTACCCATATTATGCCCCTTCACGAATATATTGTGCGATACGATCACCCATCTCGGCGGTTGTGATTGCGTTACCATCTCCAGCTAAGTCTGCGGTACGATGGCCTTCTGCTAATACTTGAGTGATAGCATCTTCAATGGCTTGGGCCGCTTTGTCTTCATTAAAGCTGTAACGCAGTAATAACGCAGCAGACAAAATTTGTGCAATAGGATTAGCAATATTTTTACCTGCAATATCTGGTGCTGAACCACCGGCTGGCTCATATAAGCCAAAGCGTTTTTCATTAACGCTTGCGGATGGCAACATCCCCATTGAACCGGTGATCATGGCGCATTCATCAGATAAAATATCGCCAAAAATATTGGAGCACAGTAATACATCAAACTGAGAGGGATCTTTAATTAACTGCATTGTTGCGTTATCGATATACATATGCTGAATTTCAACATCTGGGTATTCTTTGGCAATGCCTGTTACGACCTCACGCCATAAAATAGAGCTTTGTAAAACGTTCGCTTTATCAATTGAGGTCACTTTATGGCGACGTTTACGCGCTGATTCAAACGCAAAACGGGCAATACGTTCGATTTCATAACGATGATAAACTTCAGTATCAAAAGCGCGCTCTTGAGCACCTTCACCTTCACGGCCTTTAGGTTGACCAAAATAGATACCGCCAGTTAATTCGCGAACACATAAAATATCGAAGCCACGTTGTGCAATGTCAGCACGTAATGGGCAATAAGCTTCTAAACCTTCATATAAACGAGCTGGGCGTAAATTACAGAACAATTTAAAATGTTTACGCAAAGGTAATAGCGCGCCACGTTCAGGTTGCTCATTTGCGGGCAAATGCTCCCATTTAGGGCCACCGACAGAGCCAAATAAAATAGCATCGGCTTGCTCGCAACCGGCTAAGGTATTTGTTGGTAAGGGGGTGCCATGATTATCGATGGCAATACCACCGATATCGTATTCTTTTGTGGTGATATTAAGTGAGAAACGTTCACTTACCGCCATCATTACTTTTTGTGCTTGGGCCATGACTTCAGGGCCAATACCATCTCCGGGTAATACTGCAATATGATAATTTTTTGACATAATTAAACCGCTTCTTGTGTTGTATGTTGTTTGCGTTTTTCTATTTCGACTTGCTCTGAGCGCCAAATGCTATTGATAACGTGGATCATGGCGTTGGCGGATGAGCCGACAATGTCCGTTTCTAAGCCCATCCCATGAAATTTACGTCCTTGATATTCAACGACAATATCAACTTGTCCTAAAGCATCTCGACCTTCACCCTTAGCCGTTAATTGGTAAGTCACTAACTTTAATGGGTAACCTGTTGCTCGGGATATTGCTTGATATACGGCATCTACGGGGCCGTTACCTGTTGCCGCTTCGGTAATTTCTTTATTGCCATGAGTAATACTAACGCTTGCGGTGGCAACGGTTGATGAGCCTGACTGTGTATTAAAATAGTTCATAACAAACTCATCAGGTTCTTGTTGTTGCTGACCAATAAACGCTAGCGCTTCTAAATCATAATCAAAGACTTGGCCTTTTTTATCGGCCAAACGTAAAAAGGCCGCATATAAATTATCCAAGTTATAATCTTGTTCGCGATATCCCATTTCCTCCATACGATGTTTGACAGCCGCTCGGCCAGAACGCGAAGTTAAATTCAATTGTACTTCTTTTAATCCGATAGATTCCGGAGTCATAATTTCGTAGGTTTCGCGGTTTTTCAGTACACCATCTTGGTGAATACCAGAGGAATGTGCGAATGCATTGGAGCCAACAACTGATTTATTCGCATGAATGGGTGTATTACATAATTGGCTTACTAATTGGCTGGTTCGATAAATTTCTTTGTGATTAATGCGTGTTTGAACATTCATCATCTGTTCACGCACCTTTATCGCCATAATAACTTCTTCTAATGCACAGTTGCCCGCGCGTTCGCCTAAACCATTAATCGTGCCTTCTACTTGTCTTGCTCCTGCTTGTACTGCGGTAATAGAGTTAGCAACCGCCATACCTAAATCGTCATGGCAATGAACAGAGATAATGGCTTTATCAATATTGGGTACACGCTCAAACAAATTCGTGATAATGCCACCGAATTGATAAGGTGTCGTATATCCCACCGTATCTGGGATATTAATTGTGGTTGCACCCGCATTTATTGCGCTTTCAACGATTCGACATAAATTATCAATATGAGTACGACCTGCATCTTCACAAGAAAACTCTACATCATCAGTATAACGACGGGCACGCTTTATTGAACTTACCCCCATGTCAATAATGTCTTCAAATGATTTTTTTAATTTATGTTCAGCATGTAATGCTGACGTTGCCAAAAAAACATGAATACGAAAAGCGTCTGCGATTTTTAAAGATTCTGCGGCAACATCAATATCGTTATCAACGCAGCGTGCTAATGCACAAATACGGCTGTTTTTGATTTCACGTGCAATAGTTTGCACCGATTCAAAATCGCCCGGAGAAGAAACAGGGAAACCAGCTTCAATGATATCCACACCTAAACGCTCTAAGGCATAAGCAATTTGTAATTTTTCTTTCACACTTAAGCTTGCTTGTAACGCTTGTTCACCATCTCTCAATGTGGTATCAAAAATAATCACGTTGTTGCTCATAATTTGTTCCTTCTCTTTTTATTTAGTGTTTGCGCTCTCCCAGGTATAAAAAAACCCGCGACTAGCGCGGGTTTTCTCTCTAAGGGCAGGTGTGTTTCACTTTTTACCCATAAGCCGACCGCGCATAAACGTTGCGAGTAGTAGTAGGCTTGATAGTAAAATTGCGTTCAGCATGAAACATCCCTAGATAAGTTCTCAATAATCTTTATTTATTGATACCTAATACCAATAAAGATGTCAAGTGTTGGAATTTATTAAATCATTTGACCTGATTATTTATAAGTTTTTCATAGTGATTCTGACTAATATCTAAATTTTTACTAATGATTATGACTATCGGTGAATCATTGATTGGGTTAATGTTCCGTGCATGGTTTAAAAAGGAGTGAAATACAAAATTAAACAATTGTTTGCTTTTTTTTTCACCAACTAAGCAAGTCAGAAAAAAAGAAAGGTAAGAGAAAGAGGAGAAGAGGAATGTGAGCAACGTTTTGAATGTAAGAATAAAAATCATTGTATTATAAAAGATAATCACTATTGATTGCCTATTTTAGGAATGAAAGTACATTATTTTATTATGATTTTTATCATACTTTGTTTTATTATTTGCAAGGCAGAAGGTAAAACAGGTTGTAATATATATTGATATAATCATTTTCTATACATTTAATTTCGATATCAATTTAAACTTTTTATATGAAGTATGTTTTTTTATTGATATGAAACTTATATGTTTAGTTATATGCATGGATGATGAATAATAAATTTTAATAAATAGTTAAAGTAATAGTTAAAACATATCTATTATTAATAATATTTTAGTTAATAATATTTATTTAGTTATTATGATAACATAGTGGAGTAAGAAATGACGGATTACACATCAGCAACAGTTACCAACAGAGAATCAACAGATATGCATTTACGTAATGTTGATCTCAATTTATTAACGGTATTTGATGCTGTCATGCAAATGCAAAATGTTACCCGTGCCGCACAGGTGCTAGGTATGTCACAACCCGCAGTAAGTAATGCTGTTTCTCGACTTAAAGTTATGTTTAATGATGAATTATTTGTCCGTTATGGACGTGGTATTCAACCAACATTAAGAGCTAAACAACTTTTTGGCCCAGTAAGACAAGCTTTACAATTGGTTCATAATGAACTTCCTGGTGCTGGATTTGAACCCGAGCAAAGTGAACGTATATTTAATTTATCTATTTGTAGCCCTCTAGATATAAAATTAGCACCCAAAATAGTTGAACAAATTAAAAACAAAACACCTAATATTAATGTTAATATTAAATCTTATTTAAATAGCAATATAGAACACCAGTTAAAATATCAAGAAGTCGAATTCTTTATTAATTATAAAGAATTTGAAAGAACAGAGTTTCATTCTCAGCCTTTATTTAATGATGAAGTTGTTTTAGTGGTTTCAAATAAACATCCTCGTATTAAAGAGAGTGTCACTCAAGATATGTTATTAAATGAGCAACACTCAATTGTTTCTTTAGATGATATTGGTTCATTTAGCACACCTTATTATAAAGATACTCATTTAGAAGATTTAATCACTTATCAGGGAACCGATTTAAATAGCGTATTAAATATTGTCTCTAAAACTTATTTGGTTGCTATTGCACCAAGATGGTTAGTTGAGTATTACTCTGAGCAATTAGATATTAAAGCAGTGTCATTACCTTGGGAAAAAACAGAACGTCCATGTTACTTAATTTGGCATGAGTCAACAGCACGTGATAAAGGCCACTTATGGATGAAAAACTTATTAAGTGAAGTTTGCCAAAACTAGAGTGTTTTCGCTCATAATTAGTATTTATTACTAATTATGCAGAAATAGTGGCAGATAACGTTAGCCATTCGGCTAATGACCAAGATAGCATTTAAAATTGGATTGCTGTCACTATTTTTGCCCTTTATTTGTCATAATAACTCTTATTCGTATTATTACTACGTTAAACCTGTTTTTTACAAGAACCTATGCTTCTTTATATTATCACTGATTAAGTTGTAACAATTACTTATTGTTATTTATCAGCTTTTCCTTTTTTCCTTTCATAAAAAATAAGATCTTAAGATCTCGTTTTCTTACTTTTGTGAGATAGCGTCTTTTGACAAAACTTTTCATAACTCACAATTTTACAAATTTATGTAAAATTGAATTCCTTTATTTTGGTGGATCACTTAGACTTTTATTCGAGTCAGCGAACATGTGTAAGCTGAAATTGTAAGTGGCGTGTTTTACCCATTTCAGTTTCATAACACGGTCGCTTTTCCATAAATAGCAGGAAAATTATGATAACTAATAATAATCTTCATGATTATCATATAATTAGAAGATTGCAAATGCAGTTTTTACACCGCGGGAATAATATTGCTTATCGTCAGTGGGATGTTAAGCACAATATCGAAATGTCATGGGAAGAGGTTGAAAAGAAAACACGCGCGCTCTCAAATGCATTATTAGAAATGGGTGTGAGTGTTCAAGAAAATATTGGGATCTTTTCTCAAAATACCATTGATTGGTCTTTGGCTGATATTGCTTCTTTGCAATTGCGTGCGGTAACGGTTCCTCTTTATGCTACAAGCAGTGTTGAACAAGCCGCTTATATTTTAAATGATGCAAATATTCGCATTCTTTTTGTTGGTGACCAAAAACAATACGATATCGCTTCTGCATTATTAGCGTTATGTCCTCAACTTGAACATATTATTGTGTTTAATTCTGATGTTGTATTAAACGCAAATACACCTTCATGTTACCTCGATAGTTTAATAAATAATACACAATATCAGCATGATGACGTGTTAGCACAACGTATTCATGAATGTAACTTAGACGATCTGTTTACCTTGATTTATACATCAGGAACAACTGGCGAACCTAAAGGTGTAATGCTCGATTATACGAGCCTTGCATCTCAACTCTATCTCCATGACGAACGCCTTTCGTTATCAGATGAAGACGTTTCATTATGCTTCTTACCACTTTCTCATGTTTTTGAACGTGCGTGGAGCTTCTATGTTATGCACACGGGGGCTGTTAATGTGTATTTAACGGATACACATGCTGTTAGAGAAGCAATGAGTACCGTTAAGCCTACCGTGATGTGTGCTGTTCCGCGTTTCTATGAAAAAGTGTATAGCGCAATTCAAGACAAAGTGTCTCAGGCTTCAATGTTGCGCCAATTTATCTTTAAATGGGCAATCAAACAGGGTGAGAAGCAGCGCGAAGCACAGCTTAGTCAGCGCAAGCTTGGTTTTATTTCTCGCTTATGTTATCGCTTTGCTGATAAGAAGATTTTAAAACCATTACGTCAAATTTTAGGTGGACGTGTTCGCTTTTTACCCGCGGCAGGTGCACGTTTAGATGATACGGTTATTCGTTTCTTTTTAGCAACGGGCATTAATATTAAATACGGTTATGGCATGACAGAAACCTGTGCCACGGTTTCATGCTGGGAAGAAAATACGTATAAGTTAGGCTCTATTGGCACACCATTACCTGGTGTTGAGGTACGGATTGGGGCTGAAAATGAAATCCAAGTCCGTGGCAGCATTGTGATGAAAGGGTATTTCAATAAGCCAGAAGATACGGCCGCAGCTTTTACAGAAGATGGTTGGTTACGTACCGGTGATGCCGGCGCACTTGATAGTGATGGTGTACTATTTATTACTGAACGTTTAAAAGACTTAATGAAAACGTCGAATGGTAAATATATAGCGCCACAAATGATTGAAGGTACTTTAGGACAAGACCGTTTTATTGAGCATATTGCGGTGATTGCTGATACGCGTAAGTTTGTTTCAGCGCTCATTGTGCCTTGTTTTGATGCACTAGAAGAGCACGCTCGTGCATTAAATCTAAAATACCAAGATCGTATCGAATTATTGCGTCATACCAAAATTAAAGAGCTGTTTGATGAACGTTTACGTGAAATGCAAAAAAACTTTTCAAGTTTTCATCAAGTGAAGCGCTTTACATTACTTCCTGAAGGTTTTTCAATGGAATCTGGTGAATTAACACCAACATTAAAACTTCGTCGTAAAATTATTTCAGAACGCTATCGAAATGAAATCGAATTGATGTATCAAGATTAAATTTAAGTGATAAAAAAGCACCGTAGAGGTGCTTTTTTCTTGTAAAATCGTTGGCTGATAGATAATGATGATTGAAATAATTGATAAAAGACATAAACGGAAACGTTGACGCATACGGTTTTATCAGTAAATTGTGTTAAAATGCAAAATCAGATCAGCATAATGACTGAAATTCATAGCAATATGTAATAAATAACACATTTAATAATTAAAAGAGGCTAATGTGAAACTGGATGAAATCGCCCGCTTGGCTGGTGTTTCACGAACAACGGCAAGTTATGTCATTAATGGTAAGGCGAAACAGTACCGTGTAAGTGACAAGACTGTTGAAAAAGTGATGGCGGTGGTCAGAGAGCATAATTACCACCCGAACGCTGTTGCCGCGGGATTACGTGCTGGTCGTACGCGTTCTATTGGTTTGGTTATTCCTGATTTGGAAAACACCAGTTATACCAGGATCGCAAATTACCTTGAACGACAAGCACGCCAACGCGGTTATCAGTTGCTGATTGCGTGTTCAGAAGACCAACCTGACAACGAAATTCGTTGTGTTGAGCATTTATTACAACGCCAAGTTGATGCTATTATTGTTTCAACAGCATTACCACCTGAACACCCTTTTTACCAGCGTTGGGCTAATCGTTCGTTACCGATTATTGCGCTAGATAGGGCATTAGAAAGTGAGCATTTCATCAGCGTTGTCGGTGATGACTTAGAAGATGCTAAAATGTTGGCAACTGAACTAAATGCTTTTCCTTCGCAATCTGTACTCTACTTAGGGGCTCTTCCTGAACTTTCCGTGAGTTTTTTACGTGAACAAGGTTTTCGTCAGGTTTGGAAAGATGATCCTCGTGAAGTAACCTACTTGTATGCAAATAGTTATGAACGAGAAGCTGCCGCGGCTGCTTTTTCTGAATGGCTAAACAACAATCCAATGCCTGATGCATTATTCACGACTTCTTTTGCTTTGTTGCAAGGAGTTATGGATGTGACATTACAACGAAGTGGCCGTTTACCAACACAATTGGTTATTGCGACTTTTGGTGATCATGAACTATTGGATTTCCTTGAATGTCCTGTTTTATCTGTTGCTCAACGACATCGAGATATTGCAGAGCGTGTATTAGAACTTGTTCTTGCTAGTCTTGAAGAAGAGCAAAAGCCACAAGCAGGTATTACGCGTATTCGTCGTGACTTATGTCGTCGTGGTAGTTTGGGGCGAGCGCGTTAATTGATATCCCTTAGTTGGCCATTATCTGCATTTATACTCATCCCTGTTTTATTAAATTAAAACAGGGATGCTTTATTTGATTTAAGAATGTCGAATAGCTTAGAGAATATTAAATTTGAGATTAATCTTAAGCCTTTTTTTACTATTTCTCTTATTTCATTAAGTGAATAGATTAAATTTTGACTTACCCATAAGTGATATTGCTTAAATTTAATAAGTAAGTAATTTTATTTTTGGAGGGATAAGAAGAAAACAAATAATTATCTTCATGATATTGAATTGTTTTTTTTAGATTGTTCAGCTTTTATTTATATAAAAGTACCCCCAAATTATTATGTTGGCTAAAGGTAAATGAACTGCAATAAATTAGTTTTTTATCATTAAAATTATTATTTACTCATTATGATTTCTTTATCTGTTTTTCTTCCTTGTAATCGTTATAAATAATTACTTTTCGTAACTAAAAATAGAAATTGAAAAATAACCTCTATTAATCATGATGTTAATATTTCTCTTTTCCTCTTTGTCGATAATTTAAACATTTCGGTACGCCTATCAAATTACTGTAAATATAAATAAAGCTTCCTATATCTGGCTTGACAACGTTTTCATACCATCCGTAAACTCTATTTGTGGGGATTTGTGGGATAATGTGGTGTAAATTATAACGCTGGGGGTAATGAGGATGTTTCGTGGAGCAACACTCGTTAATCTTGACAGCAAAGGGCGAATAACAGTTCCTTCCCGTTATCGAACAA
Source organism: Proteus sp. G2300 (assembly GCF_009915965.1). NCBI lineage: Bacteria > Pseudomonadati > Pseudomonadota > Gammaproteobacteria > Enterobacterales > Morganellaceae > Proteus > Proteus sp. G2300. The sequence goes on from NZ_JAABNK010000014.1 coordinate 218,501, forward strand.
CGCTGAGTGAGATTTCTGAAGGTCAAATGGTTTGTACCATTGATCTCAATCAGCCGTGTTTATTGCTTTATACACTGCCTGAATGGGAAAAGATTGAATTAAAATTGGCCGCTTTGTCTTCCATGAACCCGTCTGAGCGTCGAGTTCAACGTTTGTTATTAGGACATGCCAGCGAATGCCAAATGGATAGTGCAGGACGTCTTTTGTTAGCTAGCACGCTAAGACAGCATGCCGGGCTAACCAAAGAGGTCATGTTAGTCGGTCAATTCAATAAATTTGAATTGTGGGATGAACAGGTCTGGTATAACCAGATTGAAAAAGACATTGTTGCCGAGCAAACCTCACAGGAACCGTTATCGACACGACTATTGGACTTATCACTTTAAATAATGACAACAAATAATTTTAGTCATACCAGTGTATTACTGGATGAAGCAGTGAATGGCCTGAACATTAAATCTTCAGGTATCTATATCGACGGAACATTTGGTCGCGGAGGCCACTCCCGTTTAATTTTATCGCAATTAGGTGAGAAAGGTCGCTTGATAGCGATAGACAGAGATCCACAAGCTATTGCAGTTGCTAAAGAAATAGATGATGCACGATTTTCTATTGTTCATGGGCCTTTTTCAAATATTGAACAGTATGTCAATGAGTTAGGTTTAGTGGGGAAAGTTGATGGTGTTTTACTGGATCTAGGAGTGTCTTCTCCTCAACTGGATGATCCTGAACGTGGTTTCTCTTTTATGCGTGACGGGCCTCTTGATATGCGGATGGACCCAACATCGGGCCAATCAGCAGCACAATGGCTAATGACAGCAGCAGAAGATGACATTACTTGGGTATTGAAAACATTTGGTGAAGAGCGTTTTGCTAAACGTATTGCTCGCGCCATTGTTGCTCGTAATAAAACAGAAGAGCCGTTGACTCGAACTAAGCAATTGGCTGATTTAATTAGTGAAGCAAGCCCTGTAAAAGAACGCCATAAGCATCCAGCAACACGAAGTTTTCAAGCAATTCGAATCTATATCAACAGCGAATTGGATGAAATTGAAAAAGCATTAAAAGGTGCCGTTTCAGTTTTAGCGCCAGAAGGGCGCTTATCGGTGATTAGCTTCCATTCGTTAGAAGACCGATTAGTAAAACGATTTATTCGTGATGAGAGCAAAGGGCCTGTGATTCCAGCGGGGATCCCACTCACAGAAGCTCAGATAAAAGAGTTAGGAAGTGCTCGCTTATCGAGTATTCACAAGATGAAACCGACAGGTATAGAAGTGGAAGAAAATCCACGAGCACGAAGCTCTGTATTACGTGTCGCGCAACGTATTGAGGAATAAATGTCTACAGAACGACACACACTACCAGGAGTTATATGGCAGGATTTACTGCGTCATAGCAAATTACCTGTATGTTTACTGATTGCTGTGATTATTTCTGCGGTGTATGTCGTGACGACAGCACATAAGACGCGTTTATTGACAGCAGAGAAAGAGCGCTTAGTGCTAGAAAAAAATGTATTGGATATAGAATGGCGTAACCTCATTCTTGAAGAAAATGCACTGGCTGATCATAGCCGAGTAGAACGTTTTTCAAGTGATAGTTTGGGAATGATTCATGTTGATCCAACAAAAGAGAACATCGTGGTTACTAAATAAATAAGGTAAGTATGAAATTTTCACGTTCGGCAAAAGCGAAAGCAAAGACAAAGTCAAATGCCAAACTACGCAAACCTGAGGAAAAAACAGGGTTTGTGAGTTGGCGTTTTGCGTTGCTTTGTACTGGTATTGGTATCGCTTTAGTCGCGCTATTAATCCGTGTTGCTTATTTACAAATTATTAATCCAGATCCTCTTATTCGTGAAGGGGATATGCGTTCTCTACGTGTGCAAAAAGTCCCAACAGCAAGGGGGATGATCAGCGATAGAATGGGTAGGCCTCTTGCAGTCAGTGTTCCTGTGTATGCCATTTGGGCGGATCCTAAAGTTGTACTAGATGCTAACCCTGATATGACCGACTCACGTTGGTTAGCCCTCGCTGATGCACTAAAAATCTCCGTGAATCAAATTGAACAGAAAATTGTCGCAGCGCCTTCTGCTCGTTTTATCTATCTTGCCCGTCAAGTTAACCCTGAAATTAGCGATTACATCAGTAAATTAAAAATTACAGGGATTAACATGCGTCAAGAATCGAAACGTTATTATCCATCAGGTGAAGTTACTGCTCACATAATTGGTGTAACGAATATTGATGGTGATGGTATTGAAGGTGTTGAAAAAAGCTTTAATCAATGGCTGACAGGGGCTCCTGGCGAGCGAGTCGTTCGTAAAGATGGTTTCAACCGTGTCATTGAAAATATCGCTCAAACGGATAGTCAAGCTGCCCATAACTTGATGTTAAGTATTGATGAGCGCCTGCAATCCGTGGTTTATCGTGAATTAACCAATGCCGTTATCAAGAATAAAGCCGAATCTGGGACAGCCGTTTTAGTTGACGTGAATACAGGCGAAGTTTTGGCGATGGCAAATAGCCCATCTTATAACCCAAATAATTTAACGGGTACGCCTAAAGATGCGATGCGTAATCGCGCTATTACCGATATTTTTGAGCCAGGTTCTACAGTAAAACCGATGGTTGTGATGAGTGCACTTAACAATCATATTATTGAAGAAAATAGTGTTATTAATACTGTTCCTTATCGACTTAACGGGCATCAAATCAAAGATGTTGGGCGATATAATGAGCTGTCGATAACAGGAATATTACAGAAATCGAGTAACGTTGGTGTTTCAAGACTGGCGTTAGCGATGCCTGCATCTGAACTTGTGGATGTTTATTCACGCTTTGGATTCGGGAAGCCAACTAACTTGGGGCTAGTTGGTGAAAGTAGTGGCATATTTCCAATAAAAAAACAACGGTGGTCCGATCTTGAAAGGGCCACCTTCTCATTCGGATATGGGCTTATGGTAACGCCGTTACAATTAGCGCGTGTCTACGCAACGATTGGTAGTTTTGGTATTTATCGTCCGCTCTCAATTACGAAAGTTGACCCTCCTGTACCGGGAACACGCGTATTCCCTGAGCCTGTGATGAAAACTGTCGTACATATGATGGAAAGTGTTGCATTGCCTGGTGGCGGTGGCGTAAGTGCGGCTATTAAAGGTTATCGTATTGCGATTAAAACGGGTACGGCGAAAAAAGTAGGGCCAGACGGAAAATATATCAATCAATATATCTCTTATGCTGCGGGTGTTGCGCCTGCGAGTCGTCCACGTTTTGCGTTGGTTGTGATAATCAACGAACCTAAAGCGGGTAAATATTACGGGGGCGCAGTATCTGCACCGGTGTTTGGCACAATTATGGGCGCAGTTTTACGAACGATGAACGTAGAACCTGATGCATTGATGCCAGACGATAAAAATGAATTTGTAATTAAAAAAGAAGAGGATACAAGTGGCCGATCCTAACTTAAGTGACCTATTAGGGGCACTCGGGATACAAGCACCGTCATTGATGCTCAAAGACATGACACTCGATAGCCGAAAAGCGGCAAGCGGTGATCTTTTTATCGCCATTAAAGGTCATGAAACTGATGGTAGACGCTATATTCCTCAAGCTATTGCTCAAGGTGTTTCAGCGGTATTAGCGGAGGCACAAGGTGTTGCAACGCATGGGGAAATTCGTGAAAGCCACGGCGTTCCTGTTGTTTACATTGATAATCTTAATGCAGAGTTATCAAGATTAGCAGGTCATTTCTATCATCAACCCGCTGAAAAATTAAAATTAATAGGTGTTACTGGGACTAACGGAAAAACGACAACAACACAATTGTTAGCGCAGTGGGCTCAAGGATTAGGCGAAACCAGTGCTGTGATGGGAACAGTCGGTAACGGACTGTTAGGTCACGTTGTTCCAGCTATGAACACCACGGGCTCGGCAGTTGATATTCAATTAGAGTTACAACAACTATTCAATCAAGGCGCGACATTAACCGCGATGGAAGTCTCTTCTCATGGCTTAGTACAAGGTCGCGTTAGTGCTTTACCTTTTGTGGCGAGCGTATTTACTAATTTAAGCCGTGACCATCTCGATTATCATGGTGATATGGCAAATTATGAAGAGGCAAAATGGTTACTTTTCTCTACACACCATAGTGGTGAAAAAATCATTAATGCTGATGATACCGTTGGTCAAAAATGGTTATCACGTGTGCCAGATGCTGTTGCAGTGACAATGGACAATAAATTGCCAGCAAATTGGCAAGGTCGCTTTGTTAAAACAACAAACATTAATTACCACGATGAGGGGGCAACCATTCGCTTTAGTTCAAGCTGGGGGGAAGGGGAAATTGAAAGTCCATTAATTGGGGCATTTAATGTCAGTAACCTTTTATGTGCTTTAGCAACATTGTTGGTTTTGGAATATCCACTAGATGCCGTGATTAACGCGTCATCAGCACTTACTCCTGTTTGTGGGCGAATGGAAGTATTTAGTGCTGATAATCGCCCTACCGTTATTGTTGATTATGCTCATACCCCTGATGCGCTAGAAAAAGCACTTCAAGCTACTCGCTTACACTGTAGCGGTAAATTGTGGTGTGTGTTTGGGTGTGGGGGTGATCGAGATAAAGGTAAGCGCCCACTAATGGGAGCGGTTGCAGAAGAATTGGCTGATAAAGTTGTTATCACTGATGACAATCCGCGTAGTGAAGAGCCACAAGCTATTATTCAAGATATTCTTTCTGGTCTAATGGATCCCGGCCGTGCAATTGCTATTGAAGGTCGTGCTGAAGCAGTGACTAACGTAATTATGCAAGCCGACGCGAATGATATGATTTTAGTCGCAGGTAAAGGACATGAAGATTACCAGTTAGTTGGTTCACGTCGCCTTGACTATTCAGATAGACTAACCGTTGCACGGTTATTGGGGGTGATTGCATGATCCCTTTATCCCTAGAAGCCATTGTACAAGTCACTGATGGTAAATTGAGCCACATGGCTCAAAGCCAAGCGAATCAATTAACGATTAAGTCAATTTCGACGGATAGTCGCAATATAGATGAATATTGCCTCTTTATTGCATTGGCAGGTGAGCGTTTTGATGCGCATGACTTTATTGCTGATGTCAAAGAAAAGGGCGCTGTTGCTGTATTGGTTAATCGTGAAATTGATATTGATTGCCCACAAATCATTGTGAAAGATACTCGTCTAGCAATGGGGGCGATTGCCACTCATATTCGTTCACTAAGCAATGCAAAAATCGTAGCATTGACAGGATCTTCAGGAAAAACGTCCGTCAAAGAAATGACGGCTTCAATTTTGCGTCATTGCGGTGAAACTTTATATACCTACGGTAATTTAAATAATGATATTGGTGTACCTTTAACACTGTTTCGTTTAACGCCAGAGCATCGTTTTGCTGTTATCGAGCTAGGTGCTAACCATATTGGTGAAATTGCCTATACCGTGGATATGGTTAAACCAGATAGTGCCTTGGTAAATAATCTCTTTTCTGCACATATTGAAGGTTTCGGTTCACTTGAAGGCATAGCTCAAGCGAAAGGTGAAATTTTTACTCATTTAAAAGAGCAAGGTACAGCCATTATTAATCTTGATAGTAATGACTTACCTCTATGGCAACACCATCTAAATGCGCGTCAAACGCAATGGTCGTTCTCTTTATCTGCGCAAAGCAACGCTGATTTTTATCCCACTGATATTGTTGTTAAGCAATTCGCCACTAACTTTACCCTACATACACCAGAAGGCTGTGTTGAAGTCACACTCCCATTGCCTGGACGTCATAATATTGCCAATGCTTTAGCTGCTAGTGCGTTAGCTCTTTCAGCAGGCGCAACGCTTGATACAATTCGCCTTGGTTTATCGACATTAAAAGCAGTACCGGGAAGATTGTATCCTGTGGCGTTAACCACAGGAAAAATGGTGTTAGATGATACCTATAATGCGAACGATGGTTCGATGATCGCGGGCTTACAAGTTTTATCACAATTGCCGGGATATAAGATTTTTGTTGCGGGAGATATGGCTGAGTTAGGTAAAGATTCAGAAAAATGTCACCGTGATGTAGGGCGTTTTGCACACAATGCAGGGATTGATTGTGTTTTTACCGTAGGGGAGCATAGCCACTTTATTAGTGATGAAAACCAAGGTGGTCAGCATTTTACATTTAAAGCCGACTTACTTGCTCAATTGATTCCATTATTACAGCAGCATGATGTTGTTTCAGTTTTAGTAAAAGGTTCACGAAGCTCCGCGATGGAAGATATCGTGAACGCATTAAAGGAGTGCTTTGAATGTTAGTTTGGCTAGCCGAATATTTGGTTAAATACCATACATTTTTTAATGTGTTTTCTTATCTGACATTCAGGGCGATTGTTGGTTTATTGACGGCTTTAATTATTGCTTTGTGGATGGGACCTCATCTCATCGCTTGGTTACAAAGAATGCAAATTGGACAAGTGGTTCGTAGTGAAGGGCCTGAGTCTCATTTTAGTAAACGTGGCACACCGACAATGGGCGGGATTATGATCCTGTTCTCTATCTCTATCTCCACGCTACTTTGGGCAAGATTAGATAACCCTTATGTTTGGTGCGTGTTGCTGGTTTTAATTGGTTATGGTGTTATCGGCTTTGTTGATGATTATCGCAAAGTTGTGCGTAAAGATACGCGTGGTTTAATCGCACGCTGGAAATATTTCTGGCAATCCGTACTGGCGTTAGTGGTTGCCTTTAGTATGTATGCCATTGGTAAAGATACATCTGCAACACAGCTAGTTGTTCCATTCTTTAAAGATGTTATGCCTCAATTAGGCATGCTTTATATTTTATTGGCGTATTTTGTGATTGTGGGAACCAGTAACGCTGTTAACTTAACGGATGGTTTGGACGGTCTAGCCATTATGCCAACTGTCTTTGTGGCGGCCGGTTTTGCTTTAGTTGCATGGGCAACAGGTAACGTTAATTTTGCAAGCTACTTGAAAATTCCTTATTTAATGCATGCGGGTGAGTTAGTCATTGTCTGTACTGCGATAGTGGGAGCTGGTTTAGGTTTCCTTTGGTTTAATACTTACCCAGCACAAGTCTTTATGGGAGATGTTGGTTCTCTCGCATTAGGTGGCGCGTTAGGCACTATTGCTGTGTTATTACGCCAAGAGTTTTTATTAGTGATTATGGGGGGTGTGTTTGTTGTTGAAACACTCTCCGTTATTTTGCAAGTTGGTTCATTTAAATTACGTGGTCAACGTATTTTTCGTATGGCTCCAATTCATCACCATTATGAATTAAAAGGCTGGCCTGAACCTCGTGTTATTGTCCGTTTCTGGATTATTTCACTGATGTTAGTGCTTATTGGTCTGGCGACGTTAAAGGTGCGTTAAGATGGCAAATTATCAGGGGAAAAAAGTCGTTATTGTTGGACTTGGAATAACAGGTCTTTCCTGTGTTGACTTTTTTATCCGTCAAGGTGTTACACCTAAAGTGATTGATACGCGCCAAAAACCAGGAGGTTTAGATAAGCTTCCTGTTGATGTTGAATATCATACAGGCAGTTTTCACCAAGTATGGCTTAACGATGCGGATTTAATTGTTTCAAGTCCTGGTATTGCCCTTTCGACACCCGAGCTCGTTGAAGCAGCAAGTCATGGTGTCGAAATTGTGGGGGATATTGAGCTGTTTTGCCGCGAAGCCCAAGCACCTATTGTGGCTATCACAGGCTCTAATGGTAAAAGCACAGTCACAATGCTTGTGGGTGAAATGGCAAAAGCGGAGGGTATTCGCGTTGGTGTTGGGGGGAATATTGGTGTTCCTGCTCTAACTTTGCTAACTGAGCCTTATGATCTTTATGTCTTAGAACTATCAAGTTTCCAACTAGAAACCACGTATAGCTTAAAAGCAGCTGCGGCAACAGTCTTAAATATTAGCGAAGATCATATGAATCGCTATCCATTAGGATTGGAACAATACCGCGAAGCGAAATTACGTATCTATGATAATGCCAACATTTGCGTTTATAACGAAGATGACAGACTTACATTACCTTTAGCGGGTAAAAATGAGCGTTGTGTTAGCTTTGGCGTAGGACAGGGCGATTATCAGCTTGATAACACAGAACGCATCTTAAAAGTAAAAGGTGAAAAAATCCTTTCAACGTCCGAAATGTATCTTTCTGGACAGCATAATTATACCAATGGACTTGCTGCATTAGCACTTGCTGACGCTGTGGGGATCTCTCGTAAAGCGGGCTTGGAAGTGCTGAAAAACTATCATGGTCTAGCTCACCGTTTTCAATTGGTTTATTCACATCAAAATGTGCGTTGGATAAATGATTCTAAAGCAACTAACGTCGGTAGCACAGAAGCTGCCTTACGTGGATTAGACGTCGAAGGTACATTGCACCTTTTATTAGGTGGTGATGGTAAATCAGCCGATTTTACTGCCTTATTGCCATATATTAGTGGCGACAATATTCGCCTCTATTGCTTTGGGCAAGACGGACAAGCATTAGCCCGTTTACGACCGGAAGTCTCTTTATTAACGGTCACAATGGAAGAGGCAATGCGGGCATTAGCGCCTACTGTCAAATCAGGGGATATGGTGTTGCTTTCACCTGCTTGCGCAAGCTTAGATCAGTTTAAATGTTTTGAACAACGCGGTGATGAATTTGCGCGCTTAGCGCGGGAGCTTGGCTAATGAGCATATTCGCAATGCGAAGACTAAAACAGTGGCTAGTGGGCAGTTATCAAACTGAGAATACGGCGTTTGTGCCGTATGATCGCACTTTGCTCTGGTTTACTTTCGGATTAGCGGTTATCGGCTTTGTGATGGTGACGTCAGCCTCAATGCCTGTTGGTCAACGCCTTGCAGAAGATCCTTTCTTATTCGCTAAGCGTGATGGCATCTATATTGTTGTCGCATTTTGTATAGCATTAGTCACTATGCGTATTCCAATGGCAATTTGGCAACGTTATAGCAGTTTAATGCTTTTCGGTTCGATAATACTTTTATTGTTGGTATTGGGGGTCGGGAGTTCTGTTAATGGTGCTTCACGTTGGATTGCTGTCGGGCCATTAAACTTCCAACCGGCTGAATTATCAAAGCTAGCTCTATTTTGTTATCTATCTAGCTATTTAGTTCGAAAAGTTGATGAAGTCAGAAATAACTTTTGGGGTTTCTGTAAGCCGATGGGCGTTATGTTAGTCCTGGCAGTTTTACTGTTATTGCAACCAGACTTAGGTACTGTGGTTGTTTTATTTGTTACTACATTAGCACTTTTATTTTTGGCGGGCGCTAAAATTTGGCAGTTCTTAGCGATTATCGGTTCTGGTATTGCTGCAGTGGTTATGTTGATCATCGTTGAACCTTATCGTGTTCGTCGTATTACTTCTTTCTTAGAGCCTTGGGAAGATCCATTTGGTAGTGGTTACCAGTTAACGCAATCTTTGATGGCATTTGGTCGAGGCGATTTGCTTGGACAAGGGTTAGGAAACTCAGTACAAAAACTGGAATATTTACCAGAAGCACATACCGACTTTATTTTCTCTATTTTGGCAGAAGAACTTGGTTATATCGGTGTGGTTTTAGTGCTTTTAATGGTATTCTTCATCGCTTTTCGCGCGATGCAAATTGGGCGACGCGCATTGATACTTGATCAACGTTTTTCAGGCTTTTTAGCGTGCTCAATCGGGATCTGGTTTACATTCCAGTCATTGGTCAATGTAGGTGCAGCAGCAGGTATGTTGCCAACGAAGGGATTAACTCTTCCTCTTATTAGTTATGGTGGTTCAAGCTTGATTATTATGTCAACGGCCATCGTGATGTTATTACGAATAGATTATGAAACACGTCTAGCACAAGCTCAGGCGTTTGTAAGGAGCCCGAAATGAGCGAGCGTAGACGCCGTTTAATGGTAATGGCCGGTGGCACAGGGGGACATGTATTCCCCGGGCTCGCTGTTGCTCATTATCTACAATCCCAAGGTTGGGAAATCCGATGGTTAGGAACGGCGGATAGAATGGAAGCTAATTTAGTACCCAAACACGGTATTGAAATTGAATTTATTCGCATCTCTGGCTTACGTGGTAAAGGTATTAAAGCATTAATAGTCGCGCCGATTCGTATTATTAAAGCTATTTTTCAGGCACGAGCCATTATGAAACGCTATCAACCTGATGCTGTACTTGGTATGGGGGGGTATGTTTCCGGCCCAGGTGGAGTTGCTGCTTGGATGTGTGGTATTCCTGTTATTTTACATGAACAAAATGGGATTGCTGGATTAACAAACCGTTGGTTATCCAAAATGGCTAAACGTGTTTTACAGGCTTTTCCGGGGGCATTTCCTAAAGCGCCTGTGGTTGGAAATCCGGTCCGTAAAGATGTATTAGCGCTTGAAACGCCATCGGTACGATTAAAAGAGAGACGTGGCCCTATTCGTGTGTTGATTATTGGCGGTAGTCAAGGCGCGCGAATTTTAAATCATACCTTGCCCGTGGTCGCAGGTTTGCTTGGTGAGCATGTTACAATCTGGCATCAAGCAGGAAAAGGTAGCGAAAGTGATACAAAAACACGCTATCAGAACGAATTAGCTAAAAATTCAGTTAAATCTGAATATAAAGTTACTGAATTTATTGATGATATAGCGCAAGCTTACCAATGGGCTGATGTTGTCGTATGCCGTTCAGGTGCATTAACGGTCAGTGAAATTGCCGCAGCAGGATTACCCGCTATTTTTGTTCCCTTTCAGCACAAAGATAGGCAACAGTATTGGAATGCACTGCCGTTAGAAAAAGCAGGTGCAGCGCGAATTATCGAACAAAAAGATTTAACTCCTGAAGTCATTGCTGAAACCCTGAAACAGTGGGATAGAGAAACATTGTTAGCAATGGCAGAAAAAGCAAAAAGTGTTGCGATTACGGATGCCACAGAACGTGTAGCGAATGTAATAATCGAAGTGGCAAAGAAATAAACGTAACTTGTAACCATTAACTTAGAGTGAAGAAGTAAATAGTGAATACACAACAACTGGCAAAATTAAGATCGTTTGTGCCTGAAATGAGAAAAGTTAAGCATATTCACTTTATCGGCATCGGTGGTGCTGGTATGGGGGGGATTGCTGAAGTGTTAGCGAATGAAGGCTATGAAATCAGCGGTTCTGATTTAGCGCCAAATGTTGTTACACAACAGCTTGTTGCCTTGGGTGCAACTGTTTATTTTAATCATCGCCCTGAAAATATTCGTGGTGCCAGTGTTGTTGTGGTCTCGACCGCAATTAGTGCTGAAAATCCTGAAATTATTGCAGCGAGAGAAGCACGTATTCCGGTTATTCGTCGTGCTGAAATGCTAGCTGAATTAATGCGTTATCGTCACGGTGTGGCGATTGCAGGAACGCACGGTAAAACAACTACGACAGCAATGATTTCAAATATTTATGCACAAGCGGGATTAGATCCTACGTTTGTGAATGGTGGATTAGTTAAATCAGCAGGCACGCATGCACGTTTAGGGTGTAGTCGCTATTTAATTGCTGAAGCTGATGAAAGCGATGCATCGTTTTTACATTTACAACCTATGGTGGCAGTGGTTACAAATATTGAAGCTGACCATATGGATACGTATCACGGTAATTTTGACAATCTAAAAGAGACCTTTATTACCTTTTTGCACAACTTACCATTCTATGGTCGTGCAGTGATGTGTCTTGATGATGATGTTATCCGTTCCATTATTCCTAAAGTCGGTCGTTATATTACGACTTATGGATTTAATGAAGATGCTGATGTTCGTATTACGCATTATGAACAAAAAGGTGCTCAAGGTTTTTTCACTATTTCTCGTGAAGATATGCCGGATTTACAAGTTGTATTAAATGCACCAGGTCGTCATAACGCGTTAAATGCAACAGCAGCAGTAGCGGTTGCTACCGAAGAAGGTATTGCAGACGAACATATTTTAGCTGCATTACTTAACTTCCAAGGTACGGGGCGCCGTTTTGACTTCTTAGGAAATTACGGTCTTGAGCATGTTAATGGTCAAGAAGGTGAGGTGATGTTAGTCGATGATTATGGTCATCATCCAACAGAAGTTGATGCAACGATTAAAGCAGCAAGAGCAGGTTGGCCAGATAAGCGCCTAGTTATGATTTTTCAACCGCATCGTTACACACGTACACGTGATTTATATGAGGACTTTGCTACTGTTCTCAATCAGGTGGATATTTTATTATTAACAGATGTTTACGCAGCAGGGGAACCCCCTATTGCAGGCGCAGATAGTCGCTCACTTTGTCGAACAATTCGCCAGCGTGGCAAGTTAGATCCTATCTGGGTGTCTGATGTAGATAATATTTCATCAATATTAGCAGGCGTATTAACAGATAATGATCTTGTTTTAGTTCAAGGTGCTGGAAATATTGGTAAAATAGCGCGTCGCTTAGCAGATACAAAATTACAGCCATCTTTAAGCGAGGATTAAGGCGGATGTTTGAGCAAGTGAACATCATTTATGGTGAAATGGGTAATCAACTCGCTGTAATGATGAGATGTTATGAGAAAAATAACACAGTATTGGCGAAAAAAATGATCGAGAATTCGCTTGCTCAAAACCGTATTGAGAAAAAATTTCAGTTAAAAAGTAAGAAAAACGCAGAAAAATTCGCAATTTCTTCTTTTAAAGTAAATAATTCTCAACAGATTGAACAATTTAGTGATTTAATTATCAAACCTAAAGGTGTTCATAAAGTATATATATGTAGGAAAAGTATTAATCGAAGGAATATCGGACAAAAGGGTGGGCGATTCTCTTGTTTAAACGTTGCTCAGGAGTTAGTGGGTTAATATGTCACAAGCAGCGCTAAATATAAAAGAGCACAAAGAGAAACAGCATTCTGACAGGCCGAGTAATGGTACTTATTTATCAGGATTAATCTTTTTCTTATGTGTGATTGCCACTATCGTTTGGGGGGGAATACAAGTCGTTAATTGGATGAAAGATGCAAATCGTCTTCCCATCTCAAAACTTGTATTAACTGGCGAGCGGCATTACACAACGAATGATGATGTGCGTCAGGCGATTTTATCTTTAGGACAACCTGGCACATTTATGACACAGGATGTGAATATCATTCAGCAACAAATTGAACGTATGCCATGGATTAGGCAAGTCACTGTGCGTAAACAGTGGCCAGACGAACTTAAAATCCATCTGGTAGAGTATGTTCCCTTTACTCGCTGGAATGATACTTACTTTCTTGATAAAGAAGGGCGTGTTTTCAGTCTGCCAACGCACTTGGAAACTAAAGGTAATTACCCTTTGTTATATGGCCCTCAAGGAAGTGAAAAAATGGTGTTATCAGGTTATGTAGCAATGCGAGATCAACTTCTTGCGAGTAACCTGAATTTAAAAGCAGCGTCAATGTCTGCTCGTCAAGGATGGCAATTAGTTTTAGACAATGATGTCCGATTGGAGTTAGGTCGTAAGGATAACGAAAAACGGATCGCTCGCTTTATTGAGTTGTATCCGATACTGCAACAACAAACAGATAAACGAGTTGATTATGTTGATCTGCGTTATGACAGTGGTGGTGCAGTCGGATGGGCTCCTTTATTACTTGAGAATGAATAAACAAGACGTGGCAGATGACACGATGAAGGCGAAGGCAGAACAATAATGATCAAAGCGACGGACAGAAAATTAGTAGTTGGTCTTGAGATTGGTACGGCCAAAGTAGCCACCCTTGTCGGTGAGATCCTGCCTGATGGTGTAGTGAATATTATCGGGGTGGGAAGTTGTCCATCTCGAGGCATGGATAAAGGTGGTGTTAATGATCTTGAATCCGTCGTGAAATGTGTACAACGGGCGGTAGATCAGGCTGAATTGATGGCTGATTGTCAAATATCTTCAGTGTATTTGGCGTTATCAGGTAAGCATATCAGTTGCCAAAATGAGATTGGTATGGTGCCAATTTCAGAAGAAGAAGTGACTCAAGATGATGTTGATAGCGTGGTTCATACTGCGAAATCCGTCAAAGTAAAAGATGAACATCGTGTTTTACACGTTATACCGCAAGAGTATGCCATTGATTATCAAGAAGGGATCAAAAACCCTGTTGGATTATCGGGTGTACGTATGCAAGCTAAAGTTCATTTAATTACCTGCCATAACGATATGGCAAAGAATATTGTAAAAGCAGTTGAACGCTGTGGGTTAAAGGTAGATCAACTGATTTTTGCAGGATTGGCTTCAAGTTTCGCTGTATTGACAGAAGATGAACGTGAACTCGGTGTGTGTGTTGTTGATATTGGTGGCGGTACAATGGATATCGCAATTTATACCGGTGGGGCATTAAGACATACTCGCGTTATTCCTTATGCTGGCAATGTGGTAACGAGTGATATCGCTTATGCATTTGGTACACCTCCAAATGATGCTGAAGCTATCAAAGTTCGCCATGGTTGTGCATTAGGCTCTTTAGTCGGTAAAGATGAAAATGTCGAAGTTCCTAGTGTCGGAGGCAGGCCACCAAGAAGTCTGCAACGACAAACCCTTGCGGAGGTGATTGAGCCTCGTTATACCGAATTGCTCAATCTTGTTAATGAAGAGATTTTAAAAGTTCAAGAACAATTACGTCAGCAAGGGATTAAGCATCATTTAGCCGCAGGTATTGTGCTAACAGGTGGTGCTGCACAGATTGATGGACTTGTTGAATGTGCTCAACGTGTTTTTCACACGCAAGTACGGATCGGTAAACCGTTAAATATTACCGGGCTAACAGATTATGCGCAGGATCCCTACTACTCAACAGCCGTTGGGCTCTTGCATTACGGTAAAGAATCCCACTTTGGTGAGGAAACAGAAACCGAAAAACGCTCTGCTGTCAGTGGTTTGTTTAAGAAACTTACCAGTTGGCTAAAAAGAGAGTTTTAATAATCAGACAAATTTAAAAAGAGGTCGTTTGAGCAAGCGACCCTAAGAAGGCACAAAACGGAGAGAAATTATGTTTGAACCTATGGAATTAACCAACGATGCGGTGATTAAAGTCATCGGCGTTGGTGGCGGCGGCGGTAATGCGGTTGAGCACATGGTTCGTGAACGTATTGAAGGTGTAGATTTCTTTGCAGTCAATACGGATGCTCAAGCGTTACGTAAAACAGCAGTCGGACAAACTATCCAAATTGGTAATGCCATTACGAAAGGCTTAGGTGCAGGTGCAAACCCTGAAGTGGGTCGTAATGCCGCAGAAGAAGACCGTGAAGCGCTGCGTGCAGCGCTTGAAGGTGCCGATATGGTCTTTATTGCAGCCGGTATGGGGGGCGGTACGGGTACTGGTGCTGCGCCAGTTGTTGCTGAAGTTGCTAAAGAATTAGGTATTTTGACCGTTGCTGTAGTGACTAAGCCTTTTAATTTTGAAGGCAAAAAACGGATGGCATTTGCGGAACAAGGTATTACTGAGTTATCAAAACATGTTGATTCATTAATCACTATTCCTAATGACAAACTATTAAAAGTATTGGGCCGTGGTATTTCATTATTAGATGCGTTTGGTGCTGCTAATGATGTGTTAAAAGGCGCAGTCCAAGGTATTGCAGAGCTAATTACCCGCCCTGGTTTAATGAACGTTGACTTTGCCGACGTAAGAACAGTGATGTCCGAGATGGGCTATGCCATGATGGGCTCTGGTGCTGCTAAAGGTGAAGATCGCGCTGAAGAAGCCGCAGAAATGGCGATTTCAAGTCCATTATTGGAAGATATCGACCTGTCTGGTGCGCGTGGTGTATTAGTCAATATTACTGCAGGCTTTGATTTACGTCTTGATGAATTTGAAACAGTGGGTAATACCATTCGTGCATTTGCATCAGACAACGCAACTGTGGTTATCGGTACATCCCTTGATCCAGAAATGAATGATGAACTGCGTGTAACTGTCGTTGCAACAGGTATCGGCATGGACAAACGTCCAGAAATTACGCTGGTAACGAATAAGCAAAATCAGCAAAGCGCAATGGAGAATCGTTATCAGCAAATGCAAAATAGCATGTCTTCTTTTTCAACTGTAGAAGAAAGCAAGCCAGCAGCAAAAGCCGTTAACGAACAATCTACTCAGGCGAATAAAGAGCCCGATTATTTAGATATCCCTGCGTTCCTGAGAAAACAGGCTGATTAATCGCCAAAAAGATTGGCATCTCCGCTTTTTGTGCTAAACTGTCCTGCCAATTATAAGTATAATGATTGGTAGGACGGATAACATTGCGAGATAAAATGATGATCAAACAACGGACATTAAAACGAATTGTACAAGCAACTGGTGTGGGGCTTCACACAGGTAAAAAAGTTACGCTTACAATGCGTCCGGCGCCAGCAAATACTGGGGTCATCTACCGTCGTACTGATTTAAATCCACCGGTGGATTTTCCAGCAGATGCAAAATCAGTTCGTGACACTATGCTTTGTACTTGCTTAGTTAACGAAGATGATGTGCGTATCTCAACCGTTGAGCATTTAAACGCAGCACTGGCTGGTTTAGGCATTGATAATATCGTAATTGAAGTGAATGCACCTGAAATTCCAATTATGGATGGAAGTGCAGCACCTTTTGTTTTCTTGTTACTAGATGCAGGTATTGAAGAACTTCGTACTGCGAAGAAATTCATTCGCATCAAAGAAACAGTGCGTGTTGAAGATGGCGATAAATGGGCAGAAATGCGTCCATACAATGGGTTTAAATTAGATTTCACTATTGATTTTAATCACCCAGCCATTGATGCAAGTACACAGCGTTATAAATTAGATTTTTCAGCAGAATCCTTCATGAGCCAAATTAGCCGTGCTCGTACTTTTGGGTTTATGCGTGATATCGAATATTTGCAATCTAAAGGATTGTGTTTAGGCGGAAGCTTCGATTGTGCGATTGTAGTTGATGATTATCGTGTTCTCAACGACGATGGTTTACGTTTTGAAGATGAATTTGTTCGTCACAAAATGTTGGATGCAATCGGTGATTTATTTATGTGTGGTTATAACATTATCGGTGAATTCACTGCGTTTAAATCAGGTCACGCATTAAACAATAAATTACTCCAAGCGGTATTAGCAAAAGAGTCTGCGTGGGAATTTGTCACATTTGAAGACGAAGCACAAATGCCGGTGGCATTTAAAGCTCCTTCAATGGTTTTTGCTTAATTCCAGTGATGGAAGTACGTTAATTATCTCTAATTAACGTTCATCTTTGGTTGCACTTGTACTCTCTCCGGCAAGTGCAGCCAACCGTTCTAATTTCTCTCTTAATTTCTTCGGGCTTTTCTGCGCTAAATACTTTAATGATTGAGCACTTTCTAAACTTAAATGACGTCTCTTTGTAGGCTCTTGTTTTTTTAATGATGATATTAAAGATCTTTTTTCCGGTTTTATTCCTAAAGTCGGATTTATTTTGATGTCTATTGAGGATAAGGATGGTAAAATTTCTTGTCTTAATGCAGAAAGTAATGATGGCGTCTCATAACGTAATCGAGTTAACCAACTTGCGTTTGCGACTTCAATAATTAAAATAGCGTTGCGATAATTGGCGACACGGCATTTATCTTGTAAAGGAATAGGTAAAAGGCCCATGACGGCGCGATTTAATTTTAGTAAAATCGTTGCACGCTGTTGAATGAGTTGTAATGTATTTTTATTGGAACCTTCAAGTTCGATGAAGATTTTTTCCAATGATTGTGGGTAACTATCCCGCATAGATTTTGACTCCACAAAATAAAAATTAATGAGCAACGAAGGTTAATGAGCATTATAAGTTTTTGGCGACAGTTTGGCAGGCGATATTTTTGGTCGCATCTGCTTTTAGGGATGGTAGCAGCAGGTATTGGAATACCTTCGCTGTTGTCTGCCCATGCCGAAAATCCACAACAAACAGATACACCTTCCTCACAGAATCGCCAGAGTCAGGCACTTATTGCGTTTGATAACCTATTTTTACGTCAAAGTGTACAGAATCCTGCCTCATCCTTCACCTTTAATTACTGGCAACAGCACGCAGTAAAAAATGTCATTAAACAGCTTTCTTTTGCATTCACTATTAATTCTCCTGAGTTGATGGTAAAGGCCAAAGATGAGCCGTCTCCTGTTTCTCATGTTGCAGAGGTCATGCTTGATACTCTGTATGCTTTATTGACAGACACGTCCTCAACAGCATTAACCCATTTACCGCTTTCTGGCTATACTTTAGCACAGAGCACCACTTCCTATCATACCGGATTATGGCTTGCACAAATCCGCGGGATCCGCGCTGGACCTTACCTAACGGCTTAATTGAGTCATATAATCTAATAAGATTATGATTATCTCTGTTAAAACATAAAAACAGAGGCTTTTTTCGGCGTTTTCACGCCATAAATGAGAATAAAGATTTATGTTAGGTAAAATTGTAACCAAGATTTTTGGTAGCCGTAACGATCGTACTATCCGCCGTATGCGCAAAGTTGTTAATGAAATTAATAAACTTGAGCCAGAATTTGAAAAACTGACAGATGATGAGTTAAAAGCAAAAACGAACGAATTTCGTGAGCGCTTAAAAAAGGGTGAAAAAGAAGAAGATATTTTACCCGAAGCGTTTGCAACTGTGCGTGAAGCCAGTAAACGTGTCTTTGGTATGCGCCATTTCGATGTGCAGTTAATCGGTGGTATGGTACTGAATGAGCGTTGTATTGCAGAAATGCGTACCGGTGAAGGTAAAACATTAACCGCAACATTACCTGCATACTTAAATGCACTATCAGGTAAAGGGGTTCACGTTGTTACCGTCAATGATTACTTGGCACAACGTGACGCCGAAAATAACCGTCCTCTGTTTGAATTCTTAGGTTTAAGCGTTGGTATCAACTTGCCGAATATGGCGCCACCAGTAAAACGCGAAGCCTATAATGCCGACATTACTTACGGTACGAACAACGAATTTGGTTTTGATTACTTACGTGACAACATGGCATTTAGCCCACAAGAGCGTGTTCAACGTAAATTACACTATGCATTAGTGGATGAGGTTGACTCAATCTTAATCGATGAAGCGCGAACACCACTGATCATTTCAGGCCCAGCAGAAGACAGTTCTGAGCTTTATATCCAAATGAATAAAGTGATCCCTCATTTGGTTCCTCAAGAAAAAGAAGACTCAGATACTTTCCAAGGTGAAGGTGATTACTCTGTTGATGAAAAAACACGTCAAGTGAATATCACAGAACGTGGCCTAGTTAAAATTGAAGGCTTATTAGCAGATGCTGGCATGATGAAAGAAGGTGAGTCTTTATACTCACCGGCGAATATTATGTTAATGCACCATGTGACTGCTGCATTACGTGCTCATGCGCTGTTTACCAAAGACGTTGACTACATTGTTAAAGATGGCGAAGTTATTATTGTTGACGAACATACTGGTCGTACAATGCAAGGTCGTCGCTGGTCTGATGGTTTACACCAAGCGGTTGAAGCCAAAGAAGGTGTGAAGATCCAAAATGAGAATCAAACATTAGCGTCAATCACATTCCAAAATTATTTCCGTTTATACGAAAAATTAGCAGGGATGACCGGTACTGCGGATACTGAAGCGTTTGAATTTAACTCTATCTATCGCTTAGAAACTATTGTTATCCCAACTAACCGCCCAATGGTACGTAAAGATCTCCCTGACTTAGTTTATATGAATGAACAAGGTAAATTTGCTGCCATTATCGAAGATATTCGTGAACGTACCAAGAATGGCCAACCTGTACTTGTTGGTACTATCTCAATTGAAAAGTCAGAAGAAATCTCTAATGCGTTAACGAAGGCCAATGTTCACCATAACGTGCTGAATGCGAAATTCCACGCAATGGAAGCTGATATTATTGCTAACGCAGGTTTACCTTCTGCCGTGACTATTGCAACTAACATGGCAGGTCGTGGTACTGATATCGTGTTGGGGGGGAGTTGGCAAACTGAAGTGGCTAAACTTGATGAGCCAACAGAAGAACAAATTGAAGAAATCAAAGCGAAATGGAAAGAGCGCCATGACGCAGTATTAGCTTCAGGTGGTTTACATATCATTGGTACTGAACGTCATGAGTCACGCCGTATTGATAACCAGTTACGTGGTCGTGCGGGTCGTCAAGGTGATGAAGGTTCTTCTCGTTTCTATTTATCTATGGAAGACTCTTTAATGCGTATTTTTGCTTCAGATAAAGTATCTGGCATGATGCGTAAATTAGGTATGAATGAAACCGAAGCGATTGAGCACCCTTGGGTAACTAAAGCGATTGCCAATGCACAACGTAAAGTAGAAAACCGCAACTTTGATATTCGTAAACAATTACTTGAATATGATGATGTAGCTAATGATCAGCGTCGTGCAATTTATACTCAACGTAACGAATTACTTGATGTAGCAGACGTCAGTGAAACTATCGACAGTATTCGTCAAGATGTCTTCACTACGATGATCGATAACTATATTCCACCTCAATCACTGGAAGAAATGTGGGATATTGAAGGGTTAACTGCATGTCTACAAAAAGATTTTGATTTGAATTTACCAATTAAAGAGTGGTTAGATAAAGAGCCTGAGTTACATGAAGAAACATTACGTGAACGTATCCTAGAAAAATCGATCGAAGTTTACAAAGCAAAAGAAGAAATCGTTAGTGCTGAAATGATGCGTAACTTTGAAAAAGGCGTGATGTTACAAACACTGGATTCACTGTGGAAAGAGCACTTGGCAGCGATGGATTATTTACGTCAAGGTATCCACTTACGTGGTTATGCACAAAAAGATCCGAAACAAGAGTACAAACGTGAATCGTTCGCTATGTTTGCTAACATGTTGGAATCACTGAAATATGAAGTGATAAGCACACTAAGCAAAGTCCAGGTTCGTTTACCAGAAGAAGTTGAAGAGTTAGAACGTCGTCGCCGTGAAGAAGCCGAGCGTCTAGCAAAACAACAGCAATTAAGCCATGAAGTGACAAAAGAGTCTCAAATGTCAGCGGTAGATGGTCAAGTTGCGGCGGGTAAAAAAGTAGGACGTAATGAGCCATGCCCTTGTGGATCGGGTAAGAAATTTAAGCATTGTCATGGTCAATTAGGTTAATTTATCTGTTGATAATAATGGTTATTTAGCTTTTCGTTGAATAAGAAAATCCCGCTTAATAATAAGCGGGATTTTTTATTGTTGATAGAAAAAAACTAAATTGAAGAGTGCAAATGTGAGAGATGAGTTTTTGTTTTTTGACTTTCAGATCCCGA
This sequence comes from Proteus sp. G2300, assembly GCF_009915965.1. Lineage (NCBI taxonomy): Bacteria > Pseudomonadati > Pseudomonadota > Gammaproteobacteria > Enterobacterales > Morganellaceae > Proteus > Proteus sp. G2300. The sequence continues at coordinate 239,772 of NZ_JAABNK010000014.1, forward strand.
TCCGGGCTCGATTAATCCTGCAATAATGGGGCAATCAGGATTGTTATCACCTTGGCAATCTTTGACTAAATGTTCTAATGTTTTTGTCATTTGTTGTAATTCTGCAATCTTACAATTGAGCGCTTCAATATGGGAGAGCGCAATAGATTTCACATCTGCACTGGCGCGTTCTCTGTTATCCCACTAAGCGAATAATTTGTGCCAAAACGGTATTTGAACCGACTTTAGTGACGTTAAAGCTAAAAGCTCCTGTTTTATTAATTGTACCACATGAAGCACATGTCATTCCTTCTACAGGTAAACTCAGTCGGTTGGCAGAGGACAACGTTGTCTTCGTATCCATTAGAATTCTCCTCTTAAATAGGGTATGAAATTAAGCTTAAACTTTACCATTAGGGGAAGGTCAAGGGTTATGCATTAATTTATTTTTTACAGTTTTAATGGCTATTTTACTTTTAATTCAAATAATTATGTTTATTTGAGTGTTTTTAGAATATGTAAAAATTGTGAATTTATGGGAAAAGAAGAGACTAAAATAGAGAGATAAAAACCCCGCTTATTATAATAAGCGGGGTGGCTTACAAAAGAATAGGCATTACTCTTTCATAAAGTATCTATTATTTTTCAGAAATAGAGGATTTTGTGTTTACAGTTTCATTGACTTTAATCGGTGATTTTAATGATAAATCACCGCTTGAAAGTTGTTTCACTAAATCAACAGCTGATGATTTCAGATCAAGATCTGCACCCGCTTCGTAATGGTGACCTTCAATATTATTTAATTGAACGTTGCTACCGCCTAAATCAATCTGGCCTTGTTCGCTTTTTACTTCAGCACCTGTAAGTTTAGTTGTGCCACTGACATTTAATGAAATGTCATTTTTGCTTGTTAAGGTTGTAGTTTCGGTAACTGCATCATTGTCAATATGAGAGACCTTGATATCGGCATTGGCGGTATGACCTTCTGCGCCAGTGACAATATTTTTAATACCATTACCGACATAGTTAACACCGTTGTCAATTTTAGCTTTTGTTTCGCCACTGATACCGGTTTTATCTGCGATACTTGAAGAGAGTGAATTATATTTATCAGAAATAACATCTGTTGCAGATTTAATTCCTGAATCAATAGTCTCTTTGATCGTATTTTCTAATAATGATCCACCCGCTTTTGCTGTTTTATCAACTTGGCTAGATTCAGGATCATTGTTGTGGTTATAGCCTACATTGACATCAACACTGACATGGCGATCGCTGTCTTTTTGGCTAGTCACTGTAAAGTCACCACCAACATGGCCTGTTACGTTATCTGCAGAAACATTAGCACCCGAAAGAGTGAGGTTTTTATCACTGTTTACGGTTAATGTTCCTGTTTCTATAACCGTGTTTTGATGTGTGGATTTTTGTTGATCTTCAACATTTACCAGTACTTTACCACCAATATTATGGATAGAAGAGGTTGGATTTTCTTCAGTCACTTCTTTTGGTGTGGTATTGGTTTGTTCGCCATTTAAGGCGATATCGACACTCCAATTATTTTTGTAATCTGTAGATTGTGCTGATGTCAGCGTAGTATCACCAGATTGGGAGGTTAATTGTGTCTCTTTACTATTAACTTTAGTGCCTTGAAGATTAATAGAGCTACCATTAACTGTTAAATTGCCTTGGTTGGTAATTGTACCACCTTCACGAGATACTGTTTTCTCATCTTGTTTACCGATAGCAAATTCAGCACCACCTAATCCACTGATAGAAGACGATTCTTCGCCTGCTTTCTGACCAAAGCCCGCTTGTAATCCACCTGATAAATTTTTACCTGTTTCAGTGCGTTGAGATTCAGTTGCTTGGAAATCAACCTTGTTAGTTGCGGTTAAAGCAACATCGTTTTCACTGGTAATATGAGTACCTTGTAACGTCAGATTATGACCTGAGTTTAGCTCGATACCTTGGGAACCATTCACAGATCCCGCTTGTGCTGTTGTTTGATCTTTTTGATGATTTGCACCACCTGCTTTAAAGCCACCACCATAATCTTTACTGTCTGGTGTTGTACCTACTTTTAGGTTTGCACTACCATTTACGCTATTCTGGCTTTCAGTATGAGTATCTGTTGCTTGTGCAAGCGTTAAATCTCCCCCAGCGTTAATGACAGTTTTACCATTTTGAGCGTCAAACTTAGCACCTTCATAATGTGCATCTTCACGCACATTAATATTGATATGACCCGCTGAGTTAATTTGGCTACCTTCGGCTTTTGCTATGGTTAAGCTAGTGTCAGTGGTTTTACCTTCACCTTTAATGGCTACAGTAATGTCATTGCCTGTTTTGGTGCTGACACCAACTTGACCACCACCAGTTGTTTCATGGAAAGATACTTGGTGTTTGTTTTGCGTAGCTTCACTGGTATGTGTATTTGCTGTTAGCGCAACATCACCTTGCGTTGATTGATAATGAGTTCCTTGGTCATGTAAGGTGTTATTGCTGTCAGTGTTGATTTTTCCGGCAGTAATAGAGGTTGAAACTGCTTGGCTATCGCTTTGTGACTTCTGGCTTCCTCCACCTTTTACACCAACGTTAACGCCTACATTAGGTGCTTCTAAGCTACTTAAGTTAGCAAGATTACTAATGGCATCTTTAAAAGTGACTTTTTTCTCAATACCTTTGTTGCTGTCTGGATTAGTAACATCAACACCATCTTCAACGGCTTTCTTAATTGGTTTAGTGACACCGCTATAATCAAGATTAACACCTACATCAACACCCACATTTAAGGTATCTGTTTTAGAGATTGCACTGTCATTGACGGCAAGGTGATTGATATTTTCACCCGATTCTTTATAAGCACCATCAACTTTGTGTGATGCGCCTTGGTGCGTTACATCTTTGTTTGCTGTAATTGTTAAATCACCTGCAACTTGAGTTTCGCTACCTTTATTTTTGGTGATTTCGGTTGTTGTATGCTGTTTGTCATATTGGAAATCAGCTTTACTACCGATTTTATCGACACCACCGGTATAGCTAAAGCCACCCGAAATGGTTCTATCTGTACTGTCAGTCTCTTTTTTGTTTTCTGTTGAAACAAAAGCAACATTATCACCAGACACCGTGGCATTACCTGCCGTTGTTTTTAAATCAGAACCAGCAAAAGTGACATCTTTATCTGCTTGAATTTTAACACTGCCACCACTAAGAGTAGAGCCGACTTGTTCAGTCTCTGTACTATTGTTCTTATTGGATGTATGAGTGATATGAAAACCAGCACTATATTGCTTATCTTCAACTTCTTTCGCATGACCAGTGATTTCTAAGGATGTTTTTTCATCATTGATTTTTGTGGTTTGCTGTGCTGATTTAACGTTGATATCACCTAAAGATTCAATACCTAATTCTTCAGCACTTTTAATTAAGCTACCGATGACATTGACATCTTTCCCACTGACAACGGTTAACTGTGCATCAGACACTAATTCACTGCCGGTTGAAAGTTGTTGATTAGTCTCGTTTTTGTGAGAATTCTTAGTAATGTTAAAAGCTGTACCTGTACGTTCATCAGTTTTTGTGATGGTTTCGCTAATTGCATTATCAATAACAACATCACCTTGGGTCGTTTTAACAAATGCCCCTTGGTTGCCTTTGACTTGGCTTCCGGTGATTTTGACACTATTCTCTGCGGCTAGTAACAGTTGCCCATCTGCAGTTAATTGTGTTGAATGGCTGACTTCTTGTTTATTGTTATTGTTCTTATTATTACCACCGCCGATACCACCCCAAACGACATGATTGTCAGTTACGGTTTTATCATTATTGGTATTTTGAACATTAAGATTGATGTTCTCTTTAGCATTAACAATAACATTCTCATTAGAATGTAATTTTGCACCTTGGGCAGTAACAGAGCCTTCAGCATTTAAACCTAGTGTTTTACCCGCAGTCAACTCACTGCCTTTTAAGGTTTCTGTTTGATGGCTATTGCTCCAGCTACCGGTTTCTAAGCGAGAAGTATGGTTACGCTTGTAGCCATTTTCACTGCGATTTTCTTTCTCAACTAATCCGTTGATATTAATATCTTGATTAGCATTAATTGCCAGTGTGTTACCCGCATTAACTTTGGCCCCTTCAAGTGTTACATCACCTTGAGTTGCCGTTAATGTTGCACTATTTTTGGCATCAATATGGCTACCAACTTGTTGTACGAGTTCTTTTTCTTTAGTGACATCATACTGCCAAGAATAGAACCAGCGATTGTCGGTATCAGTCTCTTTTTGTTGTAGCTGTTTTCCATCAACAGTTAAATGAGCGCCTTGTAATAAAATATCATCACCCATTAAATCAGAGGCTTTGATTTGATTTTTATTATCAGCCACTAATGTGATGTTTTTACCTTTTAACTCTGTTTTTGTTAGAGTTTGGCTTGAACCACTATTATTAACTGCGATACCACCACGGTAATTTTGGTAGTTTTCACTGCCATCTTTATCGAAATTATCGAAACGAAATTGTCTATCTGTTTGAATATTATCAGCTTTTACGCTTAGTTCATTATCAGCAACAAATTTACCCGTTAATTTAACACCACTTCCTTCTGCGGTATTAATAATACGAATACGGCCAGATTGCATACTTCCGAAGAAATAGCTATCTAATGCAGAAGTTGGTTTTTGTGATGAAAGAATATCAAAACGTTGAGAGAAGGTGTTTTGTCCTGTTAACGCTGAAATTTCAGCAGCAGTTATTTTTCCTTTGCTATCAATACGTGGTGCTATTAGATCTAAAAGACCTGGTGCATATAAACCGTTTTTACCAATAGAAAGTAAATTCGTGTTATTAAGCGTGCTATATCCTTTCAACTGACCGTTTTCAAACAGTGGATTACCTACGACTAAAGAAGAGCGACTGGTATTAATAAATCCACAACCATCGCAGGTGATGCCATTTGGGTTAGAAAGGACATATTCCGCAGCAATACCAAAGACTTCTTGCTGACCTAGTAAAAATGATGGGTTACGACTAACAACTTCATTTAAAATTAAAGAGGCGGCTTGCCCATTTAAATTACTATTGGCATTTAATTGCCCTGCTAGCTGTGATTGTCCAGCTTCTAAGGCGTTATTAAAAACAGCGCCAGGTTTGCCTACATTAAAATCTTGATATTGGTTGTGAGAAATACCTTCACTATTTGGTGTAACGATATTAATGACTTGAGTGCCACCATTGACAGATGAAACATTCGGTCCTTGATTGCCCGAATCAGGAACAATACCGCCAGCATATGCATTTAGTGAGACGAAAATAATCGCTAAAGATGCAGCAAGCCTACCCGAAGGAGAGAGCTTGAAGTTTTTTGAGTTCATAGAGTTTTCTCCGTTTATTGCTATGAGTGTGGATCAAAATAAATATGAAAATCTAACTAACACTTGAGTAGGGTCTTTGGTTTTATTGGAATTCGTTTGGTTGTAAAGCAAATGCCCCTTAGCGACATCGATATCAAATTGTGCTTTTTGATATTGAAGATTTAAGCCCGAACTTAGCCCATAGCCACTACGCCATCCTTCATAGTTGCCATGTTGTTGAACACGACCTGCATCTAGGCCAATTCGAGGGGTGATTGAAAAGGTGTTTATTCGATAAGGATAAGAAAGAGTATTACGTAAATAACCTCCGTTATCCCCGGAAAGAGTGCTTTGATCAAAACCACGGATCGCATTTTTATCGGTTAAACTGAGCCATTCAACACCGGGTAAGGTGTCAGGGCTATATTGACCAAAGAAAGCGCTGTTGAATAAAAATGTAGAATCTGACAATGAAAAACGGTGTTGCCAATTGGCAAAAAGCTTAACTTTTGTAAAGCGATAGTCATTACCATTGCCATTAGCAACACGTGGTGATTCATCTGCACCAAACCAACTAATGGCTTTTTCTGCACTTAAATTAACACTCACAACGCCGTTGGGGATAATGTGTAAATGGTTGATACCGAGCTCTACAGTTGTGAGTGCAGGGCTACTTAGATCAAGACGTATTTGACTGAAATAGTTACGTATCCGTTTATGAGTTACCTGCATGTTTAAGGTATCTATCTGTTTTTGACTACGATAAAAAGCGTAATCCCCCCTTAAACCCACTTGTGTGGTATTACCGGATAAGCGTACGGTGCGTGTTTGTAATGCCTGATGAAACTCATACTCCGAATAGCTACCAAAAGTGCTGAATGTCAATGCACCATAAGGTAAAGAATAGAGTAGAGTGTAAGCGCGGTTAAAGCGTGTGTTTGGGTTGTCTGTGGTGATGCTGGCATTGACGCTGACAAAATCGGATAATCCCAATGGACTGTCTAAGCTTGCATTAGTACGAACTAACCAGCGCCCTGAGTTTTTCTGTCCATAATTATCACTCGAAACATTCAAATGCCACGGTGCTTGGCGTTGATTGGTGAGCTGAATAATAGATCCACCCAATTGTGTACCTGGTAATATATCCAGTTTAACTTTATTGGATTGCAAACGGTTTGCTTGATCCAGACCTTGATCAAGTTTTGATAGCTTTAGAGGCTCGCCTTCAACTTGAGGGAACAGTAACGTCGTGTTAACGCCTCGGTCACCACCTTGTATTTTTTCAATGAAACCCTCGATAACATACAATCCAAGCTGTTGCTCTTCATTAGGACGTAAAAATTGTATTCTGGCAGTGATATAACCATGTTGAAGGTAGCGTTGGGTTAACTCTTTGACTAAACGGTTAATGTCAGCACTTTTAATACATTGCTCTGGTAATGGTGATAGTGCATCAAGATCTTTATCATTAAGCAAAGTAATGCCTTGAACATAAACACCATTTATAGGTAAGCAATGCTCTGATTCAGTAATAAGTGTAGGCGGGGGTGAGGCATCTAATGTGTTTTCTTGGAGTTGTTGATAGCGATTTTGTTCTATCAGTTGATTTATTTCACGTTGGCTATCTTGTAACGCGCGTCGCGATTCTCCCATTGAGCCTAAATAATTGGCATCATTTGCTGTTAATCCACTGGCTGAAAACCCACTTAATAGTGTTAATAAAATAACTTTTTTTCTCATTTTACCTCAATATAAAGGTATTAATTCAAATATAAATAATATGGCTTAAATATAGCAAGATAATAATTAATGTTTTTATATTATCGTTAATTTGAAAATAATAAATACCGGTCACTCTCAATATGAAAAGAAATTAAAAATCGATGAAATAAAGATAAATTTCCATTGGTTTTAATATAAAATATCGACATAACTAAAATGATTAATGTTGGGAGTAGTATTAATCAAACAAATGATTTAATTGAATTTTACCTACCGTATTGATTTTCATGGTTATAATCTAGAGTGTTATTTTTTTCTCCTGTCTAAACTAACATCAATTTTTCTATATTTATTCACAGTTTTTTATTTTTTATAAAGAAAAGAAAAATAATGAGAGGAGGTTCTAGTAAATAGAAAATGAAAAGTTAATCCCTTTTCATTTGTTATTTATAAGTTTATTGATGTTGTATTATGAAATAAAAATTTCATGAATTATTATTTCATTTTAATGAATAAAAAAAGGTTTATAAAAGTAAAAATATCATGTCTTTATTGTTAAGTGATTAATCATGATAAAAAGTAAGTTTATTGAATTTTCATTTTAAGATTATGAATATGTAATTTAAATACAAGTATTGACACTTAATGATATCAATAAAAATTACAAACTATAAAAAATAATTTATTGACGAATTAAAGAAGTGATTGTGATCACGTTAATTCATAATGAAAAAGTAAATAATGTGATTTTTGTCCGAAATATACTATTGTTATATTACTAATTTAGTTTAACTGTTATATAAATTAGCATGTAAATTGTACTATTTCCTGACGATAAGGGTTAAAGTATGTTCTCATCATTTAATGTTTTGATAATATTAAGAGGTTTCTTCAGATTGAAGAAATGGTTTAATATTGATTCTGAACTCGCCTTCTTCTTTCCTGAAAAATAATCCTTTTTTATATCTATCCAAAATAAAGTAATACTCTTTTCTCATTTTTTAAATGGGAAGACTATTTTATTTATTTTTAATTTTATAATTTAATATATATTAAAGGTATTATCATGGCTAAAAGAATCGTAGAACCATTCCGTATTAAAATGGTAGAAAAAATTCGTGTTCCATCAAGAGAAGAACGTGAAGCTGCATTAAAAGAAGCTGGATATAACCCATTTCTATTACCGAGCGATGCTGTTTATATTGATTTATTAACAGACTCTGGTACTAACGCAATGAGTGATCATCAGTGGGCAGCAATGATTACAGGTGATGAAGCTTATGCGGGCTCAAGAAACTATTATGATTTAAAAGACAAAGCCAAAGAGTTATTTAACTACGATTATATTATTCCTGCTCACCAAGGGCGTGGTGCTGAAAATATTCTTTTCCCAGTATTATTAAAATATAAACAAAAAGATGGAAAAGCGAAAAACCCTGTTTTTATTTCTAACTTCCATTTTGACACAACAGCTGCACACGTTGAATTAAATGGCTGTAAAGCCATTAATATTGTAACTGAAAAAGCGTTTGATTCAGAAACTTATGATGACTGGAAAGGCAATTTTGATATTGCTAAATTAAAAGAAAATATAGCTAAACATGGTGCTGATAATATTGTCGCTATTGTTTCAACAGTGACCTGTAATAGTGCTGGAGGTCAGCCTGTTGCAATGGATAATTTAAAAGAAGTTTATGAAATTGCCAAACAGCACGGTATTTTTGTTGTGATGGACTCAGCGCGTTTCTGTGAAAATGCGTATTTCATTAAACAGCGTGATCCTAAATATAAAAATGCAACCATCAAAGAAGTTATTTTGGACATGTATAAATATGCTGACGCTTTAACCATGTCAGCGAAAAAAGATCCATTGTTAAATATTGGTGGTTTAGTTTCTATTCGTGATAATGAAGAAATATTCACGTTAGCAAGACAACGTTGTGTACCGATGGAAGGCTTTGTCACATATGGTGGTCTGGCGGGCCGCGATATGGCGGCAATGGTGCAAGGTTTAGAAGAGGGAACAGAAGAAGAGTATCTGCACTATCGTATTGGTCAGGTACAATATTTGGGGGATCGTCTCCGTGAAGCGGGTATTCCAATTCAATATCCTACAGGAGGCCATGCGGTTTTTGTCGATTGTAAAAAATTAGTGCCACATATTCCTGGTGATCAATTCCCAGCGCAAGCTGTAATTAATGCGCTTTACTTAGAGTCTGGTGTTCGCGCTGTTGAAATTGGTTCGTTCTTATTAGGTCGTGACCCAGCGACAGGTGAGCAAAAACATGCAGATATGGAATTTATGCGTTTGACGATTGCTCGTCGTGTTTATACAAACGATCACATGGATTATATTGCTGACGCATTGATTGGTTTAAAAGAGAAGTTTGCAACACTTAAAGGTCTTGAGTTCGAATATGAACCACCTGTATTAAGACACTTTACTGCTAGATTAAAACCAATCAAATAAAATAATACTCCACAATAATAATGGCTCTCGTGCAATGCGAGAGCCCTATCCTTATTTCAGTAAGGACTAAAAAATGGAAAATAAGTCGGTAAATAAAGAACCCTCAATTATTGTAGGGGGATTTGTGTTGGGTGGCGCCATGATTGGCGCAGGCATGTTCAGCCTACCAACAATTATGTCTGGTGCTTGGTTTATTAATTCACTTTTTATTTTATTTATTGTCTGCTTCTTTATGTTTCATTCTGGAATTTATATTCTTGAATGTATATCGAAATATGGCACAGGAACAAACTATTTTCATATATCGAAAGAATTATTACCTAAATGGGCGTGTTATCTGGCTAATGCATCATTAATATTTGTATTATATATATTAATTTATGCTTATATTTCTGCTGCAGGGTCGATAATTCATGAAGCTTCATTATTGTATGGCATTAATCTGAATCTTAGAGTGATATTCTTTGTATTTACGATAGTGCTTGGTGCAACAATATGGTGGGGAGGGGCTTGTGCAAGTCGTTTAACCTCAATATTTTTATTTATTAAGATTGTTTTATTTGTATTAGCATTTTCTGGATTGTTCTTTAAAGCAAGAGGTGATTTATTATTTAGTGCAACTTTTGAAGGTAAAAGTCAATTATATCTTTATCCCTTTATTTTTATCATTATTCCTTATGCTATTACCTCTTTTGGTTATCATGGTAATGTTTGTAGTCTTTATAAGCTTTATCATGAAAATGAAAGAAAAGTAGTAAAAAGTTGTGTTATTGGTTGTGTCTTAGCTTTGGTTATTTATTTACTTTGGATGATTGGCACAATGGGGAATTTGCCTCGAGAGCAATTTATTACAATTATCCAAAAAGGCGGTAACTTAGATGCTTTTATCGATTCTTTATATACTGTATTAAATAGTAAATATATTGAAGGTTTTTTATTATGGTTTTCTATTAGTGCCGTATTCTGTTCATTTTTAGGGGTAGCGATTGGTCTATTCGACTATATTTTAGCGTCACTAAAATTTGAAGATAACAAAACAGGGCGCTTAAAATCGGGTATTCTATGTTTTACTCCACCTTTACTATTATGTTTACTTTTCCCTAATGGTTTCTTAATTGCGATTGCTTATGCGGGAACGGCTGCTTGTATATGGGCAATTATTTGCCCAGCAGTGATGGCACTGAAAGCGCGTGAGAAATTTCCAAACTCAGGTTTTAAAGTATGGGGGGGGAAAGGATTAATTTATGCTGTTATCGCTTTTGGTGCTGTAGGTATTATTTGCCAAACATTAGCACAGTTTGGATTCTTACCTATTTATCGTTAATTTATCAAGATAATCAAGGAAAAGAAAACCAGAGTCGCGCTATTGGATATACGTTATAATAATATTAAGTGGTTATAATAACTGGACTATTCAATAGGTTGTCTATAATGGATAAAAAAAAGCTACATATTGCTGCGGGTATTATTTGTGATCAACACGATAATGTCTTTATCACTCAACGCCCTTTAAAATCACATATGGGGGGGTTTTGGGAATTTCCAGGTGGAAAATTAGAAGATAAAGAAACCCCTGAGCAGGCGTTAGTGCGGGAATTACAAGAAGAGATTGGTATTGATGTAACACAGTACTCGCTTTTTAAAACGGTAGAGCATGATTTTCCAGATAGGCACATTACATTATCTTTTTTCTTAGTGACACAATGGGATAATGCGCCCTATGGCAAAGAAGGGCAAGATTCAAAATGGACGTCTATTGCCTCATTAAATGCTGATGATTTTCCGCCTGCTAACCGCACTATTGTGGCGTTATTACAAAAGTAAAAGTATATAAATTAACGCAGTTATAAATAAAATAGCCACTCATTGGAGTGGCTATTTTTTTATGTCCATAATGAGCATTAAAAATCTTTAGGTTCAGGTTGCGGCGTTTCACTCCAGTCATCGCTATCATTAATATCGCTTTGGCTTGGAATACGCTTTGATTCGTCAGCCCATTCACCTAAATCAATCAGTTGGCAACGTTTGCTACAAAAAGGGCGATAAGGGCTACTTTCATTCCAAACAACTTCTGTTTGACAGGTTGGACATTTTACAATTAATTCTTCGCTCATTATCTCTCCTCGATTTCATTGGCGCGATAGGTGTTCATATTAATAAGCACAATGTTAGCAACAAGCAATCTCAAAGGGTAGTTCTAGCGGTATTGTTCCACTTTCACTATCAAGTGGTAAGAAGCGGATCGCGTAACGATTTTTGTGACCAGAGACTTGAGGGTAAATCTGGTGGTCAATAGCTATCTTAATACGTAGTAGTTCGCCTTCTTCAGCACTGTCTTGGTAAAAACCACGATGACTTAATGCAGGTTTAAATGTATCTGATTGGCGAATGAGCGTTAATAAGCTATTTAATGCATTTTGTAATGGTAATAAGCCTGCCTTCCAACTGTGTAATTTTTCGTCACGGATGGTTTGAGGCAAACTTAACCACAAATGTAATGCTGGCACATCGAAATTACAGCATCCGCCTGGAATACTTAGGCGCTGTTTTACCAAACTTATCACTTTATCTTGTTTTAAGTGCTGGCCAATTCGTGGAGCTTGACTTAAGACGGCGGCATTTTCGGACAATTCATTAATAATTTGAGTTACAATCTCTTTATCAACATTTGGAAATGAAAGCCATTGTTGTAATTTTTTTTGTCTTTTTTCTAATTCTTTAAGCAATTCAGCTCGAATTTCACCACGATCAAGTACTTCAATAAATTCTGATATCGCACGGAAAAAAGAGAGTGCAGTGGGTAACGAATCAATTGCATGAAAACTGTTAATTTGAATCAATGAGTTTTCAATTCTAAGCCATGAACGCATTTTTTCATTAAGGGGATGTTCGAAGATGATTGTTGTGATGTCATCACTCATGGCAGTTGTCCTGTAACGCTTGTTGAGCTAATTCTAAGTAATGCTGATGGAGTTGCTTAACTTTCCCAATTATATTTTGGCTATTATCGTGATTTTCAATAATATCATCAGCGACGGCTAATCGTTCTTGTCTTTGAGCTTGCGCTTTTAAAATATTGAGCACTTGCTCCCGACTTACGCCATCTCGTTTCATCGTTCTTGCTATTTGTTCTTCTTGTGTGACATCAACGACAAGAACACGAGAGGCTAAGTGAGTTAATTTATTTTCAATTAATAAAGGAACAACCCAAATAAAATATGGAGTTTTAATTTGTTGTATTTGCCTTTGGGTCTCTTGCTGTATCAAGGGGTGAAGAAGATTATTGACCCAGGTTTTTTCTTCATCGTTTTGAAAAATAATCTGGCGTAGATGGGCTCGGTTTAAGGAGCCATCAGGTAATAGAATACTGTCACCAAAATGCTGGTGCAATGCATTTAGCCCGAAAGAATGAGGCTCTACCACTAATCGAGCAATAACATCCGCATCAACAAGAGGTACACCTAATGAGGCAAAAGCATTGGCAATAGTGGTTTTACCACTCCCTATTCCACCTGTAAGAGCAACCGTATAAGCCATTGTGTTTATCTGTTTTTAATGAATGAAAATTTACTATTAGCCTGGGTATTCTAAAGCCTAAATTTGTTTTTATCGCAAGATAATAACCGCAATATTTAGGTTTTATTCGGTTATTATGATAGATGATTTTCTGCTACCCTGACACCTTAGCTCATAATCAGTAAGAGAATTATCATCAATCAATTACTTAGCGAGAAAACTCACAATAGCATATTACTCATAAAATTTGTGATTCATTGTATAGTATCACCTAACTGTAATATAGGAAGATACATTGCTATGATTAATGTACCAACAATCAATGCAATTATCGCCATTAGTAGCGGTTCTAACCATGTACTGATTGTATTTAACTGCTCGTCAAGTTGTTGATAAAACCAATCACTTAATTGCTGACAAAAATAGAGTAACTGCCCTGAATTCTCTGCACAAATGATAAATTGATAGCAAATAGGGGGGAAGTAAGGCTTGTTATTCATAAATGAACTTAATGACTTTCCTTGTGTAATATGCTCACTCATTTGTAAAAGTAGGCGTTTATAAATAGGATGTGTGAGTTGCTCAATAATAATCTTTAAGCCTTGCAATAATGGTAGCCCTGCTTGTTGTGTAATACTGATTATCTGAAAAATAAGATAGAGTTGATGGTTTTTTAATAGGGAACCTAAATAAGGTAGATGAAGAAAGGTTGCTTGTTCATAATAATAAAAGAGCGGTGAATAATGGCGAATAAAATGATAAAACAACATTAGCCCAATAAAGAAAATGACCATTATCACAATATAGTTAGAAAACCATTGTGAGAAAGCAATTAGTGCTAATGTTAAAGTGGGAAGTTCTGTATTAAATGCGCCGTATAAAGATTGATATTCAGGTAAAACATATAGCAACATAAGACTAGTAATAGAAAATAAAATAACGAGTAAAAAAAATGGATATTTAAACGCTTTTTTTATTTTTTTAATTACCTCTTGTCGCTTTTTTAATTGTACGATTTGAAGTGTAATGACTTCATCTAGTTTTCCGCTTTCTTCACCAATAAAAATAAAACGTACTAATGAAAGCGGGAAATAAACAGGATAACGGCTTAATTGTTTTGAAAATGTGCCACCTTGCATTAAGTTAAAAATAATATCGTCTAACACACATTGCCAATGAGTATAACGACACTCATTTTTTAATAGCGTTAAAGCTGGCAGGAGTGCTAAGCCGGAGTGAAGTAATAATGCGAGTTGTTCAAGTAATTGAATACGATATTTTTTATCACTTTCTTGAAATATTACGATTTTGTATAAGCGTATTCTTATGGGGGTTTTTTGTTGCTGTGTTAATTTAATAAAGGCTTCATTACTTGATGATGCGAGAATGTTTCCTGAGCACCATTCATGTTGATAGTTTAATGCATCGTAACAATAAATTTTCTGTAATCTCATTTAATATCTCCCAGTGTTTGATAAACTTCCTCAAGTGTTGTTATTCCTTGTTTAATTAATAAAAGACCTGAATAGAGTAAATTATAGGGAGATGCATGTGTGTGTTTTGTTGGTTCAAAACAGTCATAGATTGCTGTTCTGCCTTTATAGCCAGAGCAACATTGTTGACAACCTATTGCTTGCCAGTTCGGTAATTCAATAATTTCTTCCTTGATATTAATCTGTTTCTTATTGGGTAAGCAGGTTTTACAATGTGGACATAAACAACGCACTAATCGCTGTGAAATAATCAAACTGATACAAGAGTGAATAAGATCTTTTGCAATGCCTAAATTGTGTAATCGCATTAAAGTGGCGCTGGCGGAATTAGTGTGCAAAGTGGATAAAACAAGGTGGCCTGTTTGTGCTGTTTTTATTGCCATTTCAGCAGTTGATGGATCGCGAATTTCGCCCACCATTATAATATCCGGATCTTGACGTAAAAGTGCGCGTAATATTGTGGTAAATGAGATCCCGGCTTTTTCACAAATTTGAATTTGATTAACCCCATTTATCGGTAATTCAATGGGATCTTCGACACTATTTATATTGCGGTTATCTTTATTTAAATAGTGTAAGCAGCTATATAATGTCAGTGTTTTTCCACTTCCTGTCGGCCCTGTAACTAGGATCATTCCTTGCGGTAAATTTAAATATTTTTTTAATAAAGCTAAGTGAGAAGATTGAAAACCTAAATGATTTAATTCGGGTTGCTGTAAATTATTGATAAGCCGTAAAACAACTTTTTCACCATAAAGTGTGGGGAGTGTTGCTATTCGTATAGAGTATTCTTTTTCATGATAAAACCAATTAAATTGTCCATCTTGAGGTAAGCGTTTTTCTGCAATATTTAAGTTAGCCAATATTTTTAAACGTGTCACTATTTCTTTCGAAAACTCATTCGGAGGAGGAGAAAATAAATATAAATGGCTATCTATTCTGGCCCTAATTCTAAAATTGAATTGTTGAGGTTCAATATGTAAATCAGAGACACGCATTAAAATGCTATGGCGTAATAGATGTTCAATAAATTCTGTTGCTGAGTGTGTGATATCCATTATTCACCTTTTATATTTATTTTATTAGTGTTGTCTTATGTTGTTTAGAGTAAGGAACATTCAATGTGAATGCTCCCTAATATCGACAACGTATTAATGTGATTTGAATATTTCAGTACATTGTTTTTGTAACTTAGGATTATTTGCCGAGCATTGTGTTTTCCATATAGGAAGATAATCATCCGCGTTTTTTTCTAAAGACATTACAATGGAGAGGCCTTCAAGTTGTGCTTTGCCAGTTGCATTAATGACACCATTTAATACGGCTATTTCAGAAAGATATCGGCTTCGAAATTGTGGCGGCATAAATGTTGAGTCAGAATTACAATACCGAGGTTCGTTTTCATAACGACATAACTCAACAGCAGAACGATAAGGGGAGAGGGTTTGCAAAATATCGGTTAAAGCCGCTTTTTGGATATAACCTTGATAAGCTGGGATCGCGACAGAGCTTAAAATAGAAATAATGGCAATCACGATCATGAGTTCCATTAGGGTGAAACCATTTTCGGATGAGTGATAATTAAGTATGTTCATCTAGCATTCTCCTTGATTAATAGACACTAGAAGTATGAAAAAAAAGGACTTTATTTGCGAATAGATAAAATAAGCTTTGAGTAAAATATCGAAAAGAAAACGGAGATATACACATTTAGCCTTTATTATTGAGAGTAAATTCGCATTTATTGATGAATATGACTTAGACAAATTATTGATAATAACTAAAACACCGCAGAAGAGGGTTGATGTGAAAATTAAACAAGGTTGGCTTATTGATGCAAGAAAAGTGCCTTCACCGAATCATGATAAAAGGCCTGATGGTGAAGTTCCCTCTTTGCTGATTGTTCATAATATCAGTTTGCCACCAGGCGAATTTGGTGGGCCTTATATTGATAAGCTATTTACCAATACGTTATCCGAGCAAGACCACCCTTTTTTTAGCGAGATAATCGATTTAAGGGTGTCAGCTCATTGTCTTATTCGGCGTGATGGTGAAATTGTGCAATATGTGCCTTTTACCGATAGAGCGTGGCATGCAGGCGTTTCTTTATATAAAGGTAGAGAAAAATGCAATGATTTCTCTATTGGTATAGAGCTGGAAGGCACTGATAATTGTGATTTTACAACAAAACAATATCAGCAATTAGTCAAGATAACGCAATCGCTTATTGCTCTTTATCCTGCGATTAAAGAGAACATAACAGGGCATAGTGATGTTGCACCAAATCGAAAAACAGATCCAGGGCCTCATTTTGATTGGGATTATTTCCGAGGTTTGTTAACAGAACAACAGCACCAAAGTGAGTTGAAAAGGTAAGTATATTGCATTTTTATTCATTTAATAATTGCTGTCACGCTTCAGTTTGACTGTTTATGTGTTTAAAAAACGTTAAAAAATATATTTTTTAACGTTTCTGGATAATGAGATCTAGTTATCACTTTTGATGAATTTTTAAAATAATTTGTTAAATTTTGCAGGTTTTTATGATTTCGCTCAACAACTGTATGGACAGTTAGTGAATACTTTGTTACTTTATTATCCGTTATATTAAATTGGTATTACCAATTGACAACTCAATCACAAAGGTAATAGTTATCCAATAATGGTTTCCAGCAATATGGCTTATACAAAAATCCGCCAACCTAAGCTTTCTGATGTCATTGAGCAACAGCTTGAGCATCTGATTTTAGAAGGCACTCTGCGTCCAGGAGAGAAACTCTTACCTGAGCGTGAGCTGGCGAAACAATTTGATGTATCTCGCCCTTCATTGCGCGAAGCTATTCAAAAATTAGAAGCTAAAGGTTTTTTACTTCGTCGCCAAGGTGGTGGAACATTTGTTCAGCATAATCTCTGGCAAAGTTTTAGTGATCCTTTAGCTCAACTGCTTAGCGGACATCCCGAATCTCAATTTGATCTCTTAGAAACGCGTCATGCCCTTGAAGGTATTGCTGCTTATTATGCGGCATTACGCGGTACTGATGAAGATCTCGCTCGTATCAAAGCAAGTCATGATTGTATTTTGCAGGCTCATGAAAAGGGTGATTTAGTCGCTGAGTCTGAAGCCGTATTGCAATATCAATTAATTGTCACTGAAGCGGCTCATAATGTTGTTTTATTGCATTTATTACGATGCATGGTGCCTATGCTTGAGCAAAATATCCGCCAGAATTTTGAGTTTCTTTACACACGTAAAGAGATGTTAACGGCAGTAAGTGAGCATCGTAGTCAGATTTATCAGGCTATTATTAATAGAGAGCCAGAGGTCGCGCGTGAAGCTTCACATCGTCACTTAGCCTTTATTGAAGATGTTTTGTTGGACATGAGTCGTGAACATACTCGCCGTGAGCGCTCTTTGCGCCGGCTCCAACAACACCCTGATTTATTTTAGTAGCACAGATCCTGACCGCTGAGTCTGTACTACCTATCTCCCTGTCATTTTCAGGGATAGCGGTAATAACAGCAGGGTCTATCTTCCCGTCATATCAAATGGGTATAACGGGAAGATAGGCTCCCATAACCATTAAAAACAGATAACAGATAAGGAATACACCATGTCAGATATGCTGAAAAATGACGTGGATCCGATCGAAACTCGCGACTGGTTACAAGCGATCGACTCGGTCATCCGTGAAGAAGGTGTTGAGCGTGCACAGTTCCTGATTGATCAGGTATTAAAACAAGCCCGTAATGGCGGTCTTAATATTGCTTTAGGTGGCTCTGTACACAGTGATTATATCAATACCATTCCTGCTGAAGATGAACCCGCTTACCCTGGCAATCTGGAATTAGAGCGTCGTATTCGTTCTGCTATTCGCTGGAACGCAGTAATGATGGTTCTGCGTGCATCCAAAAAAGATTTGGAACTCGGCGGACACATGGCGTCATTCCAATCTTCTGCAACATTATATGAAGTGTGCTTTAATCACTTCTTCCGTGCGCAAAATGAAACTGATGGCGGTGATTTGGTTTACTTCCAAGGTCATATTTCCCCAGGTATCTATGCACGTGCATTCTTAGAAGGTCGTTTAACAGAAGAGCAATTAAACAACTTCCGTCAAGAAATTGGTGGTAAAGGCTTATCTTCTTATCCACATCCTAAATTAATGCCTGAATTCTGGCAGTTCCCAACAGTTTCTATGGGTCTGGGGCCTCTATCTGCGATTTATCAAGCTAAGTTCTTGAAATATTTAAATCACCGTGGCTTAAAAGACACAACTAAACAAACTGTTTATGCGTTCTTAGGCGATGGCGAAATGGACGAGCCAGAATCTAAAGGTGCAATCACCATCGCAGTTCGCGAAAAATTAGATAACCTGTGCTTCGTTGTTAACTGTAACTTACAGCGTCTTGATGGCCCTGTTACAGGTAACGGCAAAATTGTTAATGAACTAGAAGGTATCTTTGCAGGTGCTGGCTGGAACGTTATCAAAGTAATGTGGGGCGATCGTTGGGATGAGCTTCTGCGTAAAGACACTTCAGGTAAACTCATTCAATTAATGAATGAAACTCTGGATGGTGACTACCAGACCTTTAAATCTCGTGATGGCGCTTATGTTCGTGAGCACTTCTTCAACCGTTACCCAGAAACTGCCGCATTAGTTAAAGATATGACTGATGATGAGATCTGGGCATTAAACCGTGGTGGGCACGATCCGAAGAAAGTCTTTGCCGCATTCCAAAAAGCAAAAGATACTCAAAACAAACCAACTGTTATTTTAGCTCAAACCATTAAAGGTTATGGTATGGGTGAAACGGCAGAAGGTAAAAACATCGCTCACCAAGTTAAAAAAATGAACATGGATGGCGTTCACCATTTCCGTGATCGTTTCAATATTCCTGTTGCTGATGAGCAGATCAAAGATCTGCCTTATATTACTTTTGATAAAGAGTCAGAAGAATATAAATACCTGCACGCACGTCGTCAGGATTTAGGCGGTTACCTACCAGCACGTCGTCCACGTTTTGAAGAAAAACTGGATATTCCGACACTGGAAGATTTCAGCCAATTACTGGAAGAGCAATCTAAAGAGATTTCTACAACGATCGCTTTCGTTCGCGCACTGAACGTAATGTTGAAAAATAAATCTATCAAAGATCGCTTAGTGCCAATTATTGCCGACGAAGCACGTACTTTTGGTATGGAAGGCCTGTTCCGTCAAATCGGTATTTACAGCCCGAATGGTCAGCAATATACGCCTCAAGATCGTGAGCAAGTTGCTTACTATAAAGAAGACGTTAAAGGTCAAATTCTGCAAGAAGGTATCAATGAGCTAGGTGCAGGCGCATCTTGGTTAGCTGCTGCAACATCTTACAGCACTAACAATCTGCCAATGATCCCATTCTATATCTACTACTCAATGTTTGGTTTCCAACGTATTGGCGACCTATGCTGGGCTGCAGGCGATCAACAAGCGCGTGGTTTCTTAATCGGAGGTACGTCAGGTCGTACAACACTGAACGGCGAAGGCTTACAGCATGAAGATGGTCATAGCCATATTCAATCGCTGACTATTCCTAACTGTATCTCTTATGATCCGGCATTCGCTTATGAAGTTGCTGTTATCATGCAAGACGGTTTAGAGCGTATGTATGGTGATAAACAAGAAAACGTTTATTACTACATCACTACACTCAACGAAAACTACCATATGCCAGCAATGCCAGCCGGTGTTGAAGAAGGTATCCGTAAAGGTATCTACAAACTGGAATCACTGGAAGGCGCGAAAGGTAAAGTTCAGTTACTGGGTTCAGGCTCTATTCTGCGCCACGTTCGTGAAGCAGCACAAATCTTGTCTACTGAATACGGTATTGGTTCTGATGTTTATAGCGTAACTTCATTCACTGAACTGGCTCGTGATGGTCAAGATTGTGAACGTTGGAACATGCTACACCCATCTGAAGCACCACGTGTACCTTACATCGCTCAAATTATGAATGATGCACCAGCTGTAGCCTCTACTGACTATATGAAACTGTTCGCTGAACAAGTTCGTACTTATGTTCCAGCTGATGATTATCGCGTATTAGGTACAGATGGTTTCGGTCGTTCTGATAGCCGTGAAAACCTGCGTCACCACTTCGAAGTTGATACTTCTTATGTGATTGTTGCTGCATTAGGTGAATTAGCTAAACGTGGTGAGATTGATGTGAAGGTTGTTGAAGAAGCAATCAATAAATACAACATCAACCCTGAAAAAGTAAACCCACGTCTGGCGTAAGAGGTAAAGTGAATGTCTATTGAAATTAAAGTCCCAGATATCGGTGCTGATGAAGTTGAAGTCACCGAAGTGATGGTGAAAGTGGGCGACCGTATTGAGGAAGAACAGTCCTTAATTACTGTAGAAGGCGACAAAGCCTCTATGGAAGTCCCATCACCACAAGCGGGTGTGGTTAAAGAGATCAAGATTGCTGTGGGCGACAAAGTCCAAACAGGTTCTCTTATCATGATTTTTGAAGCAGAAGGTGCCACGCAAGCAGCACCAGCACAAGCAGCTACACCAGCACCAGCTGCTACGCCGGCAACAGCCGCACTGAAAGAAGTTCACGTTCCAGATATCGGCGGTGACGAAGTTGAAGTTACCGAAGTGATGGTAAAAGTAGGCGATAGCATTGCTGAAGAACAATCACTGATCACTGTAGAAGGCGATAAAGCTTCTATGGAAGTTCCAGCTCCATTTGCTGGTGTGGTGAAAGAAATCAAAATTGCAACCGGTGATAAAGTGAGCACAGGCTCTCTTATCATGGTATTTGAAGTTGCAGGTAGTGCGCCGGTTGCTCAAGCAGCACCAGCTCCAGCTGCATCTGCACCCGCAGCCTCTGCGGTAAAAGACGTGAATGTTCCAGATATCGGTGGCGATGAAGTTGAAGTTACTGAAGTGATGGTAAAAGTAGGTGATTCCATCACTGAAGAACAATCGCTGATCACCGTTGAAGGCGACAAAGCTTCTATGGAAGTGCCAGCACCTTTTGCAGGTGTGGTTAAAGAGATCAAAATTGCAGTGGGCGACAAAGTGAAAACTGGCTCACTGATCATGACCTTTGAAGTAGTGGGTGCAGCACCTGCTACTCAAGCACCGGCTGCGCCTGCGCCAGCAAGTTCTGCCCCAGCAGCACCTGCTAAAGCACAAGCGACTGCTCCAGTAGCGAAAGAAGAGTTTGTTGAAAATGATGCTTACGTTCATGCAACACCTGTTATTCGTCGCTTAGCGCGCGAATTCGGTGTTAATTTGGCGAAAGTGAAAGGTACGGGTCGTAAAGGTCGTATCTTACGTGAAGACGTTCAGTCTTATGTGAAAGAGTTAATTAAACGTGCTGAATCAGCACCTGCAAATGCAGGTGGCGGATTACCAGGCATGTTACCTTGGCCGAAAGTTGACTTCAGTAAATTTGGTGAAATTGAAGAAGTTGAATTAAGCCGTATCCAGAAAATCTCTGGTGCTAACTTAAGCCGTAACTGGGTAATGATCCCTCACGTAAATCTGTTTGATGAAGCAGATATCACTGAGGTTGAAGAATTCCGTAAACAGCAAAATAAAGAAGCAGAGAAGAAAAAACTGGATGTTAAGATCACGCCGTTAGTCTTCGTGATGAAAGCAGCAGCAAAAGCACTGGCAGATATGCCACGCTTTAACAGCTCTATCTCTGAAGATGGACAGAAACTGATCCTGAAAAAATACATCAATATCGGTATTGCTGTAGATACACCTAACGGTTTAGTTGTTCCTGTTTTCAAAGATGTTAACAAAAAAGGCATTATCGAACTGTCTTATGAGTTAGCAGAAGTCTCTAAGAAAGCACGTGCGGGTAAACTGACAGCTGCGGATATGCAAGGTGGATGTTTCACAATTTCTAGCCTTGGTGGTATTGGTACTACCGGTTTTGCACCAATCGTTAACGCACCAGAAGTTGCGATTATGGGACTTTCCCGTTCTTCTATGAAACCTGTATGGAATGGTAAAGAATTCGTACCACGCTTGATTCTACCAATGTCATTATCTTTCGATCACCGTGTGATCGATGGTGCTGACGGTGCTCGATTCATCACTCTGATTAATCAGTACATGAGCGATTTACGTCGTTTGGTAATGTAATTATTTAAACCGGTGCTTAGCGCCGGTTTCTCTGATTGCGATGATGGATTTTACAGTCATACATCTTAGGTTGTGAGATCCGTCATGTTAGAGCGCTTTTCAGTTTATTAACATTTCTGTAAACTGCATGCGGTATGTAAGTCTCGGTGTTAAATATGGATTTTCGTCTGACTCGCCGGACAAATAAATAATGAGGTCACGATGAGTACTGAAATTAAAGCACAGGTAGTGGTTCTCGGTGCAGGCCCTGCGGGTTATTCCGCAGCGTTTCGTTGCGCTGACTTAGGTTTAGAAACAGTTTTAGTTGAACGTCACTCTACTTTAGGTGGTGTTTGCCTGAACGTGGGTTGTATCCCTTCTAAAGCGTTACTCCACGTTGCTAAAGTTATCGAAGAAGCGAAAGCATTATCTGAACATGGTGTTGTTTTTGATGCGCCAAAAACCGATATCGACAAAATTCGCATCTGGAAAGACAAAGTTATTTCTCAATTAACCGGTGGCTTAGCGGGCATGGCTAAAGGCCGTAAAGTGACTGTTGTTAATGGCGAAGCACGATTCACTGGTTCTCACACATTGTCCGTTGAAGGTAGTGAAGGTACAACTACCATCACTTTTGAAAATGCAATCGTTGCTGCCGGCTCACGTCCAATCGAATTACCATTTATTCCACATGAAGACCCACGAGTATGGGATTCAACAGATGCACTGCAACTGAAAACCGTACCAGAACGTTTACTGGTTATGGGTGGCGGTATCATCGGTCTGGAAATGGGAACGGTTTATCACTCTCTGGGTTCTCAGATTGACGTGGTTGAAATGTTTGATCAGGTTATTCCTGCTGCTGACAAAGACGTGGTTAAAGTATTTACCAAACGTATCAGCAAGAAATTTAATCTGATGCTAGAAACCAAAGTGACGGCGGTTGAAGCAAAAGAAGATGGCATCTACGTAACGATGGAAGGCAAAAAAGCCCCAGCAGAGCCACAACGTTACGATGCAGTATTAGTTGCTATCGGTCGTGTACCTAACGGTAAATTATTAGACGCTGGTAAAGCAGGCATTGAAGTTGATGATCGTGGTTTTATCCATGTTGATAAACAAATGCGTACTAATGTACCTCACATCTTTGCTATCGGAGACATCGTGGGTCAACCCATGCTGGCTCACAAAGGTGTTCATGAAGGTCACGTTGCAGCTGAAGTTATCTCTGGTAAAAAACATTACTTCGACCCTAAAGTTATCCCATCAATCGCTTATACTGAACCAGAAGTTGCATGGGTTGGTATGACAGAAAAAGAAGCGAAAGAGAAAGGTGTTAGCTATGAAGTGGCTTCTTTCCCATGGGCGGCATCAGGTCGTGCAATCGCATCAGATTGTGCTGATGGTATGACTAAACTAATTTTCGACAAAGAAACTAATCGTGTTATCGGTGGTGCAATTGTTGGTTCTAACGGTGGTGAACTGTTAGGTGAAATTGGTCTGGCAATTGAAATGGGTTGTGATGCTGAAGATATCGCATTAACTATCCACGCTCACCCAACGTTATACGAATCAATTGGTATGGCTGCGGAAGTATTTGAAGGTAGTATCACTGACCTGCCAAATCCAAAAGCGAAAAAGAAAAAATAAGCTGCTTATTTACTGAAAACAGTTAATAAAAACAGGTTAAATGATAAGGGCTGAGTTCTTTGTAGGACTTAGCTCTTTTTTATTTAAGATGAGGTTGTTTTTCGCTATATGCGTTAGGTTGAAATATTATCGGAATATTAGACATTGTACTTACGCACTAATTCTCCTATTTTCATTATGACTTTCATTTTTGGATGATATCTATGATGCGTAAACACATTTCGTTCCGCTTGTTTCTATTATTTTTTACGATGGTATTTTCTTTAGGCTCTTTCGCTAATCCTCCTCATGGAAATGGAAATGGAAATGGAAATGGAAATGGGCATCAAAAAGGACGTCATTATCAGAATGATAATGATAGAAACTTTAATAAAAATGACGGTTTTTCGTCAGAAATAAAAATTAATAGTCACGGTCTTGTTTCCGTTTCTTTAACCTATAAGGACGCAAGGGCTCTAGCAATAAGAAACAATATTGTGGGTTATCAGTCTCTTCCCCCAGGTATAGCTAAAAATTTAGTTCGAGGAAAACCGCTTCCTCCAGGGATCATGAAAAAAGCAATTCCAAGTAATATGCTAAATCAGTTACCTTATTATCAAGGGTATGAATGGAAAATAGTAGGGAATGATTTAGTATTGGTCGCGATTGGAACATCAATAATCGCAGCAGTTATTAACCATGTGTTTGATTAATATATTTTCTTTTATTCTTTTAACTCAATAGGGCTTACCTATTTCTCTTTAAATGAGATCCCTCTTTGAAGTGAGAGACGATTAGGTTTATTGGTGGTCACTATTTTCTATAAGAAAAGCCTATTACGGTGACAGAGTAATAGGATGATTCATCTTTTGTCACTCTTTGCGTAAAATTTATCATAAATCGCATATTCCTATTCATTTTCATAGATTCTTTATAGTATTTTATCTAAAAAATTGGGTAAAAATGCGTCTTATATATTTTGTTTAAGTGTTTTAATCTGAATAAGTGGATATTTGAATTTGATTAATGTTACTTTTATGTGAACGAATTAACATCGTGTTGAAGATTTGCTATGCTGATACCCCTTAGCTGGGCATAATTTCACAACCACTTATGTTTTATGCGAGCAAAAGATCCTCTGACCTGGCATCCTATAGACAGGGTGCAGACAGCCGGGTTATACAAAATGACAAAGAAGCGAGGAGACAGTCGTGCTAGAAGAATACCGTAAGCACGTAGCAGAGCGTGCAGCTGAAGGTGTCGTTCCAAAACCTCTCGATGCCACACAAACAGCCGCACTTGTTGAGCTATTAAAAAATCCCCCTAAAGGTGAAGAAGAATTCCTTCTTGATTTAATTGTTAACCGCGTTCCACCCGGAGTTGATGAAGCTGCCTATGTTAAGGCGGGTTTTTTAACTGCCCTCGCGAAAGGCGAAACCACATCACCCCTTATCTCGCCAGAAAAAGCCGTTGAATTATTAGGTACTATGCAAGGTGGCTATAATATTCATGCTTTAATTGAATCTCTGGATAACGATAAATTAGCTCCAATTGCAGCTAAAGCACTTTCTCATACCTTATTGATGTTTGATAACTTCTATGATGTTGAAGAAAAAGCCAAAGCAGGCAATGTGTATGCTAAACAAATTATGCAATCTTGGGCTGATGCAAAATGGTTTACTGAGCGCCCAGAATTAGCAGAAAAAATTACGGTTACCGTATTTAAAGTCACTGGTGAAACCAATACCGATGACTTATCTCCCGCACCTGATGCTTGGTCTCGTCCAGATATCCCTTTACATGCTTTAGCGATGTTAAAAAATGCGCGCGAAGGGATTGAACCTGATCAACCAGGTAGCGTTGGCCCTATCAAACAAATTGAAGCATTAAATAAAAAAGGTTTCCCGCTGGCTTATGTCGGTGACGTTGTAGGGACTGGCTCTTCTCGTAAATCAGCAACCAACTCTGTACTTTGGTTTATGGGGGATGATATTCCATTCGTTCCTAATAAACGGGGAGGGGGGGTTGTGCTCGGAGGTAAAATTGCGCCTATCTTCTTTAATACTATGGAAGATGCTGGGGCATTACCTATCGAAGTTGATGTTTCTAAATTAAATATGGGTGATGTCATTGATATTTACCCATATAAAGGTGAAATCCGTAGCCATGAAACGAATGAGTTACTGGAAACCTTTGAATTGAAAACAGACGTATTAATTGATGAAGTTCGTGCAGGTGGTCGTATTCCTCTGATTATCGGCCGTGGTTTAACCACTAAAGCCCGTGAATCATTAGGTTTACCTGCAAGTACGTTGTTCCGTCATGCTAAACCTATTGAAGACAGTAACCGTGGTTTCTCTTTAGCGCAGAAAATGGTCGGTCGTGCTTGCGGTCGTGCTGGTATCCGTCCAGGTGAATATTGTGAGCCGAAAATGACGTCTGTGGGCTCTCAGGATACAACAGGTCCAATGACGCGTGATGAGTTAAAAGACCTTGCCTGTCTAGGTTTCTCTGCTGATTTAGTGATGCAATCGTTCTGTCATACCGCTGCGTATCCAAAGCCTGTGGATGTTACAACGCATCATACCTTACCTGATTTTATTATGAATCGTGGTGGTGTCTCTTTGCGTCCAGGCGATGGTATTATCCACTCATGGTTAAACCGTATGTTGTTACCTGATACCGTCGGTACAGGTGGTGACTCACATACTCGTTTCCCTATTGGTATCTCATTCCCAGCAGGTTCTGGTTTAGTGGCTTTTGCTGCAGCTACCGGGGTAATGCCATTAGATATGCCAGAATCTGTTCTAGTGCGTTTTAAAGGCAAAATGCAACCAGGTGTGACATTGCGTGATTTAGTTCATGCTATTCCTTATTACGCTATTCAAGATGGTTTATTAACTGTAGAGAAAAAAGGTAAGAAAAACATTTTCTCTGGCCGTATTCTTGAAATTGAAGGTTTACCAGAACTAAAAGTAGAACAAGCATTTGAACTTGCTGATGCATCAGCAGAGCGTTCAGCGGCTGGTTGTACGAT
Organism: Proteus sp. G2300; assembly: GCF_009915965.1. Classification (NCBI taxonomy): domain Bacteria; kingdom Pseudomonadati; phylum Pseudomonadota; class Gammaproteobacteria; order Enterobacterales; family Morganellaceae; genus Proteus; species Proteus sp. G2300. Next base: position 267,098 of record NZ_JAABNK010000014.1, read on the forward strand.
TAAATTGGATAAAGCACCTATCATTGAATATTTACAATCTAACATTATCTTACTGAAATGGATGATTGCTGAAGGTTATGGTGATCGTCGTACAATTGAACGCCGTATTACTTCAATGGAAAATTGGCTGAAAGATCCTCAATTACTTGAAGCAGATGCCGATGCTGAATATGCTGCTGTGATCGAAATCGATCTAAATGAAATCAAAGAACCAATTTTATGTGCGCCTAATGATCCTGATGATGCACGACTGCTATCTGAAGTAGCGAACAGTAAAATTGATGAAGTGTTCATTGGTTCTTGTATGACTAATATTGGCCACTTCCGTGCAGCAGGTAAATTACTTGATCAATACAAAGGCCAATTACCAACGCGTTTATGGGTTGCACCACCAACGAAAATGGATGCAGCACAATTAACGGAAGAGGGCTATTACAGCATCTTTGGCAAAAGTGGTGCTCGTATCGAAGTTCCAGGGTGCTCACTTTGTATGGGGAATCAAGCACGTGTTGCTGATGGTGCAACGGTGGTTTCAACTTCGACACGTAACTTTCCTAACCGTTTAGGGACAGGAGCCAACGTGTATCTTGCTTCTGCGGAACTTGCAGCAGTGGCGTCATTGTTAGGTCGTTTGCCTGAGCCACAAGAGTATCTGGACTTCATTAATAAAGTTGATGAAACTGCAGAAGATACTTATCGTTATCTGAACTTTGATCAACTTGCACAATATACAGACAAAGCGGAGCAAGTTATTTTCCAAACAACGGTATAACGATTAATTTATTACTTTAAACGTATTTTATATAAACAAACGGGAGGCATTAGCCTCCCGTTTTTTGTTATTTATTGTCATAATAAGAATAAGATGTTTTTTATTCAATAAGCGACAGCTTAATCAAGGGGCGTACACCATGGATTATGAATTTCAGCGAGATCTCACTGGCGGTATACTAGCCCGTTTTTCGATGGATCATGAAGCAATAGGTTATTGGTTGAATGATGAAATTCAGGGCGATATTAGTCTGATAGATCAAATTTTTGAAGAAATGGAAGGTATTAAAGGCAGTGAAAGGCAGTGGGAATTAATTGGTAAAGAATATAGCCTTTCTATTGATGATGAAGAAGTAATGATAAGAGCCAATACACTGCATTTTGAAACAGATGAAATGGAAGAAGGCATGAGTTACTACGATAACGAAAGTATCTCATTTTGTGGATTAGATGATTTTGCTACCATGTTACAGAAATATCGGTTATTTATTCTGGAAAATAAAAGGAATTAACAAATCCTCTATATTTTTGGAAGAAATATGCCACAATATACTACTGTATGACTATTCTTCTCATTACATTTTTAAGATTTAATAGGTGGTCTAATGAATGAATTACCAGCTAGTTTAGATGAAGCAACAGGTTGGTTTGTCGCAAATCAGGAGCTCTTTATTCAATATGCTGTGAATATTGTCGCCGCTTTCTTGATCCTATTTATTGGTCTTTTTATCGCAAAAATGATCAGTAAAGGTGTCGCAAGAGTTCTCACATTGCGCCATATTGATGCTACTGTTGTGACATTTTTATCTGTTTTAGTTCGTTACACAGTTGTTGCTTTTACCTTAATTGCGGTATTAGGACGATTAGGGGTTCAAACAGCGTCTGTTATCGCGGTATTAGGTGCTGCCGGTTTAGCTGTTGGTTTGGCTCTACAAGGCTCTCTGTCTAACTTTGCTGCAGGCGTATTGATTGTTATCTTCCGTCCAATCCGTACAGATGAATATGTCATGATTGGTTCAGTAGAAGGTACGGTAAAGGATGTACAGATTTTTTCTACGACATTACGTTCAGCAGATGACAAAATTATCGTTATTCCGAATAGCAAAATTATCAGTAGTGAAGTGATCAACTTAAGCCGTGAGCCTAACCGCCGTACACAAATTATTGTTGGTGTGGCTTATGATGCTGATATTGATAAAGTAAAACAAGTATTGGGTGATGTTGTTGCGAAAGACAAACGCATTCAACATGATCAAGGTGTGACTATCCGTTTACATGAAATGGCACCGTCTTCATTAAACTTTGTGGTCCGTGTTTGGACAACGAATGGTGATGCATGGCCTGTTTATTGGGATCTAATGGAAGATTTTAAACGTGCATTAGATGCAAATAATATCGGTATTCCATTCCCACAAATGGATGTTTATATGCATCAAACACAAAGTGCGACAGTGAAAGCAGAATAGTCTCACAAAAATAGATAGCATAGAGCCACGTTAATAACGTGGCTTTTTTCTTTCAGTATTTTGATAGAGTTATATTGTATTTGTTTTGGCGATCTTATTTTTTAGTAATTCCCAATGTCACTATTTGGTCTTATTTTATCTTCATACTATTAATGAATATGGCTATTATATATTTATTAATCCTACAAACCCTTTATTTTATCACCATTAGTTTTTCTTATTATTAATAAGAATGATTCATTTCCTCTAATATCAAAATCCCTCTATTATTCAGCTAATATCTAACGAATAATTATTAAGGTATTTTGCATGTTTACAACTTTTTTTCAGGGTTTTTTATTAAGTGCAGCCATGATTTTACCTATAGGCGCTCAGAATGCTTTTGTTTTACAGCAAGGAAGTAAAAAACAATTTCATTTAATGAGTGCATTTTTATGCGCATTAAGTGATGTTGTATTAATAACAGCAGGTGTTTTTGGTGGCAGTGCATTACTTAGTCAATCAGAAACGCTTTTATTATTGATCACATGGGGAGGAGTGGCATTTTTACTTTGGTATGGTTGGAATGCATTTAAAACAGCTTTTTCAAAAGATATCGAATTGTCACAAAGTGAAAATCAGGTAAAAAGCCGTTGGCGTGTGATTGTGACATTAATTGCCGTAACTTGGCTTAATCCTCATGTTTATTTAGATACTTTTGTTGTGATAGGCAGTATTGGTGGACAATTAACCACAGAGCTTCGCCCTTGGTTTACGATTGGTGCGATATTGGCTTCTATCAGTTGGTTTTTTGCGTTATCACTACTTGCGGCTTGGTTTTCGCCGATATTAAGCAAAACACGCTCTCAACGCATTATTAATTTATTTGTAGGATGTGTGATGTGGTTTATTGCTGTTCAATTAGCTGCACAAGGATGGAAAACTCTCTTTTAATCTTAAAGAACTTTACATCATATATGCTAATGTTCTTCTTAGTCCTAAAAACAGGACATTAAAATTAATTTTGTCAGGGGGTTTTTTGTGAAATTAAGAACGATTGTATTAGCATCCGTGTTTACGTTGGGATTACCTTCCATTGCACTAGCTGCTTCGGAACCAGAAGGACCACATATTACAACATCTGGTAATGCGACAATTAAAGCCACTCCTGATATGGCGACATTAAATATTCAGGTTAACGAAAGAGCAAAAGATGCGGCTCAGGCTAAGAAACAAGTCGATGAGCGTGTTGCAAAATATTTTGCCTTCTTAAAAGAAAATGGTGTTGTGAAGGAAGATATAGAGGCCGCTAATATTCGTACTCAACCAAACTATGAATATGATAAAAAAGCGGAGCGTTCAGTGATTAATGGTTATACCGCAACACGTACTGTAAATGTTAAAATTAAGAAATTAGAACAGCTTAATACGTTACTTGATGGCGCATTAGCGGCGGGTTTAAATGAAATTAATAACGTTGAGTTTGGCGTAAATAATCCAGAACAATACAAAGTAAAAGCTCGAGAAGTGGCCATTAAAAATGCCATTGATCAAGCAACCTCAGTTGCGAAAGGTTTTGGTGCTGATTTAGGTGCAGTTTATAGCGTAAGCTATCGTGCACCAGAGGCGACACCTTATCCAATCACACAAGTGCGTATGGATGCGATGGCATTAAAAGCCCAAGCGCCAGCTGCGGTGCAAGAAACGTATGAACAACAAAGCATCGAATTTAAAGATTATGTGGATGTTGTTTTTGAATTAAAACGTACTCAATAATCTTATTGTTATAAAAATAAAATAGGCTTCATATGAAGCCTATTTTTTGTGTTAGAAGATGAAAATAGTTGTGTTATTCTTCACCTTGTTTTAAAACCTTACGGCCAAAATCAACCAGTGCGTCTGTCACTTTTCTCATAGTTCTACTTTCTGGCGCAAAGCGGTGCCAATAAAGCATACGTCGTTGGTAAAGCCCTGGCGTTAAATCAACCAACTCTCCACTCTTTAGCTCATTAGCAATTTGTAGATGAGGGATCATACAACATGTCGACCCTTGTTTTGCTAATTGCACAAAAGCCTCGGAAGAATTAACGATATGGCAAGGTACACTGCCCGGAGATAAACCAAAGTTTTGTTGTAAAAATGCCTGATGCATATCATCAAGATGGTCAAATGCGACAGCAGGGGCTTTTAATAGCGACGATTTAGTGACCCCGTTTGCAAAATAGCGTTGAGCAAAATCAGGAGAGGCTACAAATAGGTAATCAAGAGCGCCTAATTGATCAACAAGGCAACTTGGTAATGCCTGTGGCTGAATACTGATTGCACCCACTACTTCGCCTCGTCTTAAACGTTCTTGTGTTCGCGTTTCGTCTTCAACTTGGATATTAAGTCGAATAGGCAGTTGTGTTAATACGGGGTGTAAAGCGGGTAATAGCCACGTTGCTAAGCTATCGGCATTTACCGCTAAAGAGAGTAAAAGCGGTGTAGAGCCACTATTTTCATCACCTAACCATTGTTCTTCAAGTAATTCTACTTGATGCAATAACGCCAGTAGTTTTTGCCCTTGCTCGGTGGGTTGTGGTGGAACAGTTCGCACCAATAACGGTTGCCCGAATAAGTTTTCTAATTGTTTAATGCGTTGTGAAACGGCAGATTGTGTAATACATAACTTTTGTGCAGCTCTTTCAAAACCACGTTCGCGAATGACGGCATCAAGGGCTTGTAATGCTCGATAATCAGGGCGTTTCATTAACAGACTCTCTTTGATTTATGTTCTGTTGCTTACTATGCCATATTTTTTGTTGTAATGAGTTAAAATGTTGCTTCTCAGTTTTTGATGTGTCTCGTGCTAGTTTTGAATGCAATATGCTATTCTTAGTCCATTAATGTGATAAATAAGGTTTTTTTAAATGACTCAGGATGAATTGAAAAAAGCAGTAGGTTGGGCAGCGCTTGAATATGTGAAACCTGGCACTATCGTGGGGGTAGGAACAGGCTCTACGGCTTCTCATTTTATTGACGCATTAGCGACAATAAAAGGTCAAATCGAAGGTACTGTTTCAAGTTCAGAAGCATCAACGGCAAAGCTAAAAAGTTATGGTATTCCTGTTTTTGACTGTAATGAAGTCGATTCTTTAGATATCTATGTGGATGGTGCTGATGAAATTAACCACCAGATGCAAATGATCAAAGGTGGCGGTGCCGCATTAACGCGAGAAAAAATTATTGCGGGAGTGGCAAAAACATTTATCTGTATCGTTGATGAATCTAAACAAGTTGATGTATTAGGTAAATTCCCTCTACCTGTCGAAGTTATTCCAATGGCACGCTCTTATGTGGCTCGTGAATTAGTTAAACTGGGTGGCTTACCTGAATATCGTGAAAACGTAGTAACAGATAACGGTAACGTTATTTTAGACGTTCATAACTTAACGATTCTTAACCCTATTGAACTGGAAAATAAAATTAACAGTATTCCAGGCGTGGTTACAGTAGGATTATTTGCTAATCGTGGTGCAAATGTCGTTTTAATGGGAACGTCTGAAGGAGTTAAAACTATTAAGTAAGATGACTAAAAAGAGGTGGCGATGGCGACCTCTTTTTAAAATTATTTTAGAAAATGCAAATTCAGTGATATATATCACACCATAGTTATATCTCTCTTTAAAATCCTGCCTTTTTCAAAGTCAAAATCATTTTACTCGGTAGAAAATCGCTTTCTTTATCGCTTATTCTGTCATCACTGCAATCGGTTGTATTGCCACAAACTCTATTTTTGTTATGTTGATGAGACAGGATTTTGTTTTTCATTAAATGTAATAACGATAGGGCAGGGTAAATGGTCAAAGTATCTTTGGAAAAAGACAAAATAAAATTTCTACTTCTTGAAGGTGTGCACCAAAGTGCAGTAGAAAACTTAAGAGCTGCGGGTTATACCAACATTGAATATCATAAAGGTGCATTATCGGACGAAGAATTAAAAGAAGCTATCCGTGATGCGCGTTTTGTTGGTCTTCGTTCCCGCACTCATTTAACAGAAGAAATTTTTGCAGCCGCAGAAAAATTAGTTGCTGTAGGATGCTTCTGTATCGGGACTAATCAGGTTGATTTAGAAGCAGCAGCTCGTCGCGGTATTCCTGTCTTCAATGCGCCTTTCTCGAACACTCGTTCCGTGGCTGAGATGGTGTTAGGTGAATTACTGTTATTATTGCGTCGTATTCCTGAGGCAAATGCGAAAGCGCATCGTGGAGTTTGGGATAAGCAAGCCAAAGGTTGTTTTGAAGCTCGTGGTAAAAAACTGGGTATTATAGGTTATGGGCACATTGGTACACAGTTAGGTATTTTGGCTGAAAGTGTCGGTTTAGATGTCTATTTTTACGATATTGAAAACAAGCTACCACTGGGTAATGCAACACAAATTCGCCATTTATCTGAACTATTGAATATGAGTGATATTGTCAGCTTACATGTGCCAGAAACGCCTTCCACAAAAAATATGATTGGGCATGAAGAAATTCAACGCATGAAGCCAGGCTCAATTCTTATCAACGCTTCTCGTGGTACGGTAGTTGATATTCCTGCATTAGCACAAGCGTTAGAATCAAAGCATTTATCTGGTGCAGCGGTTGACGTATTCCCATCTGAACCTGGTGCAAATAACGATCCTAACGATCCGTTTGTATCTGAACTTATCAAGTTCGATAATGTGATATTAACGCCACATATCGGTGGTTCAACACAAGAAGCACAAGAAAATATTGGTTATGAAGTTGCAGGTAAATTGGCGAAATATTCAGATAACGGCTCTACATTATCTGCAGTTAACTTCCCTGAAGTATCGTTACCAAGCCATGGTGATGATGTAAACCGTTTACTGCATATTCATGAGAACCGACCAGGTATGATGAATAGCATCAACAAAGTGTTTACTGAAGAAAACATCAACGTGGCAGCACAATTTTTACGTACCTCTGGCAACGTAGGTTATGTTGTGATTGATATTACAACACAAACGAAGGCTCAAGCTGAGTTAGTGTTACAAAAGCTCAAAGCATTACCAGGAACAATCCGTGCTCGTATGCTTTACTAATTATTGATCTAATTATCAGTAATATCTTGAAGGCTCGGTATTTCGAGCCTTTCTTGTTTTTTAAACATTATTATTGCATTTGCTGTTTCCATAATTGGTAATAAAGTGTGTTATTTTCAAGTAAACCCACATGAGTTCCTTCTTCCAATACCCGTCCTTTGTCTATAACATAAATATAATCTGCATGTGCTAATGTATTGAGGCGATGTGCAATACTAATGACGGTTCTGTTTTGACAAATCTGAGGTAAACTTGCCAAAATCTGTGCTTCTGAGATGTAATCTAATGCTGATGTGGCTTCATCTAAAATAAGAATGCGTGGATTTGTTAGTAAAGCTCTTGCCAGTGCAATACGCTGGCGTTGCCCTCCTGATAAATTGGCACCTTTTTCTCCGACTTGAGTGTTAAATCTCAAAGGAAGTTGCTCAATAAAATCTAGAGCACCTGCAAGTTGGCATGCTTCTATTATCTCTTGTTCATTCGCATTGGGTTTTGATAAACGAATATTTTCGACAATAGATCCACTAAATAAAAAACTTTCTTGTAAAACGATACTGATACTTTGGCGCAAAGAGAGAGGATCAGCGATAGCTAAATCCATGCCGTCAATATAAATTTGTCCTTGTTGAGGAGTATAGAGTCGTTGAATTAAGCGTGTGATAGTACTTTTTCCTGAGCCTGAACGACCCGTGATACCAATAAATTGCCCAGCAGGAATAGAGAACGAGAGTGCTTCAAGAACATCTTGTGTATGATGGGTATAACGAAAATAGACATTTGAAAAATCAATACTACCTGTAATTTGGGGCACCGTGGCTAATCCATGATATTGGTGTTCTGTCGGCGCATTTAAAATTTCGCCAATACGGCGCAGAGAAATAGTGGTTTGCTGAAAATCTTGCCAGCATTGTGCTAAGCGTAAAATTGGTTGTGTTATATGCGCAATGAAGAGATTAAATGCAATAAGCTCACCTACCGTCATTTGTGTATTAATAATTAAATTAACACCATGCCACAGAATAATCGCTGTTGTGATTTTATGAATGATGAATATTACTTGTTGAGCTAATAAGGTTTTTTGGGTTGCTGAAAACCGTTTGTTAATATGCTCGGTGAGCTTATATTGCCATTTTTCGATAAAATAGCTTTCTGTTGCTGTAATTTTGATAGTTTCTATACCGCTAATTGCTTCGGTTAGTAGACTAGTATTATCAGCATTTGCTTGATATTCCTGCTCAACCCAATAACGGATCATTGGGCCAAGGATCAGCCAAAGTGTAAAATAAAGAATTAATGCACCTAACGTTATCCAAGTTAATGATGCTGAATAAGTAAACATTACAGAAAGAAACACAATAATAAAAATGAGGTCGAGCACTAACATCAATGCGGAACCAGTCATAAATTGACGAATGTGCGAAAGCTCTTGAATGCGTGCAATTATTTGACCTGATTGTCGTTGATTAAAAAAAGAACTCGGTAAGCGAATAAGATGCTGATAAATTTTTCCTGAAAAATCAGCACTAAATTGACAAGAAATAAATGTATACAATTTGTCTCGAAGAAAAAGATAAACAGGTTCAGTGATTGCAATTAAGAGCAATAAATAGCCCAGTAAATGTAAGTTTGATAAATTTCTTCCTGTTAATACCTTATCGATTAATGTTTCAAAAATTAAAGGGTTAACTAATGCGAAGAGCTGGCTACAGCATGATAAAATAAAAACCAATAAGAGTGATTTTTTTTGTTTTAAAATAGTAGAAATAAACCAAGTGATATTAAATTTATTCCATAATGGATTATGTTGTTTATTAACAAATAATGCTATATTTAGTTTTTGATTTTTATCTAATTCATATTCAATGGTAATATTATTTTTTATATCAAATATAATTAATAGTTTACTTCTTATTTCTTTTAAAATATACCATTTATTGTTTATTTCAATAAGAGTATTTATGAGGTGAGAGTTTTTATTTTCGTAGTCAAGGATATCAAATTTACATTTTAAATTAAGTAAGTGTGCAGCATCTAAAATATTCCATTTGTTAAATAAATTATCTTTGCCAATAAAATGAATGACATTTTCTTTTTTTATATTTCCATTGTTTTTTTTGGCAAAATAAATTAAACCATCAATAATAGAACAATGATATTGTTTTTCTTTTATTAAGTTAGTTTTATTTTTCATGGTGTTAAGTACCCGATTTTACTTTTCAGTCAGTGAATTATGTCGATAAACCTCTATTGGGCTTAAAACATAATCAATAACACGACGTTTATCCGTAATTATTTCGGCGACTAAAGACATACCGGGAGTAAGCTGATATTGCCGATTATTCTTTTCAATAGTTTGTGTATTTAATTTAATTGTAGCGGGATAAACTAAACCTAATTGTTCATGTTGAACAGAATCTTTAGCGATATTAATAATTTCTCCTTCAATTGTGCCATAACGTGTATAAGGAAAAGCATCTATTTTTATCATTGCTTTTTGCCCTATGTGAATAAAACCAATATCTCTATTTAGCAGATTAACCTCTGCAATATTCACTTGATTATCTGGTACGACTGTCATAACACTTTGAGCAGGTTGTAATACACTGCCGAGTGTATAAACAGAAACTTGTTGTATCGTTCCAGTGATAGGTGAACGTATTGTTTTGAGTTGCTGTCGTTTTTGGAGGTGATTAAGGTTTTGAGCATAAATTAATAGCTCATTTTCATATTGTTTATATTTATCATGCCATTCTAATTTTTTCTTTTTTTCTAGTTGATTTAATTTTTTATTTAATTGTTTTTTTTGGCTTTTAATAATATGATATTCTGCGTTTTTTATTGTGATTGAACGATTTATTTCTAATAGTTCCTTCTCACTTTCAAGATATTCCATTTTGCTAATTGTTTTTTTATTGTAAAGTTCCTTTCTAATAATAAATCGGTTTTTTATATTTGCTTGTATGTTTTTTAATGATAATAAATCATTATAGATTAGTGATTGGTTTCTATTATTTATTTCAATTTCAGTTTCTAATACTTTTATATTACTATCGAATTCATCTTTTTCTTTTTGATAGCTTAATAAAATTGTTTTTTTTGTTTTATCATCTAATTTGTTAAAATGATAAAGGCTTTGAGGTGATGCTTCTTGGCTCAAAGCTTGATAGCGAATTTTAAGTAAGAGTAAATTGTCTCTTTTCTTTCTTATTCCCTCCATTTCTTCATCAACTCCCAATATATCAAGTGTTAATAAAGCATCACCTTGATTAACTTTTTGCCCATCTTTTACATGAAGAATGGCTAGTCGGCTAGGTTCATGGATTTGAATTATTTGAGAACGTCCTGTGACGACAAGTTTACCAACTGCGGGGGATTGTACATCTAATTTTCCGTAATAAACCCACAGAATAAAGGCAATAATACTGAGTGAAATGGTAGATGCAATATAACGACTATAAGGCGTTAATGGTTTTTCAATAAGAGCTATATGATTAGGGTAAAAATCATAATGGAAAGACTTTTTATTACGTTGAAAAATAGTCAGTAATAGCCGTTTTATGTTTAATTTCATGCTCAACATCCTTGTTGAATTTGCCACAGTTTAGTGTAATAGCCGTTATTTTTAATTAAAGTTTCATGTTTTCCTTGCTCCACAATTTGCCCCTTATTTAATACAACAATACGATGACAATTTCGTATGGTTGAAAGGCGATGGGCAATGATAATGACAGTTTTATTTTGTGTAATAAGTGGAAGGTTGTTTTGAATAATCGCTTGAGAATCATCATCTAAAGCACTGGTCGCTTCATCAAAGATCAATATCTTAGGTGATGTTAATAAGGCTCTTGCAATAGCAATACGCTGGCGTTGCCCTCCTGATAAGGAGGTTCCACCTTCTGTGATCAAAGTGTCATACCCCAACGGTAATTTTAAAATAAATTCATGAGCGCCTGCTATTTGGGCGACTTCAATAACCTCATCTAAAGAAGCGTGTGGTTGCATCAGTTTAATATTGTCAAAAATCGTCAAATGAAATAAAAAGTTTTCTTGTAGTACAAAACCAATTTGTTGACGCACACTATTTAAATGTAGTTGTGGCAGTGGAATATTATCGAGTTTTATACAGCCTAATTGTGGCGTATAAAGACCAGAAATCAGTCGTGCTAAGGTACTTTTTCCTGAGCCTGATGTGCCTACAATGCCAATAATTTCATGTTTTTTAATCTGTAATGAAATATTACGTAAAATAGGTGGCGTATTGTTTTGATAGTAAAAACTCACGTTATCAAAAGTAACTTCACCTTGAAGTTTGGTGTTTGATTTTGTGACATTTTGCTCATTAGGTAGATTAAGAATATCTTGTAAATTATAAATAGCTGTTTTTGTTCTAATGTATTTACCCCAAACATCAATAGCTATCGCTAAAGGTTGTAAGCAATAGCCTAGTAGCATCATAAAGGCAATCAGTTGACCGATTGTCATTGAATGTGAAATCACTTCATAAGCACCTAGCCATAACAGTAATGCTGTTGTTGTTTTATTGATAAATAGCACAATAAAACGAGAGCGCGAGTCGATATCCTGAAGTGTTAAATGTTTACAAGTAAGTTGATGAATTTGTCTATGCCATTGTTGTGTAAATCGAGGCTCAAGAGATAGGCTTTTAATGGTTTCTATACCACTTAAACTTTCGGTAAGAAATGCCGTATTGGTCGCCATTTTTTGATAAAGCTGTTGAACAGCTAATTCTATTTTTGGTGCAAGCAACTTAGCTAAAATAAAATAAAGAGGAATTGTTGCTATAAAAAATAATGTTAGTTTTATCGATAAAATCGTCATGACAAAAATAAATATAAAGATAAAAGAAAAATCGATAATTAACATTAATAATGTATTGGTGATAAAATCTCTAATAATATCTAATTCTTTTACTCGACTGACAATCGAGCCTGTTTGTCGTGATTTAAAATAACTTATCGGTAAATTTAATAAATGTTTGGCCATTTTTAAACTTAGGGTTGCATCAATTTTATTTGCAGTATGATGATACATGTATTCTCTAATTCCTTTTAATATTCCTTCTGAAATAGCCATAAAGATTAATCCAATAACTAACACATCAAGGGTTGATAATGCTTGATGTATGATCACTTTATCCATAATAATTTGTGTAAATAAAGGTGTAGCTAAAGATAATAATTGTAAGATTAATGAATAGAAAAAAATACGATAAAAAACGGCTCTGTATCGTATAAAAACAGGAAAAAACCAAGATATATCAAATTGATGTTGTTTTCTGAAATCAAGATAATAAGCATGTTCTATGCTTTTCTGTATTATTTTATCTCTATTGATTTTTTCTACTTGATGAGTTTGATAATTATAAATAAGAAAATAATTATCATTTTGTTTTAATAATATAAAAAAATGTTTATTTTTATCTATAAAGATAATTTTATGATTAATGTTTTTCTTAAGTAAAAATAATGAGTCTGTTTTTTTTAATTTAAATTTAAATTCTTTTTCTAAAAAATTTATAGTGCAATTATTTTTTATTTTTATTTCTTTATTTTTAGTTAGGTTGATAATAATATTAATACATTTTATAAGGGGGGTGTCTTTTTTGCGTTTCATTTAAATAAACATACCTTTGGATTGACTGGAAATATAAAAAGGTATTTAAATTTTTTTCTAAGATAAAAAATATAAAAAAACACAGATAATTATTCGATATTTAAGGCGGGTTGTTCAGAATATTAAAAGTGCCATATTTTTTCTGGGGTAATGATTTCAGGTAATGGGACATCCCAATTTGCGATAGGCAGATGTTCAACTTGCTGGCAAGTATGGGCAAGCCCTATTGGATAAAATGATTTTTGTTGCCAGTTTTCTAACGTTCTATCGTAAAAACCGCCTCCCATACCTAATCGTTGGCCTTGAGCATCAAAAGCCACTAGCGGTGTAAAAATAATATCAATCTCAGAGGGAGGAATAACCGCGTTGACATTTAAAGGTGGCTCAGAAATAGCAAAGCGATTTTTTACTAAAACTGTGGTTGGTGTATAACGCAAAAAGAGAAGGTGGTAGCGATGAAAAGGGTGTAATACGGGCAAACAAATCTGTTTCTCCAATGCCCATAATTGTGAAATTAAATATGATGTATCAATTTCACCGTCAAAAGAGAGAAATAAAGCAAGGGTATGTGCTTGTTGGATTTTAGGATGACTAAGGACGCGTTCACATAATTGATGCGCAGCTTGCTGTTGCTGTTGTGATGTGAGTAAACGTCGTTTTTGGCGAATCGTTTTACGTATTTCATCTCTTTGCTGAAATAGTGAAGTATGGGGCATTCATCAATCCATCAAAACTCGGTTGGTATTAACTGAATAATATCATTCTAATCAATTTATCACACTTTAGAGGTAAAAAAGTGATAAAGTTGAAGAACTGAGGACGAAGAGGCATAAAAAAAGTTCTAAACATTAAGTATTTATAAAATACCTAGCATTTAGAACTTTAGTAGAGGTCTCCAAGATGCCGCCGTAGGCTGTAACCCTTGAACCCATGGTCCAAGGTGAACATAGTGTTGTTACCATTAGGCTGCCTGAACGAATCAGGTATGCTCACAAGTAACAGATCACCACATTCTATGTGTTTCGAATATCGGCTCAGGGGACTGGCCCACTGGCAAACATCTCAGAGAAATTTGGTGGATGCTGTTAAGCACCTTATCTATGAACTATTGTATTATTTTAATTGTAGAAAGCAACCTATTATCTGTGAATTTCGTGGCGTACGCATGCTTTCTGAACAAATCTACTTCGCAGTTGAAAAAGTGCGATCATGGTGCTTGCCTTGATCGTGTAAAGCTTGTTCAATAGATTGTTGTAGCATTTTTATCTTCTCTTCCATGTTGTAGGCATAGTCTCTGGTTTTTAACTTTTCTTCTGCCAACTCATGACTCATATTTAATGCCACGATAAAAATTAAGTGCTCTGTATTGGAAACACCACTGCGTTCTTTGAGATCTTGTAATCGTTGTTCAAGTTCAGCAGCAGAAGCCAGTAAAGCATCTTTTTGTTCTGGTGGGCAATTGACACGTAATGATCGCCCAAAAATTTGAAGTTCAACGGGTTGTGCGGACATGATTCCTTCCTGACATAAAATCTGTGCTACGTGTTGAGTAGTGTATACGGTTATAACGCTGTATTAAACGCTATTACTACAAAAATTCCAATGATTAACATGGCTTAACTGGTACAGCGACTTCTATTGATGGTAGCATATCTTGAACTATTCCCCTAAATGCGACGTTTATTCTTATGTCAAAACAAAACACATTACCGAATTATCAATCTATTGATGTCTTATTACAGCAACATACTGTGCCTTTAACGGCAGCCGAAATGCATGGATTGATTACAGGGTTTATTTGCGGTGCTGTGCGTGATAGCAGTTGGAAAACCTTACTACATGATTTAACGAATGAAGGTTTAGCTTTCCCTAAAACGTTATCAGACCCTCTTGAAGCGCTTTATCACATTACTTACGAACAACTTGATGACAGTGTATTTAACTTTTCATTGTTAGTCCCTGACGAATCTGAATCCGTTTTTTCAAGAGCAGATGCCCTTGCTGGATGGGTGAATCATTTTCTTTTAGGTTTGGGTGTTGCACAACCTAAGCTATCTGAGCATAAAGAGTTGACTGAAGTTATCACCGATTTGCGTAATATTGGTGCGCTAGGTTATGAAGAAGATGAAAACCAAGAAGAACTAGAAGATGCGCTTGAAGAAGTCAGCGAATATGTAAAAGTGTCTGTTCAACTTTGTTATATCACTTTTGTCGCACCAAAAGACAAAGGAAGTAATGAACAAAATGAGCAACGTATACTACATTAATGACATTATTCATTAGACAATCATAAAGATAAACGAAAGACAGGAGTGGGTATGAATAAGCAAGAATTTTTATCCCGTCGTCAGGCATTATTAGCACAAATGAAGCCTGCGAGTGCAGCTATCTTTTTTGCTGCACCACCAGCGCAACGTAATGCTGATAGTGAGTATCCTTATCGCCAGCATAGTGATTTCCTTTATCTAACCGGTTTTAGTGAGCCTGAAGCGCTTCTCGTGCTGATTAAAAGTGATGAAACACATAATCATAGTGTGCTCTTTAATCGCGTAAGAGATTTAACGGCTGAAATCTGGTTTGGCCGTCGACTTGGACAAGAAGCTGCACCTGAAAAACTAGGTGTTGATAAGGCTCTTCCTTATGAAGATGTTGGTGAGCAACTTTACCAATTATTAAACGGGTTAGATGTTGTTTATCATGCTCAGGGCGAATATACATTTGCTGATGAAATCGTTTTTAATGCATTAGAAACGTTAAGAAAAGGCTCTCGTCGGAATTTAAAAGCACCTCAAACTATTATTGATTGGCGTCCTCTTGTTCATGAACAACGTTTGTTTAAATCTGACTTTGAACTTGAATTATTGCGTAAAGCAGGGAAAATTACAGCATTAGCACATACACGTGCGATGCAAAAATGTCAGCCGGGTATGTATGAATATCAACTTCAAGGTGAAATTGAGCATGAATTTGTTTCTCATGGTGCCCGTTTCCCTTCGTATAACAGTATTGTAGGTAGTGGTGAAAATGGTTGTATTTTGCACTATACCGAAAATGAAACCAAAATGCGCGATGGGGATTTAGTACTCATTGATGCAGGATGTGAATATGAAGGTTATGCAGGTGATATCACCCGAACTTTTCCTGTGAATGGGAAATTTAGCCGTCAACAACGTGAAATTTATGACATTGTCTTAAAATCTATCAATGTGTCTTTGGAATTGTATAAACCGGGGACAAGCATCAAAGAAGTCACTGAGCATGTCGTGTATATCATGGTCGAAGGACTGGTTAAACTGGGCATTATGCACGGTGAAATCGAACATCTTATTGAAACAAAAGCCTATCAGCGTTTCTTTATGCATAGCCTAAGCCACTGGTTAGGCCTGGATGTTCATGATGTTGGACATTATGGCGCAGACCGTGACCGCATTTTAGAACCAGGCATGGTACTGACTATCGAACCAGGACTGTATATCGCGCCAGATGCCGATGTGCCACAAGAGTATCGTGGTATTGGTATTCGTATTGAAGATGACATTGTGATTACGGAAACTGGTAACGAAAACTTAACGGCATCTGTCGTCAAAGATCCTGATGAAATTGAAGCTCTGATGGCAGGAAAAATTTAAGGCTAAAATCAGCATGAATGTGATTATTGTGGGTGGTGGAATGGCGGGTGCAACATTAGCACTGGCACTTTCTGCATTAAACAAAGGCAATATTTCAATTTCGTTAATTGAAGCAAGAGAGCCTGATCATGGGCATCCTGGATTTGATGCAAGAGCGATTGCATTAGCCCATGGAACAGCAAAGCGTTTATCACAGATTGGGCTTTGGTCAATATTAAAACCTTTTGTTACTCCCATTAATCATGTTCATGTCTCAGATAGAGGCCACAGTGGTTTTGTTAATATTTATGCACAAGACTATGATATATCCGCACTGGGTTATGTGATTGAGTTGCATGACGCTGGAAGGCAACTTTTTGCTAAATTAAAAAAACAATCTAATATCACGCTTTATTGCCCCACTAAAGTTGAACACGTTCAACGTAATATAGACTGCGTTGAGGTTACACTTGATAATGGTATGCAATTAACGGGGAATTTACTGATTGCTGCGGACGGTACTAACTCGCCAATTGGTCATCAATGCCATATTCAATGGCAACGTGAGCCTTATCATCAAGTTGCCGTGATTGCTAATGTCAAAACAGAAATAGACCCAGAGGGAAAAGCCTTTGAGCGTTTTACGGAGTTTGGCCCATTAGCAATGTTACCGATGAGTGAAGGGCGTAGTTCATTAGTGTGGTGTCACCCCATTGATAAATGGGATGAAATTTCACAGTGGAATGATGAAACGACCATTGCACATTTACAGCGTGATTTTGGCTGGCGGTTAGGAAAAATAGAGCATATCGGTAAACGAAATTGCTATCCTTTAGCACTGCAAAAAGCCAACCAAATTATTAGCCATCGTTTAGCCTTAGTGGGCAATGCATCACAAACACTCCATCCTATTGCAGGACAAGGTTTTAACCTCGGTTTACGCGATGTGATGACGTTGGCAAATACGATTACTCAAGCGATTAATACCGATAAAGATATTGGTAGTTATCGAGTGCTCTCTCAATATCAGCAACTTCGCCAACAAGATAGAGAAAAAACCATTTCCATTACAGATGGATTGGTGAAAGTGTTTGCTAATCGTTGTGTGCCACTGGTTGTTTCTCGCAACTTAGGGTTAATGACGATGGAATTGCTCCCAATGATGAGAAATAAATTGGCGCATCAAACACTGGGCTGGACAGACTAGAGCGTGTTGATCTTTGGTAGTCAATTTTAAATCGGACCTATACAGCTGTTTTTAATGCCTATTTTTATTTTAAGTGGTCATTGTTAATATCAATCAATACCTAAAATAGTAAATAGTTTGCTTTATAAATTTTTTTTGTTGTAAAAATAAGCAGAAAAGAACAGCACGCTCTAAAATAATCGCTTTTTAGGATATTTTATTATGAAATCATTTGATGTTGTTATTGCTGGTGGTGGAATGGTTGGGCTTGCATTAGCCAGCGGATTACACGGGTGTGGATTACGTATAGCGATAATAGAAAATCACCCAGTAACAAAACATTTTCACCCGCAAGATGATTTTTCATTACGGGTATCCGCTATTAATACTGCCAGTGAAATGTTGCTGAAAAAATTAGGTGTTTGGGAAAATCTAATTGCTTTACGAGCAACGCCTTACCAAGGTATGGAAGTCTGGGATCAAGATAGTTTTGGTCGAATTGAATTTTCAGCACAAAAAGAAGGATTCAGCCATTTAGGCTCTATCATCGAAAATAACCTTATTCGAGAGGTATTGTGGCAAAAATGCGAAAGCCACAGTGATATTACCTTCTATTCATCGACACAAATTGAACGTGTTGTTTGGGGGGAAAATGATGCATTTATTACACTTAGTGATGGTGAAATGTTAACAGCGAGATTGGTCGTAGGCGCTGATGGCGCAAATTCATGGTTACGCAAACATGCTGATATTCCGCTGACTTTTTGGGACTATGAACATCATGCATTAGTCGCCACTATTCGTACTGAACAACCCCACGATAATGTTGCTCGCCAAGTCTTTCATGGTGAGGGTATTTTGGCATTTCTACCTCTTTCTGATCCTCATACTTGCTCTATTGTTTGGTCTTTACCAAGCCACCTTGCCGAAAGCTACAAAAATGCAGATAAAACCTTATTTGAGCGTACATTAGGTGTAACCTTTGATATGCGTTTAGGCCAATGTGAATTACTCAGTGATCGTATGACAATACCGCTAATTGGTCGTTATGCGCGTCAATTTGCCGCCCCTCGTTTAGCGTTATTAGGTGATGCTGCACATACAATTCATCCTTTAGCTGGGCAAGGTGTCAATCTAGGTTTTATGGATGTCGCTGAACTTATCGGTGAAATAAGACGCTTAAAAGCAGAAGGGAAAGATTTTGGTGAGTATCTCTATTTGAGACGATTTGAGCGTCGTCGCAAACATGCGGCTGCGATAATGTTGGCTAGTATGCAAGGATTTCGCGAACTTTTTGCAGGCAACAATCCTGTCAAAAAATGGGTTCGCGACATTGGCCTTTCGTTAGCGGATAGTTTACCGGGCGTAAAACCGAAGTTACTCGAACAAGCAATGGGGCTTTCTGATTTACCCGAATGGCTAAGTGATAAAAATTTCGCTTCAGTTGAAAAAATCTAATTCCTCTCTTATTTCACATTACTTTTATTTATATCTGACTGAAGAAATAGAACTAAAAAAATCTATTTTTTCAGTCTATTCTTTGTACTAATCCCTTTTTTACAGCAATTACTCGTTAAAAATGAGCGCTGATACGCATAATTGCAATCATTAGTTCTGCATACTCATATCTCTCTATTATGATTGAGAGACACAATACCCTATTTTAACTTATGGTTTATTTTTTCTCACAATGCTAAGTTCAAGGGGATGGTATCGTTTGCGTTGTACGTTAATTGCTCGTATTTGTTAAATCCATGTTTAAAAATAAACTTAAGCTCGTGATTAACACGCTGATTTTGAATCAAGTTTAATTTTATATTTAACAAATTGCGTTCTCTGAATAATCTAAAGTAAAAGTAGAAAGAGGGAAGAATGGCAAAACAGACTCCGTTGTATGATGAGCACGTAGCCTGCGGTGCTCGTATGGTCGATTTTCATGGTTGGATGATGCCGTTGCATTATGGCTCTCAAATAGATGAACATCATATTGTACGTCGTGATGCTGGTATGTTTGATGTTTCTCATATGACCATTGTTGACTTACATGGCTCACAAGTTAAAGATTTTCTACGTTATTTATTAGCGAATGATATCGCTAAACTCACCGAAAAAGGTAAGGCGCTTTATACCGGTATGCTTAATGCGTCAGGTGGTGTAATTGATGACCTTATCGTCTATTACTTTGATGACTCTTTTTATCGCCTTGTGGTGAATTCCGCGACTCGTGAAAAAGATCTGGCATGGATTGAGCAACATGCTTCAGATTACGTGGTTGATATTACTGTTCGCGATGACTTGGCATTAATCGCTGTTCAAGGCCCTCATGCACAAGAAAAGGTTCAAAGTCTATTAACTCAACAGCAACGCCAAGTTGTTTCTGCTATGAAACCTTTTTATGGCATAGAGCTTGATGACTTGTTTATCGCAACGACTGGTTATACTGGTGAAGCGGGCTATGAAATTGCGATGCCAAAAGAGCAAGCGGTCGATTTCTGGAAAAAATTATTAGCGGTGGGGGTTAAACCTGCCGGGTTAGGTGCAAGAGATACATTACGCCTAGAGGCTGGAATGAATCTTTACAGCCAAGAGATGGATGAAACCATTAATCCGCTTGAGGCAAATATGGGATGGACGATTGCATGGGCACCTGAAGATCGTCAATTTATTGGTCGAGAAGCATTAGAAAAATTACGCGCAACAGGCACAGATAAACTTGTTGGCCTTGTTATGCGAGAGAAAGGTGTGCTACGTGCAGGTACTGCCGTACACTTTACTGATGATTTGGGTGAATTAAGAGAAGGTGTGATTACAAGTGGTACTTTTTCGCCCACATTAGGCTTTAGTATTGCATTAGCAAGAGTTCCCGCAGGTATTAAAGATAGCGCAATTGTATTAATGCGTAATCGTGAAATGCCAGTAGAAGTGGTTAAACCTGGATTCGTTCGTTCAGGTAAAGCATTGGTATAACACGCACAATTATTTTAAATGGAGAGTAAGGTCAATGAGTCAAATACCAAGTGAATTAAAATACGCGCAGTCTCATGAGTGGATCCGTTCTGAAGGTAATGGTGAATACACAATTGGTATTACTGAACATGCACAAGAACTGTTAGGTGATATGGTGTTTGTTGATTTGCCTGATGTGGGTCGAGAAGTGACCGCTGGTGATGATTGTGCGGTTGCTGAATCTGTAAAAGCAGCATCAGATATTTATGCACCATTATCGGGTGAGATTATCGCAGTAAATGAAGAATTAGAGGGGTCCCCAGAGCTGGTAAACAGCGCACCTTACGGAGAGGGTTGGCTATTTCGCATAAAAGCAAATAATGAAAGCGAATTAGATGGCCTACTTGATGCTGCTGGTTATCAAGAATTGGTAGATAGCGAAGAGTAAAACGAGCGCCCCGTCAAACCATGCCGGGGCGTTTTTATTTGTTAGCTTGTTATCTATTGCTATTACTACGTTTTTTAAGCCGTGGCTATTACCTATCCATTCATCGTGAATTCAGGAAATTACTTGCAATGACACAGACTTTAAATCAGTTAGAGTATCGTGATGAATTTATTCGTCGCCATATTGGTTCATCACCAGAACAGATTAAAGAGATGCTCAGTGCTGTTGGCGTCTCCTCATTAAATGAATTAACCCAAAAAATTGTTCCGGATAATATTCAACTAGATACTCCACCCAATGTGGGGGAAGGAGCAACAGAGCAAGAAGCTTTGGCTGAACTAAAAGCCATAGCCAGCCAAAATAAGCGTTTTACCTCTTATATTGGTATGGGGTATGCGCCTTCTGTATTACCTCCGGTGATTTTGCGTAATTTATTAGAAAATCCGGGTTGGTATACCGCTTATACACCGTATCAGCCAGAAGTGTCTCAAGGTCGCCTTGAATCACTGCTGAATTTCCAACAAGTCACTATTGATTATACGGGAATGGATCTTGCTTCTGCATCGTTACTCGATGAAGCAACAGCTGCAGCTGAAGCAATGGCGATGGCAAAACGTGTAAGCAAACTAAAAAACGCAGATCGTTTCTTTGTCGCTGATGATATTCATCCCCAAACCTTAGATGTAGTAAAAACACGCGCCGATACTTTTGGTTTTGAAGTGATCGTTGATAAAGCAGAAAAAGTATTAGAGCTTGAAGGTGTTTTTGGTGTGCTATTACAACAAGTTGGCACAACAGGTGAAGTTCATGATTACAGTAAGTTATTGGTTGCACTGAAAGAGCGCAAAATCATTACTAGTGTTGCTGCCGATTTAATGGCGCTGGTAGTATTAACAGCGCCGGGTCATCAGGGTGCTGATATTGTATTAGGTTCAGCACAACGTTTTGGTGTACCGATGGGATATGGTGGCCCTCATGCGGCATTCTTTGCTTGTCGTGATGAATATAAACGCGCAATGCCAGGTCGCATCATTGGAGTGTCTCGTGACGCAGCGGGTAATCGTGCATTACGTATGGCAATGCAAACGCGTGAACAACATATTCGACGTGAAAAAGCTAACTCTAATATTTGTACATCTCAAGTTTTACTTGCCAATATTGCTGCTATGTATGCGGTTTACCATGGGCCTGAAGGGTTAAAAACCATCGCTCAACGAATCCATCGTTTAACAGATATTTTAGCGGTCGGTTTAAAGCAAAATGGTATGGCATTACGTCATCAAACTTGGTTTGATACCTTAACGGTTGAAACAGCAGATAAAGCAACAGTTTTACAACGTGCTAAAGATGCTGAAATTAACTTACGTACTGATATTGTGGGCGCGGTTGGTATCACATTAAGTGAGATCACAACGCGTGAAGACGTATTAAAGCTTATTGAGATCATCAGTGGTAAAGCATTAGTGGGTGATATTAATGCACTCGATAAACAAATCGCTTCATCATCAACATCTATTCCCGTATCAATGTTACGTAAAGACACTGTGCTAACACATGAAAATTTTCATCAATATCACAGTGAAACAGAAATGATGCGTTATATGCATCGTTTAGAAAATAAAGATTTAGCCTTAAATCAAGCGATGATCCCATTAGGTTCATGTACCATGAAACTTAATGCTGCCGCTGAAATGATCCCAATTACATGGCCTGAATTTACAGAGTTACATCCATTCTGCCCAGCCTATCAAGCGAAAGGTTATCAAGTGATGATTGGGCAACTATCCAGTTGGCTTGCTGCATTAACGGGTTATGATGAGATGTGTATGCAACCAAACTCAGGTGCCCAAGGTGAATACGCTGGGCTGTTAGCTATCCGTCGTTATCACCAAAGTCGTGGTGAAGATGCTCGTCATATCTGTTTAATTCCAAGCTCCGCACACGGGACTAACCCGGCCTCTGCTCATATGGCAGGAATGACGGTGGTGGTGGTTGGTTGTGATGATAACGGCAATATCGATATTGCCGATTTAAAAGCTAAAGCAGAAAAACATCAAGCGGAACTCTCTTGTGTAATGGTGACATACCCATCAACACATGGTGTTTACGAAGAAGGTATTCGTGAAGTTTGTGAAATCATTCATCAATATGGTGGACAAGTTTATCTTGATGGCGCCAATATGAATGCGCAAGTAGGGATAACAACACCAGGCTTTATTGGTTCTGATGTCTCTCACTTAAATTTACATAAAACCTTCTGTATTCCTCATGGTGGTGGTGGGCCAGGTATGGGACCTATTGGTGTGAAATCACACTTAGCGCCGTTTGTACCAGGTCATTCTGTTGTTGAAATGGAGAATGTCACTACACAAGGCGCTGTTTCTGCGGCCCAGTTTGGTAGTGCTTCAATATTACCCATTAGTTGGATGTATATTCGTATGATGGGTGCGCAAGGGCTTAAAAAAGCAAGTCAAGTGGCAATCTTAAATGCGAATTATATTGCACAGCGCTTGAAAGATGATTATGACATTCTTTACGCAGGGGCCGATGGCTATGTTGCCCATGAATGTATTATCGACATTCGCCCATTAAAAGCGAATTACGGTATTAGTGAGATGGATGTGGCTAAGCGTTTAATTGACTATGGGTTCCACGCACCGACGATGTCATTCCCTGTTGCGGGTACATTAATGATTGAACCTACAGAGTCTGAAAGTAAAGTTGAAATTGATCGCTTTATTGAAGCTCTGCTTTCTATTCGTGCTGAAATTGCGCAGGTAGATAACGGCGTATGGCCAATTGACGATAACCCATTAGTTAATGCGCCTCATACACAATATGAATTAGTGCAAGAGTGGTCACATAGTTATAGCCGTGAATGTGCGGTATTCCCAAGTGAAGCAACGAAACAAAGCAAATATTGGCCAGCGGTTAAACGCCTTGATGATGTGTATGGCGACCGTCATTTACATTGTTCATGTGCGCCAGTGAGTGACTATGAATAAGCTTTAATCTAGCCATATTCTTAAATTTAAATACCGAGGGCTAAGTTAACCTTCGGTATTTTTTTATGTGCAGTATTTTATACAATATTGACTAAATTACTTCAGCCAGCCTTTTTTTTGCGCCTCTAATAATTGAGGGTAGAGATATTGCCAAAATTCTGGCCACTGTTTTTCAATAAACAGATTGCGTGCCAACACTTGTTCTAAGCGGATATTATTTTCAACCCAACTTTGACCTTCATTGTGTAGATTCATCAACATTGGCATAGTGCGATCAAGAATATTAGCAAACTGAGATTCTGGTGTTTCAGCTGCATCATATTCCAACCATAAATTAAGGAAATATTCACTTTGTGGAGACGGCAATAACGCAAAAATACGCCTTGCCGCTTTTTGCTCGTGTTCTTTGATTGCTTCGCGTGCAGCTACATCATACACCATAACGTCACCAGCATCGATCTCAACGATATCGTGGACTAACGCTAATTGAATAGCACGTCCCATATCAATGTCGCCCGCATAAGGTTGGAAGCTCATAGCGGCAACGGCAAAATGCCAGCTATGTTCTGCTGTATTTTCAGAACGACTATTGTCTAATACATTATTTTTACGATAAACACGCTTAAGTTTATCTAATTCCATAATGAAATTGATCGTCTCTGAAAAGGGGCCAAAAGCCCCATTAGGTTGTTGTGTCATAAACATCCATTCTGATTTAAATAAGCGTTACTCTTCTTCTAAAGAGTAAGGGAGAGGTTTAATGGATAAGCGGCTGGTGTTATCGCCTTGAACACGAAATACACTATCCGTTTCCATATCGTTATTCATAATAACTTCGGCAAGAATAGTATTATCAGCCATACGTACAGCACTTAATACAGTGCCTGTTTTACGCCATTTATCTTCACCTAGTTGCCACTCAATGCTACCACCAATTTCGGGTAATTCAGTGCCACCGCCTGATAATAGATACATAGCACGTTTATTGGCACCTCTGAATTTTGCACGAGAAACCATTTCTTGCCCGGTATAACAGCCTTTTTTAAAGCAAATACTCAGTGGTAATGCTTGTAGGTTTGTTGCTTGAGGTAAGAATTGTTCAATATTTGGGGTATCAATAATAGGGTATCCAGCCTCAATATCTAATGCTAACCATTGTTCACTATTGCGCGTTTCTGCTTTTAAGGTTGTAGCTAAATTTTTTGCTGTTTCTTCGTCAGTGACAATTAAAAAACGTTCAGCAGGCAAAGGTAATTGAAGAATATAAGTATTGTCGTGATAAATGACTTCATTCGCTTTGCGAGGAATATTAGGGAAATAGTCAGCTAAAGCCTGAGCTGCGCCTTGTCCTGCTAATCCTAATAATACGGCTTGCGTATTTTCAGCTAAAGTTATTTTTGAAAATACGGCGTATTTCTTTAATTCAGTCAGTTGTTTTTGTGCGACATTCTTACGCAAAATATAAGCAAAACCGTCTTGCATATGGAAAAAACGTAATGTGCTCCACATTTTTCCTTTTGCTTCACAGTGTGCCGATAGCGTATGTGTGGTTACAGGAAGTGCTGTAATATCGGTTGTTAATTGGCCTTGTAGATATTTTTCACTATCAGCACCGGTTGCTGTTATCAGTGACCATTCATCTAAAGAAACCAGTGTTAACGGTAAATTGATTGCCGTATGAGGGCGTTTAGCTTGAGTCGAATTTTGAGTCATGATGTCACCAGCGATTAAATTAATCAGATACATCAGTTATGGTAAAAGAGTCACAAGACAATGCAAGTCATTATTATTTATAACGCACAGAAAATGAATCTGATAAATGACAAATAAACAGGTGTTCAACATGTTATCTATGAGACGAACCCTGCAAACTGTGATCATTTTGATGTTAAAAATTCTGTGATAAGACTATCATCAAAGGCAGGAAGAAATCGTCGTGTTTCTTGATTTGAACAATGTAAAGAGCAGAGTATGACTATCGATATAGAGAATAAAGCACGAATTAACTGGGCATGTCGTCGTGGAATGCGCGAGCTAGATATTTCTATCATGCCTTTTTTCGAAAATGAGTACGATACGTTATCTGATAATGATAAAGCGCTTTTTGTTCGTTTACTCGAATGTGCAGATCCTGATTTATTTAACTGGCTAATGAACCATGGTCGCCCCGATGATGAATCGCTCTATTATATGGTGAAATTAATTCAAGAGCGTAATCGGGCAAGAATGGCAGAGATCGTTGATAAATATTAATAAAAAAGTATGAGATTAGCGATAGACTAATAATAATTTTGATTGATTATGAGTAACGCTTTTATTATCTAATAAAGGCGTTTATATTTTTATATAAAAATGAATGATATTAATCAAACTCTAAAATTTGATGAAATAAAGAACGAATTTGCGACAGAAATGCGTGTTATCTCTATAAATGATGATTTAAATGTTCTTTTCTCACTATTATCTTCTGAGTATTTAATTAATTAGGTATGCTGATTTTATTAAAACAGCAATTAAAGAAGAATAAATATTACGTATTTATTATTAAATTGTTTTTTGATTAAGTATAAAATAGCCAAAAGTAATAAAAAATTAAATCAAAAATAGAGATAAATCATTTGCAAGGTTGAGAAAGAAGTTACATTATAAATAGGTTATTTTTAACATTATTTATATTGATATAAAACTAAAACAGGGGTTAATATAACTCGTGATATTATGGAAATCGCATCTTACAGTGTCATGGTTTACACAACTCTTTTCAACGGCAATTTATGTTGCTTTCGAAAT
Source organism: Proteus sp. G2300 (assembly GCF_009915965.1). Lineage (NCBI taxonomy): Bacteria > Pseudomonadati > Pseudomonadota > Gammaproteobacteria > Enterobacterales > Morganellaceae > Proteus > Proteus sp. G2300. The sequence goes on from NZ_JAABNK010000014.1 coordinate 294,020, forward strand.
AGGCTTACTGCTTTATCCATGGCCTCCTGATTTTATTTATATTTGGGTACCTTTGTTATTGCTTTTGATCGGTGGGTGGTATCTTACACAAAAAAATATTAGTCGAATCAAAGGTGATTTTATTTTACTAAACGGCAATCGAGTGCAATGGAAGCTTCATGAGTGGCAAATAACAAAACGCCCTTGGATTAGTCGCTTTGGAACTCGAATAACCCTGACTTCTATTTTGAATAAAAAACAAATCACGCTATGGGTTGCTTTTGATAGTATGAGCGAAAATGAATGGCGTAATTTTTCACAACTATTAATGCAATACCCAGATATTTAATTTCTGGGCATTATCTTTATAAGTTTTCTTCTATTTCACGTAAAATTTGCATACACCATTGGGATATACGCTCATCAGTTTCTTCAAATTGATTAACGTCATCTAATGCAAGTCCTACAAAATGATTACCATCATCTGATAATGGTTTTGGACTAACAAACTCATACCCATCAACAGGCCAAAATCCAATAAATCTCACGCCACTTGGTAATAAATGATGGTAAAGCATACCTAGTGCATCAAGAAACCATTCGCTGTAATCGACTTGATCGCCCATTCCATACATTGCAATAAGTTTATTTTTTAAATTTAATGTTGGCAAAGTATCCCAAATATTGAGCCAGTCTTCTTGAATTTCGCCAAAATCCCAAGTGGGAATACCTAAAATAAGAATGTCGTATTGCTCCATAAGCGTGATATCACACTCTTGAACATTATGAAGATCAACGAACTCTTCACCGAGAATATCACGAATTTTTTCTGCTGCCATTTCGGTGTAACAAGTGCTAGAACCGTAAAATAGACCAATTTTCATAAAGATTTTTAGGATATTTTTGCCAATAAAGGTCACTATTGTATCAGAAAAAAAGTTTTATAAGGCATAATGTAAAGGCAATAAACTAAAGAGCAGGAGAGTAAGGCTGTGTCACAAACCAAATTATCGACAAAAAAAACAACGCAGACTCATGAAGATACAGATATTATCATTGAGCAATTTCTCGACAATATTTGGTTAGAACAAGGATTATCAGCCAATACACTCAGTTCTTATCGTTTAGATTTACAAGCATTAGGTCAATGGCTTATACATCATCAATTGGATTGGGTATCAGTGACTACGTTGGATTTACAATCCTTTCTCGCGACACGTTTAGATGAAGGTTATAAAGCCAGTAGTGCGGCTCGTTTACTCAGTACGATGCGTCGATTATTTCAATATCTTTATCGTGAAAAATTACGCTTAGATGATCCTAGTGCATTACTCTCAACGCCAAAACTGCCAAAACGTTTACCTAAAGATTTAAGCGAACGGCAAGTGGATGATTTACTTAATGCACCTTGTGTTGATGAGCCACTTGAATTACGCGATAAAGCGATGCTTGAGGTGCTTTATGCCTGTGGGCTTCGTGTTTCTGAATTAGTCGGATTATCTCTTTCTGATATCAGTTTACGACAAGGTGTATTACGAGTGATTGGTAAGGGAGATAAAGAACGATTAGTCCCTTTAGGTGAAGAAGCTATTTACTGGTTAGAACAATATCTGCAATATGGAAGACCCTCTTTAATGCAAGGGAAAACAGATGATATCGTTTTTCCTAGCTTAAGAGGGCAGAAAATGACACGACAAACTTTCTGGCATCGGATAAAACATTATGCGGTGATCGCAGGCATTGATACTGAAAAGTTATCACCCCATGTGTTGCGCCATGCATTTGCAACACATCTTTTAAATCATGGAGCAGACTTGCGTGTTGTACAGATGTTATTGGGGCACAGTGACCTCTCTACAACACAGATTTATACCCATGTTGCAACAGAGCGCTTGAAAGTGCTTCACCAGCAACACCATCCAAGGGGATAGCCACTACATAGTAGGCGTTAAATAGGAATTCAAATGAAAAAGAGATTACTTTGGTTGCCAATATTATTAAGCATGGTGTCAATACCTGTGCTTGCTGACAATGCTTCTATTGAAGCACAACTGGCTAAAATGCAAATTAAAGCAGAAAGTATCCAACCCACTCCCATTGTTGGATTAAATGCCGTGTTATCAGATAAAGGTATTTTTTATATTACTGACGATGGTAAATATCTAACAGCAGGTCCTATTTATAATATTAGCAGTGGTGAGCCTGTCAGTATTGCTAATCAAGTTATCATGAAAAAAGTCGATTCACTGAAAAATGAAATGATCGTTTATAAAGCGCGTAATGAGCGCCATGTGATCACCATTTTTACTGATATTAGTTGCCCTTATTGCCAAAAACTTCATCAAGAAGTTTCTGAACTGAATAAACAGGGTGTAACGGTACGTTATTTAGCCTTTCCTCGTAACGGTGTTGGCAATAATATTGTGAGTAAAGAAATGAACGCCGTGTGGTGTAGCGGTTTTCCTAATAAATCATTAGACAGTGCATTTAAAGGTGACAAAATTATTCCCATTGATGAATGTACAAAAATCAATATCAATGAACACTTTAAATTAGGCACTATGATGGGGATCCAAGGCACGCCAGCTATTGTATTACCTAATGCCAGTATTTACGGTGGATATATTTCTGCTCAAAACCTTGTTGAATTATTAGATAAAAAAGAGAAGTAATTACGTTTTATGGTCACTATTGAACCGACACTGCGTCGTCGAATTGCGCAGGCAACTCAATTACCGGATAACTTAGATCCCTTATTGCGACAAATTTATGCTAACCGTGGAATAACATCTGAAGTTCAACTAGAACGGTCGTTAAAAGGCTTACTTCATTATCAAGCATTAACTGGAATAGAAACGGCGATTTCATTGCTCATTGAAGCTTTAAAGCAACAATCTCGCATTGTGATTGTTGGTGATTTTGATGCCGATGGCGCAACCAGTACTGCGTTGGCTATAAAGGCATTACGCCAAATGGGGTTTAAGCAAGTAAGTTATCATATTCCCAATCGCTTTGATGATGGTTATGGTTTAAGCCCTCAAGTTGTACATGATGTTGCAAAAAAAGGGGTTGAACTGATTATCACCGTTGATAATGGTATTTCCTCTTTTGAAGGCGTGGAGACTGCCCATGAATATGGTATTCGAGTCCTCATAACAGATCACCATTTACCGGGACAAACCTTACCTGCTGCTGATGCGATTATTAACCCTAATCTGATTGATTGCGATTTCTTATCGAAATCATTAGCTGGCGTTGGTGTTACTTTTTATTTAATGACGGCATTAAGAGCTGAATTAGAAAAACAAGGTTGGTTTGAGCAACAACGTTTAGTACGCCCTAATATGGCTGACTTTCTCGATTTAGTTGCACTGGGTACAGTCGCTGATGTTGTTCCGCTTGATGAGAATAACCGTATTTTTGTTTATGAGGGATTACGTCGTATTCGAGCGGGGCGCTGTTGTGTGGGGATAAAAGCGCTTACTGAGGTTTCTCGTAAAGAGTTATCTCAATTAGTCAGTAGTGACTTAGGTTTCTCTTTAGGACCTCGCTTAAACGCAGCTGGACGCCTTGATGATATGTCTGTTGGTGTTGCTCTACTTTTAACCGATAATATTGGTTCTGCGCGTGAAATTGCTAATGAACTTGATGGCTTAAATCAAACTCGGCGTGAAATTGAAGCGGGTATGCAAGAAGAAGCCTCAACCATTTTCCGCCAATTTATGGGCACTCAACATGATTTACCAAATGGTTTAGCTATTTACCATCCTGAGTGGCACCAAGGTGTTGTGGGTATTTTAGCTTCTCGCATTAAAGAAAAATTGCATCGTCCTGTGATTGCTTTTGCACCTAGTGGCGATGGTCTGTTAAAAGGCTCTGGTCGTTCAATTAGTGGTGTTCACCTTCGAGATGCCTTAGAACGATTAAATACGTTAAACCCAGGTTTGATGGTGAAGTTTGGTGGGCATGCAATGGCGGCAGGACTTTCACTTGAAGAAGATAAATTCCCGCTATTTCAACGTCATTTTTCGTCTTTAATGGCAGAGTTGGTTTCAGATGAACAGTTGCAAGGCGTAATTTTATCGGATGGTGAACTAACCGATAATCAACTTTCATTGCCTATCGCCGAAATGCTAAGAGAAGCAGGGCCTTGGGGACAGGCATTTCCGGAACCTTTATTTGACGGTAAGTTTACGCTGCTACAACAACGTATTGTGGGTAGTAAGCATTTAAAAATGATGCTTCAGCCAGTAAATAGCCATCTTATGATTGATGCAATTGCCTTTAATGTTGATATCAATATGTGGCCTGATAACAGTATTAAAACGGTTGAATTAGCTTATCGATTAGATGTAAATGAGTTTCGAGGGCAACGTAATGCGCAACTGCTTGTTGAGCATATTTGGCCTTGTTGATACGGAACATTTAAGCAATTTATTGTGATATAAAGGACAACGTTGTTATGGCAACAACGATTGAATAGACAATTGTATATAAATGCTATAAACCCGCAGATATATCCGTTACAATATGCAGTTCAAAATTTATTCCAATTGTTTTTGAAAACAACATAAAGACGAAAAAGTATGTTTGAAATCAATCCAGTAAAACACCAAATAGAAGAAGTCTCTGAAAGAACAAATGTTCTCAGGGGGTATCTTTGACTATGATGCCAAGAAAGAGCGTTTAGAAGAAGTTAACGCTGAATTAGAACAACCTGATGTATGGAATGAGCCAGAAAGGGCACAAGCATTAGGTAAAGAGCGTTCATCTCTTGAGGCTATCGTAGAAACAATTGACCAGTTAGATCAAGGACTAGAAGATGTTTCTGGCTTACTTGAATTAGCGGTTGAAGCTGATGACGAAGAAACATTTAACGAAGCCATTGCTGAATTAGATGTATTAAATAAAAAGCTTGAGCAATTAGAATTCCGTCGTATGTTCTCTGGTGAATATGACAGTGCGGATTGCTACCTTGATTTACAAGCAGGCTCAGGGGGTACAGAGGCGCAGGATTGGGCAAGTATGCTGATGCGTATGTACTTACGTTGGGCTGAGTCAAGAGGCTTTAAAACAGAGATTATTGAAGAATCTGACGGTGATGTTGCAGGATTAAAATCAGCGACTATCAAAATTATTGGTGAGTACGCTTATGGTTGGTTACGTACAGAAACAGGTGTTCATCGCTTAGTTCGTAAAAGTCCATTTGACTCCGGTGGTCGTCGCCATACCTCATTTAGCTCTGCCTTTATTTACCCTGAAGTTGATGACAATATTGATATTGAAATCAACCCAGCTGATTTACGTATTGACGTTTATCGTGCTTCAGGTGCGGGTGGACAGCACGTTAACAAAACAGAATCTGCGGTGCGTATTACCCACGTTCCAACAGGTCTTGTCACTCAATGCCAAAACGATCGCTCTCAGCATAAGAACAAAGATCAGGCAATGAAGCAGATGAAAGCGAAATTATACGAGCTGGAAATGCAGAAGAAAAATGCAGACAAGCAAGTAATGGAAGATAATAAGTCCGATATTGGCTGGGGTAGTCAAATTCGTTCTTATGTTCTGGATGATTCACGCATTAAAGATTTACGTACTGGTGTGGAAACACGTAATACACAAGCAGTATTAGATGGTGATCTTGATAAATTTATTGAAGCTAGCTTAAAAGCGGGCCTGTGAGGAAAAACATGTCGCAACAGCAACAAGGTGCGGAGCAGGCACCTGATTTAAATAACGAACTGCAAACACGTCGCGAAAAATTATCTGCTTTACGTGATAATGGTAACGCATTCCCAAATGATTTCCGCAGAGATGCGCTGTCTGACGAATTACATCAAAAGTATGATGCAATGAGTGCAGAAGAGTTAGAAACTGCTAATGTGGAAGTCTCTATTGCAGGTCGTATGATGACTCGTCGCATTATGGGCAAGGCATCTTTCGCTACATTGCAAGACATGGGTGGCCGTATTCAGCTTTATGTTTCTCGTGATGATTTACCAGAAGGCATTTATAACGAGCAATTTAAAAAATGGGATCTTGGCGATATCTTAGGTGCTCGTGGTCGCGTTTTTAAAACCAAAACTGGCGAATTAAGTGTTCACTGCACTGAAGTGCGTTTACTGACAAAAGCGTTGCGTCCTTTACCAGATAAATTCCACGGTTTAGCAGACCAAGAAATGCGTTATCGTCAGCGTTATTTAGATCTCATTTCTAACGAAGAATCACGTAAAACTTTCAAAATTCGTTCACAAGTCATGGCGGGTATACGTCAATTTATGGTGAACAAAGGTTTTATGGAAGTTGAAACGCCGATGATGCAAACTATCCCTGGTGGAGCAAGTGCGCGTCCGTTTATTACACACCATAATGCGTTAGATATTGATATGTATCTACGTATTGCACCTGAGTTATATTTAAAACGTTTAGTTGTCGGGGGATTTGATCGCGTATTTGAAATCAACCGTAACTTCCGTAACGAAGGTGTATCACCACGCCATAATCCTGAGTTCACTATGATGGAACTTTATATGGCGTATGCGGATTATCGTGATCTGATTGAATTAACTGAAGAGTTGTTCCGCACATTAACTCAAGATGTTTTAGGCTCATCATTAGTGAAATATGGCGATCAAGAGTTTGATTTTGGCAAACCATTTGCCAAATTAACCATGAAAGAAGCTATCTGTAAATACCGCCCAGAAACCGTAATGGCTGATCTTGATGATATGGATAAAGCGGTTGCCATTGCTCAGTCTATTGGTATTAAGATTGAGAATAGCTGGGGCTTAGGGCGTGTTCAATGTGAAATTTTTGAAGAAGTGGCAGAAAGTCACTTAATTCAGCCGACGTTTATCATTGAATACCCAGCAGAAGTTTCGCCATTAGCTCGTCGTAATGATGATAACCCATTTATCACTGACCGTTTTGAATTCTTTATTGGTGGTCGTGAGATTGGTAATGGTTTCTCAGAACTTAATGATGCACAAGATCAAGCTGAGCGCTTTGAAGATCAAGTTCGTCAAAAAGAAGCCGGTGATGCAGAAGCCATGTTCTTTGACCATGACTACATCACAGCATTAGAACATGGGTTGCCACCAACCGCGGGTTTAGGTATTGGTATTGACCGTATGGTGATGTTATTTACTGACAGCCATACTATCCGTGATGTGATTTTATTCCCAGCAATGCGTCCGAATAAATAGTTGTTATTTTAATTAACATATCGCAATTAATTGATAAAGCCACCAGAAAGGTGGCTTTTTTTATTTTTAATAACCGTATATTATACTTTTTATGATGGTAAAATAATCACTTGAATAAGAAGGGGATTGCTGTTCGATTAAGGGGGCGTATAATTGGTAAAATCAATTGCGGGCGTAGTTCAATGGTAGAACGAGAGCTTCCCAAGCTCTATACGAGGGTTCGATTCCCTTCGCCCGCTCCACTCCATCCTTTTTAAATCAATCCTAGCTATACATTCAATACCTATTGTCCTTTATCTGCCCTCCTATTTTTAAGCGATAAGCGCATTCTTTATAATCTCTTTCATTAAAATGAGTAGTATTTACGCCTAATAGAGTTGCTAAAAATCGATTATAATAAATACTTTAATCAGATATTATCGTATAAATACGCTGACAGTGACTTGTTAGCATTTATTTATGAACATAAACTTGAAAATTTAAAAGTATGTTATGCTACAGGTATTATAAAAATGAAAAATGTATTGATTCCAATTGTTTGTATTTTCTCTTTATCTGGATGTGCTGTCACTGAATATAATTACACACCAGATCCACATAAAATCAATGAACCAAAAGTAGGGAGTATTAATCACGTTATAATAGGGCAAGCTTTAGTAAAAGAAGGTGATATTAGTGAGTTAGATGGCATTAAAGTATTAAATCCAGTACAAATAGATCTAGCTTATAAAATTATTCCTGGTGTATTTAAAAAAGTGGGCTCAAGCGATAAAGGTGATTTTTATATGCCAACGCAAACCATAGATTCTGGAACTATTACTGTTGAAGTCTTAGGCCAACCATGGAGCTCAATTTTATTAAAGAAAGGAGGTAAACCGAATGAAATTTGTATCGTTACGGATGTAAATGTCGTTGTTTGTCGTGATGATGCTCAAATTGAACATTTAAAATTAAATAATTCGGAGGGTAATTCTTTTGAGCAGGCGCTCATTTTTAATGCAATAAATGATAAAGTTGTTGATGTGAGTTATCGAAAAATAGGCTCGAATATAGAGGAACAAGGATTCGGAAATAATATCCAATATAACCTAAAAGAAAGCAATATCATTTCTTATAAAAACGTTAAATTAAAAGTGATAGATAGTACTGATAATTCATTGACCTATGAAGTTATTAGCAATTTTTCTGATAATTAATAAAGTTCTATCGAAAAATATTTTTTGTTTCTATGGTAGCGTTAAGCTTAATGCGTAAAAGGTTTAGCGCTTTTAATCTGAATGCAAAGAATATTAGAAACTCGCTAATCAGTTTGATTTCCTACCTTTAGCCATTTTTGAATAAAAGTAAACGCTCTAAAAAGAGAGTACTTCTTTCTTTGAAGTAAACATCTATTGAGATAACTATAATTTTATTATTTCCTCAAGTTACATTTTTATTCCTCAAGTGCTTCTTATTTGTTTTTTGCGTTACAAAAATTGTAATCTATTGATTTTTAGTATTTTTTTTATTCTTATACTAAATTATAAAAAATGATAGATAAGTAACATTTTTGCTTCTCTTAACTAACTCTTTTTATGTATAGAAAATAAAGAATCAATTTATAAAAAAAATTAGTAAAAAATTAAAATAAATTGAAAAACTGTCGATAAGAGTACATTACGCCCTACTGGGATTACTTTATCTTGTTAGTTGAGAAATTCGATGCAGAAACTTCGTAACATTACTATTCGTTTGATGATGGTAGTAATACTGGGTACTTTATGTATGTTATTTGGTAGCGTGAGCCTTTATAGCGCATGGTCATTATCACAAATTTCTAAAGGTAATCAGGCTGATAATCAAATAATAAAACAGATGGCGGCACTCAGTCAGGGAAATGACCAATATTTTCGTTTTACTTCACGGCTTAATCGTATAGTGGAACAAAAAGCAGAAGGTAAAGACGTTGATTTTACACAAGCTCAAATTGCAATGGAAAATATGGAAAAGCAGATTGAATATATGAAATCGGTTTCTCCAGGACCAATGAATGCTGAAGTCTCTCAAGAATTAATGACAATTTGGCTAGCCCTTTTTGAGCAAGGAGTGAAGCCACAGATGGAGTTAGCTCTCAATGGTACTATAGAGCAATATGAGCATCATGCTAGAAATGTCACACCTGTTTTAAGCCGTGAATTTGGTAACGTTACTGAGAAATTTAATCAAGTTGCTAATATAAAAATTGATAGAACGATAGAAGAAGTTGATGAACTTATTGACATCACGCAGGTTGTTATCATTATCAGTGCCATTGTAGGTGGTATTATTCTTATTCTTACTGACCGTTACTTAGTGTCTATGCTACAAAAACCATTAGAAAATATTCGCCGACATTTTGTAAGAATGGCAGAGGGTGATCTTAGCCAACCATTAGAACCTTTTGGTAATAATTGTGCTGGACGATTAATACCGTTATTGAATAGTATGCAAAATAGTTTACATGAGGCAGTAAGTATTATTCGACAAGGCAGTGACAGTATTTATCGAGGTGCATCTGAAATTGCAAAAGGGAATAATGATTTGGCTTCTCGTACAGAAGAGCAAGCGACGGCACTAGAGCAAACAGCGACAAGTATGGAGGAAATAACAGCTGCTGTTAACCAAAATATGGAACATGCTTACCAAGCAAGAGCGTTAGCAGAAGTTGCATCAGTCACGGTTGAAAAAGGTAATGTGATAGCTGAATCTGTTGTCACGACGATGGATGAGATCACTGATAGCTCAAGTAAAATTGCTGATATTATTAATGTTATTAATAATATTGCATTCCAAACCAATATCCTTGCACTAAATGCATCAGTAGAAGCTGCCAGAGCAGGCACTCATGGGCGAGGTTTCATGGTAGTGGCAAATGAAGTGCGCAATTTAGCAGGAGACAGTGCAAAAGCAGCCAAAGAGATTGAAGGACTTATTGCTAATTCAACGACGCGAGTGAAAAAAGGCGCTAGTTTAGTGAATGATATGGAAAAAACAATGGAAGATATTCTCACTGGAGTTAAACAGGTTACTTCGATTATGAAAGAAATCACTATTGCCTCTGAAGGACAAAGTAAAGGCATTAGTCAAGTGAGTATCGCTATTACTCAAATGGACAGTGTAACACAACAAAATGCTTCTTTAGTTGAGCAAGTTTCAGCAGCGGCTATTTCACTGGAAAGACAAACAGAAGAGTTACAGTTGTCTGTACAAAAATTTAATCTTATTCATCATTGATATTGATATAGAAAAAGCCATAAAATATGTGTCTAAGGTGGTAAGTTCTTACTCGTTAGGCGCATAGAAGACATAATGAATACATATTATATGCTAGATTTATTTAACATTGATATAAAATTTAGTTAGTCACTGATTAAGTACTAAAAGGGTAATAATTTTTACACTAGCAAAAAGTAAACTTTTATTATCTAAATGAGATTATTTATAAATAATCTATTTGTTTTTTATGGATTGGAAAATTATCTCTTTTTTAAATTTTTTGATAAAAAATCAATCAATCATTGATTATGTTTTTCTTTTGTATAATTTTAATTTTCTAAAGGCGCTAATATAAATGATCTTAAAATAAACGATAATAAAGAGATATATATATGATATAGCGCCAAATTTTTAGAGCATTTTTTTTATATATTGTTCTGTTTTAGTTATAACATCTTTGTATTGAGGATGATTGGTATATGCATTGTTGACGGTTTCGCTTATATCTTGAATTGCGACTTCTTTTTGTTTATCTGTTAAAGTTAATAATAACGCTTTTAAAACTACTTTTAATGCTGCAATTTCATACTCTATATTGACAACTTTTTTTTCCATAAGATCCTCAGAAACGATGTTATATTATTGTGTGGCTGATTATTTTTATATTAATTAATTATTTAGGTAAAACCAAGAAGAAATTAAATCAATAAAAAAGCAAAAAATTTATGGTATCTTGTATTAAAAAAGTAAAAGTGAGGATATTTGAGCTAGGGAATAATGACTTAATGAATTTAGCTTAAGGTTGAATTAATAGAGTGGAACGAAAGTATATCCTATAGGAATAAGTAGGATGCAATATGCACCCTATAATATTTTTGTCGATCAGCAAATTTAATAACACACTTTACTAAGCTTGAGTCAGTTTTTTTACATATTGCTCTGTCAAGTTTATAACTTCATTAAGTTGAGGGTATCGGTTTGATGTATCTTCAATTACTATAGATATATTCCCCAGCATATCTCTTCGTTGTCTATCATTTAGCGAGGAAAGTAAAGATTTGATAACAAATTTTAGAGCCGCAATTTCACACTCAATTTCTTTTAAATTTTTATCCATGATTTACCTGCCAGTATTTAATGGGTGAATAATATAGGTAATTTTTTTGTCTATCACAATTATAGAAGTATATTATTTAGATATATATCGCACATTCTGCTCAATATTCTAATTTAATATCAATTGTTAAAAATAATTATTGAATTCTAAATTTTATCTCTAAATATAGATGGAGGTTTATTGATGATTTCAGGTTTTAGAGATACTGAGCGACACCATGCATTTTGATCTTGTATCCGTTTTATTTAATTATTGCTTATATAATAAATATTTTTCTTATAATAATAAGAGATGTCTTTTAATGACAATCGAATTTAGTCTGATTATTATTTAAATGAGACGATGATACTTTTATGTATTAGTTACCAAATATTAAGCTTTTTTATCCACTACTAATATTTTCATTAGAAGAAAATAATACATTTTATTTTTAAGAGTGAAAAATAAAAAGAGCTATGTATAAAAAACAAAGCTCTTTTTAGTGTGTTGATTATTGGTTATTTTGCTTTACAAAAGCAACATAAGCATCAACCCAACTTTGCATAAAGTGTGCTGTTTTTTCTGCAAAATGTTCATTCTCAACCATTCCGTCATACCATTTTAGATAGCATTCAGGTTGGTTTAAGGTTGGCATATTCAGGAATGCTAATGAGTTACGCAGATGTTGTTGTGCTATTGCTGTACTAATATTACCGATTGAAACCCCAATAATACCAGCAGGAATTTTGTTCCAAGCATTTGTCCCATATGGACGAGAAGCTTGGTCTAGTGCGTTTTTAAGTACACCTGGAATGGAGCGATTATATTCAGGTGTGACAAAAATAATGCCTTGACATTCGCTTATGTGTTGTTTGAATTTGATAACGGCAGAAGGAGTATGATTGTCATCATCTTGGTTATAGAGAGGAAGATTGCTGATATCGATAAATTGATGAGCAAACTCTTTAGGAAATAACTTAGTTAATGCATTTGCTGTTTGTTTGTTATACGAATCTTTTCTTAAACTTCCGACAACGATACCGATTTTAAAATGATTCATCTTAGTTCTCCTATTTGGAAGGATAGAATAAATATCAGTGACAATATCTGATATTCATTTCTTGATTTTATCTTAGTCTTAAAAAACAACAACAAAATATAAGTCCACTTCTCACACGTAATTAGCGTAAATAAATGATAAAATTAGTATTATTATTTTTATTATTATCTGGTATTATTTTACTGAAATAAAAAGTAATCAATTTACATGACAGCATTTTACTGAATAAATCCGATATTCAAAAAATGACATCTTTAGTGTGATGCAGGTAGTGTTTTAATAAAAATAAATGAAATGATAAGCACACTCATTACAACCTCGAGTGTTAGCCTATTTATTTAGTATGCGGTAGGTAATAGAAAATTATAATAAAATGGCTTAAAATGCGACAATTCATATGCTCTTATTTAAGCCTGATCGGAATTAAGGAAAAATGATGTCCTTATTACAAAATAAAAAGAATGTCCTTGCTGTATTTATAACAACCAGCATTCTCGCTTTGTCTGGGTGTGTTTGGTCTGATCAAACACGTCCAGTTGAGACACCTACACCGGTGCCAACACAAGCGATTCAGCCTGTTGCCACAACGCAGTCAGTAGCAACGGCACAGCCACTTACCATGACACCAACAGCAGAATCTGTTGATAGTGGTGTAGAGGCTCGAAAATTAGGGTTAGCACCACAAAGCGCTTGTATAAAACAACTTGATTCTCTAAAAACCTTTTCTCCATCTGACTATCAATCCATGATGAGTTCATTTAAAGAAATTAGTGAAATTAATGCGATGTACCGCAGTGTTCAAGGTACCGCAAGTAAAGATAGTTTAGATTTGCTAAAAATGAGTATTGAATCAAAAACAGAAGTTTTGTGTGCAAAAGTTCGCTATCTGTCGATTATGTCAGTTAATTCGACATTGAAAAAATTAGGTGAATAATTACTATGAAATTAAAGCAGAGTGTTTGTCTCGCTTTTATGTTGTTTCCAACACTGTCGTTTGCCAATAATGAGTTTAATTCTGTTATTGAGGATTTTGACCGTTATTTTGAAACGCAGGAGCCAATAAAAATTGAGCCTAAAACATCTGCTACAATTTCATTGTCAACAAGAACCGGTCAGGCTAATCGTGGGGGAAGCCGTACAACAACGGTGACCCAACAAACTAAGCCAGAGCAACGAGTTAAACCTTCTACACCAGCAAAAACAGATAATCAGGCCGTCGAGTTTGTGGAGACGCCTGATATCACGCGAGTGGAAAGTTGCCCTGTATTACCTGAGAATGATTCTAAATTTAAGAGTGATTATACTCGTTATTTAACACCACTACTTTCATTTGTTCCAATTAAACCTCAATTTACACCTGAGGATCTTAATCGATATCAGTATAGAAATAATGCTACGGTTTATAACCCATTAGTACTTTATTCAAAAGAAAATTATTCAAAATCGCAAAAAAATGAAAATTTCTTATTAGATATTATTCCTGGCACATTTTATTCTGTGACCGCAATTCCTTTTCATTTTGCCTATCAATTTAATCGTTCTGTGCTTGATCATCAGCAACCTCTTTTTGATAAAACGCTGTTGAATCGTTTAACCGATACAAGAAATAAATATCAAGCGCTGTATCAGAAATATACTGAGCAAACAGTGGCGTTAAAGGAACATTTAGAAAAACTTCAAAATGCGAATAACCAAATTAAACAATTGGAACTGTCGCTGGCGGAAACAGAAGAAAAATTAGCGACGGCAAATAACTTACTCAATGATGATACATTGGAACAAGCTGTTGCTAAATTACAAAAAGATCTGGGAACAACAAAAGAAGAACGTGATTTATTAATTCAGCAATTGGCTGATAAAGAAAATATATTAAGCGCGACAACAGAAAAAAATAAAGAACTAGTAAAACAGCTACAAGATTTTGAAAAACAATCAGGAATACTTAAAAGTTTAGAGGCTAAGTTTATCCAACTTGAGCAAGAAAAAGAGCAATTACAAACCCAGTACTTGCAGGCTCAAGCACGACTAAAAGATGATAGCGCTAAAAAAGAACTTGATAAGTTACAAAACTCACTTGAGAGTACGGAAGCTGAGCAAGAAAAGTTACTGAATCAATTAAATGAAAAACAAACATTACTGACTAAAATTGAGCAAGAAAAAGAAAATATTCAGGTTCAATATGCTCAAGCTCAACAACTACTCAAGGGAACTCATGAACAAAAAGAACAAGAGTTAGCTAAGTTAGAAGCCGTAAAAAATAAAGAAATAGCAACATTGGAAAAATCGCTATCAACATTGACGAATGAACAAACTCATTTGGTGAAGCAATTGGCTGATACACAGAGCCAATTAGCAACAATGAAAGAAGAAAAAGAAGGCATTCAAACTCAGCTTGTACAGGCACAACTATTATTAAAAGATAACACCGCGAAGAACGAGATAGAAAAGCTAAAAAGTGCATTGTTGAAGATGACATCAGAACGTGAAGAGTTATCTAAATCGCTTGCATTAAAAATCACAGAAGCTGAAAAGCTACAAGAAGCTAATGATAAGTTTGTTGATAGCCAGCGACAAGAGATAGCACAACTAAAAACACAAATTGAAAAAAGCAACCAGGAACAAATTCAGCTTAATAAATCACTTTTAGCTGTTCAGCAGCAAAAAGAGCAAGCAGATGAAAAACTCAAAGTGGTACCAGAACTAAAACTACAGTTAGATAATAAAATAACGGAGTTGAGTGATCTGAAAAAAAGTTTATCTGCGGGTGAAAAAGCGGTTGATAATTTAATTACAGATAAAAATAATGTAATTGCTAAGTTAGAAAAAGCTCAAAATGAGCTATCAGCTAAATATCAAGCATTAGATATCCAATTTAAAGAGAGTAATATCGCGTTAGCGCAATTAACTACAAGTAAAACAGAAAGTGAGAAAACACGATCATTACTAGAAAAACAGCTTACTGAAAAACAGAATACTACGGATAAATTAAATGCTCAATTAGCTGAAGCGAAAGCTCAATTAGAAAAACAAAATACAGAAAGTGCACAACAAATTAGTGCATTAAAGCAACAGCAGACAGAATCTATTGCACAAGCTAAACAGCAAGAAAGTACATTATCTGATGTTCAAAAAGCACTAGATGAAATGACCAAACAACTTGAAGCTCAACGAGAGTTGACTAAAACCTTAGAAGATAAAGGGTCTCAGTTAAATGAGCAAGTTAAAGAAAAAGAAGCTGAATTAGTAAAGGCAAATACTGAAAAAACCAATGTGTTAAAAGAAAATAAAACACTGAAAGAACAAATTGAAAAAATGGCAAGTGAAGGGCAAATGATCGCAGGGCAACTCGCTTATGCTTATTCAATCATTGGTAAAGATAATGCCCAACGGAATAAATCTATTTTATCTGAAATTCAAAAACAAAATTACATACAGTATGATGATGATACCTATTTTAAAATCTTAAAACAGGGTAAGCCTGTCGCTTCAATTACAGGTAAAACGGTTGTTTTTACTATGCATGAAGAGCTGACAGATGGCACTGTGACACTCAATTATGATAAGTCTAAGCCACTTATTCTACCTTATCGTCAACTCCCCTTACCATTGAACACCTTTATTGCTAAAGCTGGCATCAATGGTAAAGCTAAAATTTATATAAAACCTGGTGGTGGTTATGGGAAAAATGGTGTTCCGGGACAAGTACCGCCAGAATCCATGTCTATCGTAACCATTGAGATCTTAGATATTAAATAAAGTGATTAAAAGTTAACATCAGCTCTTCTCTTTTTATTGAGAGAAGAGCTGATACTTTACTTATTGCCATAAAAAATTATCGTTCTTTAAACAAAGTTCTCTTTCTAACAGCCAATCTTTTAAAATTTGACAATTTTCCGGATGTTCGGGAATACTATTTAAGATATCCCATAACGGTTTTATTAATTCAGAAGATGGCGTTACATTTTTGATGTAATTTAAAGTATTATTAATTTCAACATTAAAGATAGGTTCATTATTCCAATGATTAATGAGCAACTGAATATCTTTTTGCAATAAGTCATTAATAACAATTAATCTGACTTTATCAGCATCAAGTTTAATATTAATATCATCTAAAGATAAAAAAGAATCACTTTTATTTGATAGTTGTTTTTCTTCAAATGATTTAATGTTTTCACACTGTTTAATTTGAAGTTCAAGTTCTCTTTTGGTGTTATAAAGTATAAAAAGCTGAGGGGTAATATGTTGAACCCACCAAATAAAAAGAGGCTTTATTACGGCTTGAATTAAACGCATATGTTCATTGATATTGACGGTAGCCTTTAATGATTTATCCCAATCTGTTGGCGTTATCGTAGAAGGTGATTTCTCTGCATGAAAAGAACGTGCAAAACTGATAATGTCACGTATTTCTTCTTTAGATATGGCCACGAAACAGTATTTCTTTCGTAAAAACCAAGTGGACTGTAATAAACTGTCTAAGCTTTCACGGCATAAAATACGAGATAATATCTTTATTTGTTGTTCGTTAATATCATATGCGGTAACGATTTTCCCATTAGAATGTAAAGAAAACTGTAGGCTAAACAATCTATCTACAGTTTTCTTATCGTTGGTTACCATTATTTTTTTTAGCAATGCTAAATAGTTATAATAATGGGGTTGGATACTATATGTATTTTCTTTTATCACGATATACAACTCACTCATAAGAATAAATTTCAAGTATTCTAACTATGAATGACTTTTGGATATTATGATATTCGGTCGGTTTTTTTATAATTTTGATCTGAGATTTCTTGCTTTACTTGGCGTCATATTAAAACGACGGTGGTAACTTTGTGTAAAGTAAGATTGACTTGAAAAGCCAGATTCCATTGAAATATCAACAATACTCATTTCAGTTGTCAATAGCAGTTGGTGTGCATAAATAATTCGTCTTTCACAGATCCATGTTCTTGGTGAGGTGCCATAAACATGGCTAAAAAGCTCTTTAAAAGTTGTTAACCCCATCCCAAATTCACGAGCAAATTGCTTTAATTTCCAATTTTTTAAATGATTTTTTTCCATAAAAATCTTTAAGCGATCAACTTGGCGATGACTAAGTTGGCGCAATAATGCCATTAAATCTGAACCTTGTTCAGTTGAAAGCAATAAAATCAAAAGCTCTTCAATACGTAATTGTGTGAATGTTTCAGGACAAGACTGGAGAATAAGATATTCAAAGCCATTACTACAAAATTGAATAAGAGGTGAGTTTTGAAATAGAATAAAAGCACTAGTAAATTCCTCATCTCTGTCTATTTGGCACAGGATATCATTGTACTTAGACATGAAGTTTCTTAAGAAATCATCAGAAAGTGGGATATAGATAATATCTGTAGGTTCTACACCTTGTGTTTTTATTGTATAGTTACCTTGTTGCAGAAAAAGAACTTGATCTTCAATAGCTGTCACTGTATCAGTGCAGTTTTGTAATATAAGTGTGTTTTTTCGAATAAGAAAGAGGGCTTTTTGTTCATTTTCTAATACTTGATATTGTGGATAAAGATAAGATTTTTTTTGAATAGCACAATCATATTGCTCGGTTTTGTTACATTGTATTGTATTCATTTTTCGCCCAAAATATATTATATAAGTATCACTGTATTTTTATAAAGATAAATATAAGAGTATTTATAAAAACACTTCTTTATTATTGAGTGCTATTAAAAATAAAAAAGAGACTATTTTCTTTAATTTGATGTGGTTTTTTTTTAGATATTAGACATTGCATTTTGTTTTTCTAATTTAAGATAAGTAATTTTGTTAATTTAATGGCATTTATTATGAATTGCAAAAAAAATTTAAATTAGATAAAAATTTTATTATAGACAATAAAAAAGAGTAAGTATATTTGTGTAATTAATAATTTACATTTTATCTTAATTTTATTAAAACTTATATATAACATATACTTAAACACATCTCCTTTCCTTTACAGTGTAAATCAGTAATAGATGTATTTAAGGTGAAAGAATGAATGTTATTTCTTTATTGTGATGTTTGTGATTTTTTAGTGTTATTTTTTATTAAACAATCAGAATGAAAGATAAATATAAAGAAGATTAAGTGAAGGATGAAAAATAATTTCACTAGTGATATTTGCTTATAAAAATCATTGTTAATAATATTGAAACAATGTTAAAATAACTAAATTAACATCTTGTAACAAAAAAACAACCTTGTGAGTTGTTGCTTCTACTTTTTGATTTTTATTGTAATAGAGAGCTCTTATTTATCCATCAAAAATAAATTATTTTATGAATAGAAGGTCAATACTTTTAAGTAAAAATGTATGAAAACTGAAGACCTGTGAAAAATGTTAATTTCTAATAAAAACATCCATATAAATTAGATGTTTAAATTTTACAAATCATTGACATCAATCCTGAATTATAAAATGAATAATCTTATCATTTTATTTAATTAAATATTATTTCTCCTAAGGCGCAAATCAACAAACTAAAAGGTAATAATAGGCTTATTACTAGCATTATGCTTGTCATCCATTTATTAGAATGGTGAATGCATAAGTGTATTCATTGTCAGGGAGGTAAGAATATAGCTCATTATGGAGAATAAGCGAACACTGCGAAATATTATATTTAGCGGGATATGGATAATGTGGACTCTTGCATTAATAGCCTTTTGGCGCTCTAAGATGGCTGGCGAGTTTTTGATTATCCTTATCCTAATTTTTAGTATTATTATTTATTCTATGACGTTGAGGTTAAAGAAAGTTGCTATGTTTAGTCGTAAAACTGAAACACCAAAAACTGCAGAACCTGTTGCACCAGTAATAACAGAAGAGAAAAAACCGATGCCAGAGCAAAAGTTGTACACTATTATTGCGAAAGGAACGGTATTTCAAGGCGATATTAATGTTGAAGGTGACATCCAAATTTGGGGTAAAGTATCAGGAAATATTAATGTCAAAGATGGCGTTATCCGTGTTATGCATGCCGGGCAAGTAGAAGGTGAATTAACAGCGCCAGATATTATTATTGACGGTTTTGTAAAAGGCATTTGTGCAGCAAATAATCTAGATATATTAGAACACGGTGAGCTACGAGGTACTAGCCGTTGTGGAAGTATGTCTATTAAACGTGGCGGTATTTTCACTGGACAATCAGAGCAAGTTGAACATCAAGCTAAATCGGTGGCTCAACAACGCGTTGTTTCAATAAAAGAAAGCGCTAACACAAATAAAGATAAAGTAACTGCTCCAGTAGAAAATCTACAAAAAGAAAACAAAAAATAAAGTTATTATTTTTCTTTTTATTGTTCGTTTATTATTCTATTTTATCGTTATGGTTTTAGTTTTATATGAATAGAGAATAACGATGAATTTAGAGACTCCCAGACTACATCTAAGAGAATGGCGTGAAAGTGATAAAGCGCCATTTTTTTCTGAAATTAACTCTTCTTCTGAAGTAATGCGCTATTTCCCACGTATATTATCTCAATCAGAAAGTGATAATATGGTTGAGACTATCCGTGAAAAATTTATTCAGCAAAATGGTTGGGGAATGTGGGCTGTTGAATTAAAAGAGACACAAGAGTTTATTGGTTTTGTAGGACTAAATATTCCAATAGCATCTTTGCCTTTTAGCCCTTGTGTAGAAATAGGTTGGCGTCTTGCGAAAAAGTATTGGCGTAAGGGATATACCTATGAAGCTGCTTTAGCGGTATTTAAATTTGCGTTTGAGACGCTGAGATTAGAGGAGGTTGTTGCTTTTACCGCCGTTTTGAATCTCCCTTCTCAAGGAGTGATGCAAAAATTAGGTATGCATCAATCTGATAACTTCTTTCATCCTGAATTAGATCAAACCCACCCTTTAGCTGAACATGTTTTATATCGATTGAAAAAATCTGATTTCACTTTTTAGTTGAACGAATAGTGCGTTTTTTTTCAGGAAGTGGAGGCACAGGCTTTTTATCATCAATAAGATGACGTATTGCTAAAATTGGGTGATAAATTAACATCCTAGGGCCAGCCCAACGCATGATTTGTTTCATTGCTTCTCTTTTTATGGGTTGATAACAATGGATAGGGCACTGTTTACAGGCTGGTTTATCTTCACCATAACGACATTTATCTAATCGGTTATAGGCGTAATCGACTAATTTTTGATAGTAATCAGGAGTGGCCTCAGGGTGTGAATTGGCATAAAGAGAAACCATCTTTTGAATGGTTTTTTTCTCACGATATATTCTTTTACCTGACATATTCTTCTCTCTTAGCAATAAGTTGCATTTATTATACATCTTACCATTAAGCTGATAGAGACGCTAAAATATTATTTAATGCGTGATCATAAAAAATTTTGTCAAAAAGCCTTTTCTTTTTTCTTAGAATATAATACTGTATTTATATACAGTCTATTTGCCTTTAAATGGTGAAACCAATGCGTGTGGAAATTTTATTTAATAAACAATCTAAGATAACTGACTCATTATTTCCGCTCTTAGAACACGAACTGAGAAAAAAGATCATTCCAGAATATCCAGATATGCAGTTTCGTATTGCCTTTAGTAGCATGAACTCAATTCAAGTCACAGGCATAAAAGATGAAACTAAGCATGAACATATTATGGAACTTATTCAAAGTGTTTGGGAAGATGATGGTTGGTTGCAAACAGACGATGAATAAAGTGCAGCAAAAATTTAGTAAATAAAGTAATTACGATTGTCAGAATGAATTGGCTTTTTACTTGTTTATATAAAAAGCCAATGACATAGAAAAGGAAATCACTGGCAATCGGGTTTTAAAACTGTATATCTATCAATGATGACAAATCTTATTTTCACTCGTTGTAAATCCACCCTCTGCTGGAATAAATTTACCTTTCCTTTCTAAGAAATCAACTAATTCAGTCGCTGTCATATTTTCAGCTGAGCACGTATGAAAACGTGAGTCATTGCCGAATTGTTTATGGATAGCATCAATTAGCGATGTTTTAGTAAATGCAGTCTCTGAAGAAAGGATCATTTGTAAAACTTCATGACCATGTATTGATGACATATTGAGTACCCTAAAAAATAAAAGATACATTAATTATGCATCTTTATGAGAGGGTATCTTTGTTTTTAATCATAAAAAGCGATGACATTATATCATCGCTTAAAAAGAGCCTTATTTTTCACTTCGCTGAAGTATTTTTTGCATTTCATCTTTAAGGTGAAGCTTTTCTTTTTTTAGTTTGGCAACTTCGTCGTTATAGCCAGCTCCGTTTGGACCTTCTAGTTTAGCAATTTCTTGATCGAGTCGATGATGTTTATCGTAGAGAGCTTCAAAGCGGGGATCACTATTTCTTAATTGAGAAACAAGGGATTGTTGATCTGAGAACATATAACCTCCTATGAAAAGAAATTGGGTCTCTATTTCAGTATAATCATAGATTGGTTATCTGCATGGTAGAGCATCACAAATTTACATTTCATGAAAAAACGTGATTTTTCTTTTTAAAACATTCAGAATTATCCACTCATAGTATTATTTACTAAGATGTTAGCATTCAAACACTAAAAATATTAGTATTCGGATAACGAGTAATATAAAACATCTGAATAATTTTGTTAACGGCGAAGTGTTCGCTGTAAATATGGAGAGAGTGATGAACAAAGTAATATTATCTTTAGTAGCCGCAATGTCTTTATCTGCGTGTGCACAAGCTACCGACAGTTTAGATAAAGTTGCACCTTATCCTAAGGCTCAAGAAAATCAAGTTCGTCATGTTATCGAGTTAGAGAAAAAAGATAATGAAAGCAATTATCAAGTTGAGCTAATTGTTGGTAAAGAGCAAAAAGTAGATTGTAACCATCAGTGGTTTGGTGCTGAGCTTGATGAAAAGAATTTAGAAGGTTGGGGCTATAGTTATTATGTTGTGGGAGATTTAAATGGCCCAATGTCTACCATGATGGGATGTCCAGATAATACGAAAAAAGAGGCTTTTGTACAGGCTAATTTAGGTTCTGATGCCTTTATTCGTTATAACAGCAAATTACCTATAGTCGTTTATGCGCCGAAAGATGTTGATGTGAAATACCGTGTTTGGTCTGCTGCTGATACTATTCAAAATTCAGTTAAAAAATAACGGTCTGTATATTTAGGTCATTAAAAAGCCCTTTGTTGTTAAGACTAAGGGCTTTGTTGTTATTTAAGCTAATAAAGATTAACGGATAACTAAAACTGACATTTTTGCATGGCGCACAATAGATGACGCAGTTGAGCCCAATAAGTAAGAGGAAACATTAGGTCGATGCGAAGCAATAGCGATTAAATCAGCATCAATGTGACGGGCATATTCTAAAATTTCATCTTTTGCATTACCGACACCCACATTACATACAATTTGTTCATCTGGAATTTTTGCATCTTTAATCATTTCTTGTAGTGCTACAAAAGCAAGGCGAGTGCGTTCAGATGAATCTTTGAATTTTTCAGGAATAGCCGCAAACTCAATACCAAAGAAAAGTTCAGCGTTAGGGATAACGGTGAGGAAGTGGATCTCTGGTTTACCCACCTTTGCAATTTGTTCAATGTGAGCGATCAGTTCCTGAGAAAGTTCATCTTCTAAAATATCAATGGGAACTAGGATTTTCTTATACATTACAAACCTCACTTAGCGTTAGTTTAAAATATTTACTATTATCGCTTAATCGTAAAAAATAGCTGTGATCTGTGTTCTAAATAAGAGTGAGAATGATTATTTACTACTTTATATTATTAATCATTAAAAAGTAAGAACAGGATGAAATAATATTAATAATATAATTAAAATAAGTTATACACTTTAACTCACTGACAGAAAAGAAATTAATAATACCGTATTAAAAAAATAAGATCCTTCTTTCTTATTAAAGATAGAAAATGCATAAAAGAATGATTATCAATTATATTATTGTTCTGTATCTATAAGATTTTATTGATAAAAATAAGAGACATAAAGAGTAAAATATGGCATATTGATAGGCAATGACATCTCAATATGATGTCTGGACAGCAATCTTAGTCCCTAAACTGGATTGTTATTCAGAGTCGTTCTTTATCCTCACCAATGAGTTATGGAACCTGAAATAACCTGTGGAACTCTATTTATCTATTATAAATAGAGTAGGCTATTTAAAACCAAATAAGATTATTATTATGACACATAATCACATTGATGATATTGAGTTGGAGCAGGCTGATAATATACAGTCTGAAAAATTCAAAGCAGCTAAAAAAAGCACGTTAGTAAGTGTTTTTGTTAATATCGTTTTATCTATTTGGCAAATTACCGTGGGCTTTTTTTCACACTCACAAGGTTTAATTGCTGATGGTATTCACTCACTTTCTGATCTTATTGCTGACTTTGTTGTTTTAATTGCCAATAAAGGCAGTCAGAAACAACCTGATGCCGATCACCCCTATGGTCATTTTCGTTATGAAAATGCGGCTTCGCTTATTCTTGGGACTATTTTATTAATTGTTGGTTTAGGTATGGTGGTTTCTGCAATCCATAAAATTTTAGATCCATCAACTATTCCTGAAGTTCATCGTGTCGCATTGTATGTCGCTTTATTAGCCTTAGCTACCAAAGAAGGGCTATTTCGTTATATGCTGAGTGTCGCGAAAAAAGTGGATTCGAATATGTTAGCCGCGAATGCTTGGCATGCGCGCTCGGATGCTGCCTCTTCACTGGTTGTTGCGATTGGTATTATTGGTAGCCTTGCTGGATTTAAATTCTTTGACCCTCTTGCTGCGCTAATCGTAGGTTTATTTGTAGGGCGTATGGGATGGCGTTTTACTTATCAAGCATTGCAAGATTTAATGGATAGAGGAGCGGATGAAGAAACACTGGAAGAAATTAAACAGATTCTTATTTCAACACCAGGTGTGCAAGGCGTGCATGATTTAAAAACGCGTCGTTCAGGGGATTACTTATTGGTTGATGTGCACCTTGAAATAAAAGGTGAACTCACTGTTAGTGAAAGTCATGACATTGTAGTCAGTGCTCGTAATAATGTTTTACAAAATAAACAGATATTAAGTGTGATGGCACATGTCGATCCAGCTTAAATGAATTTGAGAATACAATAAAAAAGGTAATGATAGATTTTCATTACCTTTTTTTGTACTTCAAAAAGAACAGCTTATTACTTTAGAAATTAACGCAGTTTACTTTTACGTTATCACACAGTGCTGCGATCAGATTATCTACCGCACATTCAGCCATAGCGTAGCGAGTCTCTTTTGTTGCAGAACCAATATGTGGAACGGCAACCACATTTTTCATAGCCAATAAAGGTGACGATGAAGATAGAGGCTCTGTTTCAAAAACGTCAAGCCCAGCGCCTGCAATCTCTTTTTGTTCTAATGCATTAATTAATGCAATTTCGTCAACGACAGCGCCTCTGCCGGCATTAATTAAATAAGCATCGGATTTCATCATTGATAATTGATTTTGACTGATTAAATGATGTGTTTCAGGTGTTAATGGTAAGGTGATACACACAAAATCAGATTGCTGTAGTAATGTATCTAAATCGCAATATTGGGCATCAAAACGATCATTAATATCAGTATATTCTGTCCGTGAGTGATAAAGAATATTCATGTTAAAACCGAAGTGTGCGCGCTGTGCTAATGCGTTACCAATTCGCCCCATTCCAATAATACCCATGGTTTTGTGATGAACATCAGTACCGTACCAGTCTGGTGTGATACTTTTAACCCATAAACCTTTTTTAATATTATCTGCGAGTTCAGGGATACGTCTTGAGACTGCGAGCACTAATGCCATCATGGTGTCGGCAACGGTATCTGTTAAAACTGTCGGTGTGTGCATTAACTTAATATTGCGCGCGGTTAATGCGTTAACATCAACATTGTCATAGCCAACCGAAACCGTTGAAACAACTTTTAAATGAGGGGCATGGTCTATAAAGTTTTTATCAATATTGCCACCAGCACCGAGTAATCCAGAAGCATTGGAAAGTGCTGAACGGAAATCATTAGAGTCTAAAGAGAGTCTGTTAAATTGTTTGATGTCAGCAAAGTT
Source organism: Proteus sp. G2300 (assembly GCF_009915965.1). Taxonomy (NCBI): domain Bacteria; kingdom Pseudomonadati; phylum Pseudomonadota; class Gammaproteobacteria; order Enterobacterales; family Morganellaceae; genus Proteus; species Proteus sp. G2300. The sequence continues at coordinate 319,686 of NZ_JAABNK010000014.1, forward strand.
AGAGAGTTTTTTATACAGTTTTTCGGGAAGATCTTGGTAGAGCAAGACAATCGGTTTCATAATGTTCTCCATACTCGTCATACTTCAAACCTCCGCCTTGTTGACTGCGTTCACTCGCACCAGTCACATATTCATGTGTGCTTCTAGTGACTCATTCACTTGTCGCCTAGCTGTGACTTGAATTATTTAGAGTACATATTCATGGTGTTTATTAATAGTACTTATTATATGTAATTGTTGATTATTTTTTCCTAGAATTATTTAGAGGAGAGTGTTCTTCCTCCGCTTAAACATATTAGTGGCGACCTTAATAAGGTATGATAAAACGTATTGAATGTCAGTTTTATCATGCAATTAACGGATTAATTTGAATGTAATCGTTTACTTTGAATGGGTGTTGTTTTTTGTCGTAACGAGGTGGAATGTATTACGCATTTTATTAACTTGCTGTAATACAGTTCTAAACTAAGATTTTTATAAAATATAAGTGTGTGCGAAAAGAGTGTAAACGTTTACACTAAATGTCGGTTTGATCACGAAATCATTTTGTTGATCTTGTTAAACTCTGTGTCAGTGAACAGAAACCGTCTTGCGCTTTTCCTTTGGATTGAATCAAAAGAGGTGAATGTGGAAATTTTAGTGACAGGTGGTATGGGATATATCGGTAGTCATACGTGCGTACAAATGATTGATGCTGGTATGACCCCGATTATTTTAGATAATCTTAGCAATGCGAATGAAGAAGTACTTAACCGTGTTGAGGCATTAACCGGTAAACGTCCACTGTTCTATAACGGTGATATTCGTGATGATCAATTATTAGCATCAATTTTTGCTAAACATACTATTCAATCTGTTATTCATTTTGCGGGATTGAAAGCAGTCGGTGAATCTGTTCAAAAGCCGATTGAATATTATGACAACAATGTTAATGGCACATTGGTGTTAGTCCGTTGCATGCGAGATGCAGGTGTAAAAAGTCTTATTTTTAGCTCGTCAGCAACGGTTTATGGCGATCCGCAATCTGTACCTATTACAGAAGATTCACCTGTTGGTGGCACAACCAATCCTTATGGTACTAGTAAATATATGGTTGAGCGCATTTTATCTGACTTATATGTTGCTGATGAAAGCTGGTCTATCAGTTTACTACGTTACTTTAATCCTGTTGGTGCCCATCCATCAGGCACAATGGGAGAAGATCCTAAAGGTATTCCTAACAATTTAACGCCATATATTTCTCAAGTCGCTATTGGCCGTCGTGAACACGTTGCTGTGTTTGGTAATGACTACCCAACAAAAGACGGTACAGGTGTTCGTGATTATATTCATGTTATGGATCTGGCTGATGGCCACATCGCAGCATTAAATGTATTAGGCAAAAAAGCGGGTCTACATATTTATAATTTAGGAACGGGTAATGGTACGAGTGTGATTGAAATGATTGAAGCATTTCGTAAAGCCAGTGGTAAACCTATCCCTTATCAATTACAAGCTCGTCGCCCTGGTGATATTGCTGAATGTTGGTCAAGCCCCGCAAAAGCAGAGAAAGATTTGCACTGGAAAGCAATTCGTTCAATTGATGATATGGCCGCTGATGCTTGGCGTTGGCAGTTACAAAACCCAAATGGTTATCTGAAATAAAGTTTAAAGTATTCAGATAATCTTGAATAAATAAGAGAGAAGGTTATGTCAAAACTGATTTTTGATCCTGTTGAACATCCTCATCGTCGCTATAATCCGCTCACTGGTCAGTGGATTTTGGTTTCACCTCATAGAGCGAAACGACCTTGGAATGGTAAAGATGAAAAACCTCAGCTTGCGACTCTTCCCTCTTATGATCCGCATTGTTATTTGTGCCCAAACAATACGCGTGTTTCTGGTGATCAAAACCCAGATTACACCGGAACGTATGTCTTTAATAACGATCACTCTGCGTTATTACAAGATGAATATGATGTTGATCCTTCATCAAATCCTTTATTTCAAACTCAAGCAGTAAGAGGAATTAGTCGCGTTATCTGTTTTTCGCCCGACCATGGAAAAACAATACCTGAATTGCCTTTAAGTAGCTTACGTAAAATTGTTGATACTTGGGATAACCAAATAGAAGAGCTCAGTAAAGAATACCTTTGGGTTCAAGTGTTCGAGAACAAGGGGGAAACAATGGGATGTTCCCAACCCCATCCTCATGGGCAAATTTGGGCGAGTGATTTTTTACCGAATGAATTAGCGAGAAAAGATACGCATTTAAAAGCATATTTTGAAAAATATGGGCGTAATTTATTAATGGATTATGTTGATGCCGAATGTAAAGACGCAAGTCGAACGGTTGTTGAAACAGAACATTGGTTGGCAATAGTGCCTTATTGGGCTGCTTGGCCTTATGAAACAATGTTATTGCCTAAAACCCATATTCGCCGAATGAGTGAGTTAAATGGTACTCAACGCGATGATCTAGCTGTTGCAATGAAAAAATTAACCAGTCGTTATGACAACTTATTTCATTGCTCTTTCCCTTATTCAATGGGGTGGCATTTTGCACCGTCTTTTAAAGACAACAGAAATATAGACCATTGGCAATTACATGCGCTTTATTATCCGCCATTATTACGTTCAGCTACTGTGCGTAAATTTATGGTGGGATACGAAATGCTAGCGGAATCGCAAAGGGATCTAACGCCAGAACAAGCGGCAAATAATTTACGTCAATTAAGTGACATTCATTATAAAGAGCAACCTTAATGACCTTCAATATGGCAAGGTATTTTAGTTAATCTGCTTTTTGCGCACGAAATAAATTAAACCAAATATCGCATTATTTACATAATGATGTGGTGGGATTTTATTACTTAATTTTAAGCTAAGGATTTATTATGCAGGCACTTATTAATAATGTGACTCGTTCATTCACATCTATTTTTGGTTACGCGCCGACACATTTTATTCAAGCGCCAGGAAGAGTAAATCTTATTGGTGAACACACTGATTATAATGATGGATTTGTTTTACCTTGTGCGATTAATTATCAAATGATCGTTGCAGCAGCAAAACGGGAAGATAATATTATTCGTGTGATTGCAGTTGATTACCAAAATGAAGTTGATGAATTTAGTCTTGATAACACGATTGAGTTTTTACCTAATAAAATGTGGGCAAATTACGTTCGTGGTGTTATCTATTTTCTACAAAAAGATAATTATTCTTTCCATGGTATGGATATCGCAATATCGGGTAATGTCCCTCAAGGTGCAGGGTTAAGTTCCTCAGCTGCCTTAGAAGTGGCTATCGGTCAAACAATTAAAGCACTCTATCAATTGCCTATTAGTCAAAAAGAGATTGCGTTAAACGGTCAAAAAGCTGAAAACCAATTTGTTGGTTGTAACTGTGGCATTATGGATCAACTGATTTCTGCTTGTGGTGAAGAAAATCATGCTTTATTAATTGATTGCCGTTCTTTAGATACGTTCGCCGTGACAATGCCTGAAAATATGGTTGTGATGATAATCAACTCTAATAAAAAACGCGGGTTAGTGGACAGTGAATACAATACCCGTCGTCAGCAATGCGAAGAAGCGGCAAAAATTTTAAATATCAAAGCATTAAGAGATGCTACATTAGATGATCTGCTGGCTAAAAAAACATTAATGAGTGAGGTGGTTTATCGTCGAGCTCGCCATGTTATCACTGAAAATAATCGCACACAGGAGGCTGCGGAGGCATTGCGCAAGGGGGATTTAACCACATTAAGCCAATTAATGATGCAATCACATCATTCAATGCGTGATGATTTTGAAATTACTGTCAAAGAGATTGATTCATTGGTTGAAATCGTAAAATCAACGATTGGTGATCGTGGTGGTGTAAGAATGACGGGTGGTGGATTTGGCGGTTGTGTCGTAGCATTAGTGACACCTGATTTAGTTGATAAAGTTGTTGATTCGGTGAAGACACAATATGAAGCCAAAACAGGGTTGAAAGAAACTATCTATGTCTGCTCTGCAAGCCAAGGAGCGGGCTATTCGGAGGCAAAATAATGGCGATTAATGAGCTCCGCTTTCTCGAGCCAGAACAAATGACAGCACAACCCGCATCAGACGGAAAGCCTGCACAAGTAGTTGTGCTTAAAAATCGGTTTGGTATGTCGATTTCTTTAATGGATATTGGTGCGACTTGGTTAACTTGCATTGTACCGGTTAATGGATATCGTCGAGATGTGCTGTTAGGCTCGGCAGATATGAATGCCCATAAACAGCAAACTGCCTATTTAGGTGCTACTGTAGGGCGCTTTGCTAATCGTATTGCTGGTGCAAAATTTGTATTAGAAGGGCTGGAATATCAAATCAGTGCTAATGAAGGTAAAAATACCTTACATGGTGGTAAACAAAACTTTAGTCATCGTCGCTGGGAGATCACGGCACAATCGTCTCAATCGGTGACATTTTCATTGATCTCAAAGGATGGTGACCAAGGTTTTCCCGGTACACTTAAGGTCAGCGTGACTTATACACTCACCGATAATAATGAAGTGTGTATTGATTATCAGGCAATAAGCGATAAAACCACGCCACTCAGTTTAACTAATCATGCCTATTTTAACCTTGCAGGTGAACATACTGAACGCACAGCACTTGAGCACGACTTGAAAATTTGTGCGACTCATTATTTAAAAAATGGTGAAGGCAATATTCCTACGGGGGAGTTTGCGAGTGTGATAGGAACAGGGTTTGATTTTCGTAAATTAAAACGTATCGGCCTTGATTTTATGGTTGATGAGTGCCAAAAAGTGGCGAAGGGTTATGATCATGCGTTTATTTTAGATAAAAAAACTATTGACGATAAAGCACCGGTTGTAACAGTCATCGCACCTGAGGGTGAACTTAAAATGGATGTGTTTACTACACTACCTTCTGTTCAATTCTATACAGGTAACTTTTTAGTGGGTACAAGAGGAAAAAGTCGTCGTTATGGTAATTATTCAGGGCTAGCGTTAGAAACACAATACTTTCCTGATGGGCCTAATCATCCTGAATGGCATGAAAATCGAGGCATTCTATCTGCAAATACACCCTGGAATAGCCAAACTATCTATAAGTTTTATTCCTAGCAATAAAAGGAAAGTGTAAACGCTTTCCTTTTCACTATTTATTTGATCTTTTTACTTTTTAAATTTCACTTCTTCGCTGATAATCAAGCCACTTAAATTTTATTATTCCCTTTTTTCTTTGTTCTTAGATTAACAGCCCGTTATTTTTTGATTATGAATAAAGGTGACCCATGAGGTGGATATGGCGACTATCAAAGATGTAGCAAAAGAAGCGGGGGTTTCTGTTGCTACGGTATCACGAGTCATTAATAACTCGCCGAAAGCAAGTAAGGCATCAATAGAGACGGTAAATGTTGCAATGCAAAAGCTAGGTTATCGACCTAATGCTGCGGCTAGAGCATTGGTTAGCCAAAGCACACAAACTTTAGGTGTCTTAGTCCATGATGTTTCTGATCCTTTTTTTGGTACATTGGTGAAAGCAGTTGATAATGTGGCTAGACAAGCGGGAAAACATATTTTGGTGTGTAATGGCTATCATGATGCACAAGACGAACGCCAATCTATCGAGTTATTAATTAATAGTCGCTGTGATGGTTTAGTGATCCACTCTAAAGCACTCTCGGATGAAGAACTGCTTGCTTATGCTCATGAAGTCAAAAGTATGGTGTTAATTAATCGCTTTATTCCGGAGATTGCGGAACGTTGTGTTGCTTTAGATAATTACAAAGGGGCATGGATGGCGACAGAGCACCTTATTCGCCAAGGGCATACCAAAATTGCTTACATCTCTTCTACTCATCATATTGAGGATACCACCCAACGCCTTGCAGGTTATAAGGCAGCTCTTGAAGCGAATAACATAATATTACCTGAAAGTTATATTGAGCATGGTGAACCAGAAGGGGAAGGTGGAGAGAAAGCAATGATGCACTTATTAACCAAATCTATTGATTTTACCGCTGTTGTTACTTACAACGATTTTATGGCAGCGGGTGCTTTGTCTGTTCTCGATGAAAATGAGATCCCAGTACCTGAAAAAATCTCAGTGATTGGATTTGATGACGTATTAATTGCGCGTTATATTCATCCTCGTTTAACAACTGTGCGTTATCCAGTACAAATGATGGCAGAGCAAGCCGCAACACTGGCTATCAGACTGTCTAAAGGTGAAGTTCTCGAACAAAAACAACGTATTTTTTCGCCTACTTTAGTTCAACGTAATTCGGTTTTTAATCTTAGTCACCTCTCTTAATCCCCCTTTATTTTTTATAATACAGTCGATCCTCTTCATGGGGATCATCATCACCTTAAAAGGCTATGTTTGCTTAATAAGTGTAATCGTTATCATTTTTAAAGGAGTTTTGTATTTTCCTTCAAAGGTATTTTCTTGTGAGATAAAATAGAACTAGAGATTTTAGTCTAATTCTGGTTTTACTCGTTATAGTAATCGTTTGTTTCTCTATTTTTAGACGCATTTACGTAACATAAGCAACAAAATTGTGAAGGGAGTAACGGAAAAAGGGTGTGAAAACGTTTACATTAAATGTCTATTCTCTCTATGGGTCTGAAAGGAAAATATTATGCATACAGAAGGTGTTGGATTAAGCACAATAGACTATGCAATTTTTGCCCTCTATGTCGTCATCATTATTAGTCTAGGATTATGGGTTTCTCGTTCAAAGGATGGTGAGAAAAAAGGAACAAAGGACTATTTCTTAGCAGGTAAAACTCTTCCTTGGTGGGCAATTGGTTCTTCGCTTATTGCCGCTAATATTTCAGCTGAACAGTTTATTGGTATGTCTGGCTCTGGTTTCTCCATTGGCCTAGCTATCGCCTCTTATGAGTGGATGGCCGCGCTGACATTAATAATTGTTGCTAAATATTTCTTACCAGTCTTTATCGAAAAAGGTATTTATACCATCCCTGAGTTTGTTGAGAATCGTTTTAGAAGTCGTAATTTAAAAACCATTCTTGCTGTGTTCTGGCTCGCATTATTTATCTTTGTTAACTTAACATCTGTGCTGTATTTAGGTTCATTAGCATTAGAAACCATTTTAGGTGTACCAATGATGTACGCCATTGTTGGTTTAGCGTTATTTGCCGTTATCTATTCGCTTTATGGTGGGCTTTCTGCTGTTGCGTGGACAGACGTGGTGCAAGTCTTCTTCCTTATTCTCGGTGGTTTATTTACCACAGTATTAGCCGTCAGCTATATCGGTGGCGATGGTGGGATTATGGAAGGCTTAAGCAAAATGACGCAAGCTGCACCCGATCACTTTAAAATGATCTTAGAAAAAGATAATCCGCAATTTATGAACTTACCAGGTATCGCTGTGCTAATTGGTGGTTTATGGGTTGCTAACCTCTATTACTGGGGTTTTAATCAATATATTATTCAGCGTGCTTTAGCTGCTAAATCTATCAATGAAGCACAGAAAGGGCTAGTGTTTGCTGCATTCTTAAAATTAATTGTCCCTATTCTGGTGGTTGTTCCAGGGATTGCAGCATTTGTAATTACCACTAATCCAGACTTAATGGCCGGGTTGGGTGCTATGGCGCCACAGCATATTCCAACGCTGGCACAAGCTGACAAAGCCTATCCTTGGTTAACACAGTTCTTGCCAGTAGGAGCAAAAGGTGTTGTTTTTGCAGCACTTGCAGCTGCAATAGTTTCATCTTTGGCGTCTATGCTTAACTCTATCGCGACTATTTTCACGATGGATATTTATAAAGAATATGTTGGGCCAAAAGCTTCTGAAACACGTTTAGTGAATGTGGGACGTATTAGTGCGGTTGTTGCCCTGATTATCGCTTGCTTTATTGCGCCATTATTAGGTGGTATCGATCAGGCATTCCAATATATTCAAGAATATACTGGATTAGTAAGCCCAGGTATTTTAGCGGTATTCCTATTAGGCTTATTCTGGAAAAAAACAAACGCAAAAGGTGCAATTATTGGTGTGGTCTTATCTATACCGTTTGCTTTATTCCTAAAATTAATGCCATTGGGTATGCCTTTCCTTGATCAAATGATGTACACCTTTATGTTTACTATTGTCGTGATTGGTTTAGTGAGCTTAACTTCAACGACAACGGATGACAGCGTAGGGGCGATTACTTTAACCGATAAAACCTTTAAAACACAAAGCGGATTTAACATCGCTTCCTATGCCATTATGGTCATACTCTGTGTACTTTATGCCGTGTTCTGGTAATAACAAAGTGATGATTTGTTAATTCGTTAAATCTAAAAATATCCTACAAAAGAATAAAGCAGATGGTTTATGCCATCTGCTTTTTTTATGTTTGAAATGCGCTCTAACGAGGCCTAGCGAAAATAGCCCTGATTTACTTTGATGCAGATTAAAAAAAAACACCAAATATGAAAAGAAAATCATTCTCATGAATATTTGATTAAGATAATATTAATCATTCTCATTACTATAACTGTTATTAATTCAGGGAACCACTATGAACTTTAAAATGGGTATTTTAACTGCCTGTATTTTATCTGCCTCTTACCCGCTGTATGCACAAGAAAACACAGAAGAAAAACTTGTTGTATCAGCGTCAGGGTTTGCTCAACAAATTACAGATGCACCAGCAAGTATTACCGTGATCAGCAAAGAACAACTTGCAAAGAAACCAGTTCATGATTTAGCGGATGCTGTAAAAGGTGTTGAAGGTGTTAGCATTAATGGTAATGCCAATAAACAAGAAATTACGATGCGTGGTTTGCCGGGTGAATACACGCTTATTTTAGTTGATGGTCGTCGTCAAAATAGTCGTGAGTCACGCCCGAATGGGAGTGGTGGTTATGAAGGTGGTTTTATTCCACCTGCAGATGCAATTGAACGTATAGAAGTTATCCGCGGGCCAATGTCATCACTATATGGCTCTGATGCAATGGGTGGTGTTATCAATATCATTACTAAACCAGTAACAAAAGAGTGGCATGGCTCTGTTGCACTTGGCGGTACGTTGCAACATAACCGTGACGCTGGCGATTCTATTGATGGTGATTTTTATCTTTCAGGGCCTTTAATTGAAGATAAATTAGGCTTACAACTTTACGGCAGTAGCTACTTACGTGCAGAAGATAAAATCACTTATGGTCAAGGTCGTAATGACAATAAAAACATTACGGCGAAATTGGCATTTACACCAACAGATAATCAAACCATTTTATTAGAAGCGGGTCGTAATACGTTACAGCGTACAACGACACCAGGTAAATCAATGAGTGAGTTTACCAATCGTGGTGGGCGCCTTGATAAAAATAAAATGCTAGAAACTAATAATGATCGTAATCATTGGGCATTAACTTATAAAAATCAATTTGATATTCTGCATTCTGAATTAAGTGTCTACCAAGAACAAACTAAGCGTATTCAAAAAACAGAAGCGGTTGATAAGGCAACAGGGAATAGCTATAAATATTACGAAGCTCGCCGTCCTGAAATTACCAATACTGTTTTTGATGCAAAATTTACCGCTTTTTTACCTTCAAATGTGATGACTTTTGGGGGGCAATATCAATATTCACGTTTAAAAGATGAATCGTCTCTTGGTGGAAAAGAAATAAAACAATCGACAATTACGGCTGATCAAAAAGCTTTATTCATCGAAGATGAATATAGCGTAACAGACAACCTCGCATTAACCGGTGGTGTGCGTCTTGATGATCACGAATATTACGGTAATCACTGGAGTCCAAGAGCCTATGCCGTTTATCATTTAACGGATGAATTCACATTAAAAGGGGGCGTGGCGAAAGCTTTTAAAGCGCCAAGCCTGCGTGAAATCAGTCCTGAATACGGCACGTCAACAGAAAAAGGTCGTGCGATTATGTATGGTAATCGTGACTTAAAACCGGAAACATCAGTCAGCCAAGAAATTGGTATTGGTTATGATAATGGGGATGGTGTGACTGCAAGTGTGACTTTCTTTAATACCGATTTTAAAGATAAGTTAACCAATTTCGACACTGGTGAAATAGATCCAATTACAAGTTTAAAACTCTATCAATACGATAATGTCGGTAAAGCCAATATCAAAGGGATTGAAACGGCAGTTGGTTTCCCAATTACGGAAAGCTGGCATGTCAATGCTAACTACACTTATATTGATTCAGAACGTAAAAGTGATGATGAAAAGTTAGCTTCTGGTGAGTCATTAAAAGGCTACCCGCTTGATATGACACCAAAGCACAGTGCGAATGCGCGTGTGGATTGGCAGTTTGATGAAGCGACCAGTTTTTATGCCAATACGGCTTATACGGGCAAACAAATTTGGGCAGCACAACGAAATAGCCATTCAGGGGCGCGTTATCGTAGTGGCTACACAACCTTTGATTTAGGGATGACCTACAACTTTAATAAAAATACCATGTTTAACTTTGCGGTATTAAATATTACAGATGAAACAGGTCCTGCTGTGAATGATAAAGGCGGTAACTGGGTAGTTGATGAGGGACGTCGTTATTGGGCGAACATTAAATATAGTTTCTAATTGAGCCTAAATTGAAATAAACCCCGTATTTTATATGGGGTTTATTTTTTTATCACTTACTATTATTTTCAATTTAACTGTTCACCTTTTTATATTACTGACAGAGTATCTGATTTATGCGAATACGAATGTTATGCGGAATGATTATGTTATCTGCGGTGGCTCAAGCCAGACCTAACCAAGAAGTACCTAAAATTGAACCTCAAGCACAATCTTATTATCAAATCACACAAAAAGAAGTCGCTTATGAAGGCAAACAATATCGCCTCTTTCTTGCTGTACCCAAAAATACAACAAAGACGACATTAATTTATGGTGTTGATGGTAATGCGCAATTTCCATTGATGGTTAATGTAGCCATAAAACAAAAAAATAGTCCATTACCAGCGATTATTAGCGTGGGGTATGTGGGAGATAAAGCCTATTTTATTACAGAAAGAACGCATGATTATACGCCTAGTGTAAAAGGTGAGGCATTTAGCCGAGGTGGAAATGCAGAAAATTTTTATCAGTTTATCCTAACGCAAGTCAGGCCTTATGCGCTTGAACAACTCGCGAAAGAGAATATATCAGTTACCCAGCAATCTCTCTTTGGGCACTCCTTTGGTGGTGTATTTACCCTCTATGTTCTATTTAATCATCCAGAAACTTTCCAGCGTTATATTGTAGCAAGTCCTTCTTTATGGTGGGGAAAAGGTGAGTGGGTGAGAAAAGAGCAATGGCAGGCTATTCCTGATGACATTTCCATTGCAATAACGCTAGGTGAAAAAGAAGAAAATCCAGATTTAAGCCAATTAAGTGAAGAGCAACAAAAAAATTATCAAGAGCGTAGTAGTTGGTTAACGCAACGTCAGTTATGCCAATATTTAACAGATGAGGGAAAACAGTGCGATTTTTATCTCTTTGCAGGTAAAGGCCACGGTGGTTCTATTCCTGATGCTATTAATGTTGCTTTAGAAATAAGATGAAATAAACTGAGTAACTCTTTTAATAAAAACTACCTTATCAAAGGATGATAGGGTAGTAATAAGTATTTTTACTTACCTATCATTTTCATACGTATTATTGCGTAATCATCATAATGAAAAATACCTTTTTTATAAAAATAAATATCTGAGTAAGGCTATTCCCTTTTTGTAGAAAAAGACGATAATCATGATTGGTATAAATAAAATTGTTTTCTGACATTAGTTTTTATAATTTTATTTATCATAATTTAAGCGCTATATTCGCGTCTCCTGAATTTAGGGACGCCATCCACTGTTTTCACCTTTGTTCTTTTATCTTTCCTAGATAAAAGAATTGCCCCTATCAGGCATCGAGAAAACAGCGCATTTTCAACCGTTTTGATTGTGGAGACGAGGGTAGTGAAACAGAACACTACTTTGGTACGCAAAGGCGACAGTACATTAGTACCTGTGGCTGGGTTAACGGTATTTGCTATCGCGTCAGGCTATTTAATGAGTTTAATTCCACTGTCTATGGACAGCTTTGGAATGGATACGCTCTATGCTAGCTGGTTAGCAAGTATTTATTTTATCGGATTATTAATAGGTTCAGTGATGATAGAGCCTATTATTGCAAGAATAGGGCATCGTCTTTCTTTCGTCGTGTTTTTATTATTACTGGCAGTGACTGTTGGCATATTACCTGTAATGCCTTATTTATCAGCATGGATGGTCTCTCGTTTTATTGGTGGTATGGCGGTCGCGGGTATTTTTGTTGTGGTCGAATCATGGCTGTTAATTGGCGATAATCCTAAAGAGCGGGCTAAACGTTTAGGCTTTTATATGACCTCGCTGTATGGCGGCACAACATTAGGACAGTTGGCGATTGGTGCAATTGGCACACAAGGTGCTATTCCGTTTATGGCGGTATTGGCCTTGTTATTAATTGCGGTATTACCGCCTCTGTTTTTTAAACAAGGGCAACCCCAAGGGCATGACCATAAAAGTTTGTCACTTAAACAAATGCGTCGTTTAAATAAAGCCGCTTTGGTGGGCTGTATGGTATCTGGCGTGGTGATGGGCAGTATTTATGGAATGATGCCACTAGCCTTAAATCAAGGTCAATTTACCACAGACCAAATAGGTGTGTTGATGGCGGCTATTATTTTAGGTGGAATGGTGGTTCAGCCTATTATTAGCAAGTTGTCTGTGGTAATTAGTAAAACGCTGTTATTAGCGATGATGTGTTTAGTGGGTGTGTTTGCCATGGGACTGACTTATCTCTCTAACGATTATATGGTGCTTATTGTTGCACTGGCGTTATTGGGGATGTCTTCTTTTGCACTTTATCCTATCGCTATTACTTTGGCATGTGATCATGTTAATGCGAGCTATATTGTCGCCATTACACAAGTCATGCTATTAAGTTATAGCATTGGCTCTGCCATTGGGCCTTTAGGTGCGGGTATTTTTATGGCACAGGCCAATAATGGCATTATGAATTTCTTCTTTGTTGTGTTACTGGTGACGGCGATTTATATGCTTTTTGCCAGTTTACGACGTAAAAGCCATATTGTGTTGAACTAACTATTTCTCTTACTTTGATCTCTTTCTTTTTCATTTTATTATCAGCCGAGCTTACCGTAAAAGGGAGCTCGGTTTTTTTATGTTATATTCAAAAATGAATTAAGACTCCACTTATATTTTTGTACTGCGTTTTATCAGTATAAACAGATCACTCAATTCCTTTTTTAAAGATAATGGATTTAACTTTTCATGGAGATCACAGAATGAAAATAATGAAACCTAGTTTTTTATTCTTATTGCTTATGCCCTTTTCAACTGTTCAAGCCATAACGGCAGAGCAAAGTAAAAAGCTGGTGGAATATGCTGCTGATTTACCAAGAGCCGTATTTTACGACTCAAATTATCGCAAAATAGATTATCCAAATGGTGATGTTCCTGCTTATAAAGGGGTTTGTAGCGATGTCATTATTCGTAGTTATCGTGGGATTGATATCGATTTACAAAAATTACTGCATGAAGATATTAAAGCCAACTTTTCAGCCTACCCAAGTAAACAGATATGGGGGTTGAATCAACCAGATACAAATATTGATCATCGTAGAGTGCCTAATTTGGAAGTTTTTTTCTCACGAAAAGGCAAAGTAAAGCCTATTACCAAAAATGCAGAAGATTATGTGCCTGGTGATATTGTTAGTTGGCGTTTAGACAATGGTCGGCCTCATATTGGTATCGTGGTAAATGAAAAAAGTTGGGATAACCAACGCTATCTTATCATGCACAATATTGGTTTTGGGCAGGTCGCTGAAGATGTTTTATTTTCATGGAAAATAACAGGGCATTTTACCTATTAAATATAGGTATTCGAGAGAATTGAAACATTTAGTTTTTATAAAAATAGCATAAAAATAAAAAAGTAATATTAAAGGAAAGATTGAAGCGATAAATTAAATAATGCCCATACCTATTTTTATATAAAGCATGGGCACTATTTCTGGGGAAGAATATTTTCATCAGAAATATTCATGATTATTCCTCTAAGCCACCGAGTAACATACTAACGACAGCAGTAGAACAGATAAAAGAAAGGAAAAGGATAAAAAAAGAGCTACCGATCATAATGCCCTCCAAATCTATTACTATTTTTAAATAAAAAACCTCACAAAAGACACGTTATTAATTCATTGCCTTATATACTAGGTGATTTTAAAATAAAGTCAAACTAACATATTATTTAATAATGATTTTTTGTTTTGTGATTTCATATTTTATGAAATAAGTATGTTGGATATGATTAAATGATCAGGAGGGGCTTAACCCCTCTGATGTCTTACGCGGTGTGAGGCAAAGTAGTGTGAGTTAGTGGAGGTAAACCATAAGCTGCGCGAGCGCGATCACAAGCCTCATTAGGAACACCATTTACCCAAGATTGTTCAAACTCACGGCAAGGAGAAGGGCGTTGTTCATAGATAGAACAGCTTACACACTCACCAACCTCACCAAGAAGCTTATCACAACGTGGTTTTTTAGAATTAGTTCCTTTCATACAAGAGAGAAAAGGAGTTAATGATTCTGTTAACTCATCTGGAACCACACCACCTCCACTCACCATTTCAGCCCAATAGAACGAAACTCTAAAATAGGCGCAACATGCACCACAGTGCATACAGGGATTGTCCTGCATATAAACAAAATCGTTAGAATGATTACTCATACCTGATACCATTTTATCTGACGTTGAAATGACAATAGGCACGTTTTAAGGGTGCTGTAATTTAAGAGAGGCAAAATAAAGGTAGAGAAACAATGCTTCTCTTAGAACAATCATTATGCGCTGAATGAAAAATATTTTTCAAGAGAAATATTTCTGTATATAGAATATATTTATTTCAAAATAGAGCATTGTTTTGTAAAAAATAATCTCAGTGGACTATATGACTTAATGGTAAGTGATTGTGTTATTTTATAGTCCGTTAAAGCAACATTATCAATCGTATTAAATGTAATCAAAATATTTAATTTGTAAATAAAGAAAAGCCTTATCATTTCTGATAAGGCCATAAAGAAGAGGATAAAGGATCGATTAAAAAACAAGCTGTTTTATTTAGTCATAGAGGTGTTTAAAAGGGACCTTTAAAAATAAATAAGGCACCAGCACCAATTAAAAGGAAACCAATAAAGTGATTTAATGTGAAGTTTTCACCTAAATAAGTAACAGAAAAAATAGCGAAAATTGTTAATGTTATCACTTCTTGTATGGTCTTTAATTCTGCTGCACTGTAGTAATGATGACCAATTCTATTTGCAGGCACAGCAAAACAATATTCAACAAATGCAATCAACCAGCTTAAAAAAATGACGATAATAAGCGGTTTATTGCCGTATTTTAAATGGCCATACCAAGCGAACGTCATAAAAACGTTAGAAATTATCAGAAGAATGATTGGTGTAAATTTGTAGAACATTATACTCATACCATTGGGTGGCTTTCTGGCGATTTTGCCAATAAGAATGGCATGAGATTACTGCAAAAAAAGTGGGTTTTCTATCAGTGTGATAAGGATAATGGTGTAATTTACATTGAGACTATTTTATCGTAAAGAAAACATATCGAGGATAAGCCAAGTTGAACTATTAAATAGTAAAGTAGTTATTTAATTTATTAAATACTATTTAAAATAAAGAAAGGTTATTAATCTTGCTTTATTGAAACATTATAATAATGTCTAATAAAAATAATTGTCGTTATTTTTAATTGTTGTTGAAAAATTTTGAGAATTAACCCATCGAAGGTTATGTATTGATCTGGAAAAATTGAGCAAAGTTTTTCGCATTGATTGTGTAGATCAAAGTTCCCATCTAAAAGTGGGAACTTTATCAGTAAGTTGAAGGTGTTATATAACCTTTCTTTATGTTGGTCAATCCTTTGACCATGACCTTAAGTTATTTAGTTATCGTTCTTTTCATTGCTGATTAATATTGAATTAGCAATCTTCTATAATCAAATACGCCGCATGAACAGGGCCATGAACCCCCCATACTTTAATTAATTCAATGTCTGCTGTAGAACTTGCACCACCAATTAAATTGATGCAAGACGGCATTCTTACACCTTCTTGCGCCATTTTATGTAAACGTTCAGCAATTTGAGCCACTCGAGGTAAAATATCGCTTTTACGTAGAATAACAATAGAAGTTTCAGGTAATAAGCTTACCGCACGTCCTTTTTCTGGAGACGAAAATAAAACAATCCCACCAGATTCAGTTAGGCCCGCTTCCGCAAATACAATTCCAATTTGAGAGCGTTCAGCATGAATAATATTTTCATGGCCAAGTTCTGGGGTCCAAATATAGGTTTCGTATTTTTCACTGATAGCTTTAGTTACACCCAGTGCATCTAGGCGCTCATCTCCACTTATTACCACCGAGCCTTTACAATCATAACTTTCGCAGAGTTCAATTAGGCTATTGATAACGTCATCAGGTTTGCTAACAACACATTTCACCATTTGAGTCTGTGCAAAGTCAGTAAATTCTTTACATAGTTCATCCTGAGTCAAATTAGTTAAGCGAGTTTTCGCTAAATCATTAATCGGTGTAGGCTGTGGCTGTGGCTTATGCGCAATAGGACGCCCTAATTTTTCAGCAATAGTTTGCAGAAATTCATTACGGTTTTGTTCGTTTAACATATTATTTTTTTCCTTCTGCTTTATGGCGTTTAAACCAACTACGGAAGCTATAACCATCTGGTTTAGGGAGATCTCGCGATTCCATCCAATCATTTAACACACTGATTTTGATTGGTGTAGACCCATTTTTGATCATTAACCCCGCCATTTTTGCACCAACGTTCATACCCACTTTCCAAAGAGCTGGGTGTGAATTGAGGTAGTTAAACATACCGGTGACTCGACGTTCTGCTTTTGGTGTTAAACCAGTTTCAGCCATTACTCGACGATGTTTTAAAATCAACTGAGCTAAAGGAATTTTGACTGGGCAAACCACATTACATGCATTACATAATGAACAAGCGTAAGGGAGATCATGAAAATCTTTATAGCCCCCTAACAGTGGTGAAATTACCGCACCAATTGGGCCTGGATAAATTGAGCCATAAGCATGTCCACCAATATTACGGTAAGCAGGGCACGTATTAAGACAAGCACCACAACGGATACAGCGTAAAATATCTTTAAATTGCGAACCTAAAATTTCAGAACGGCCATTATCCACAATCACTAAATGGAACTCTTCAGGACCATCGACATTGCCCGCTTCACGAGGACCAGTTACCCAAGTGTTGTAACTAGTTAAACGTGAGCCAACTGCGCTACGGCATAACATAGTGATTAATGGATCAACTTCTTCAAATGTTGGTGCCACACGCTCCATACCCATGACTGCAATATGGGTTTTAGGTAACGTAGTGGTCATTCTTGCATTACCTTCGTTAGTAACTAAACAGACGGTGCCGGTTTCAGCTACCGCAAAGTTACAACCCGTAACGCCAATATCAGCAGACAGAAAATCTTGTCTTATACGCTGTCTAATGAAAAGTGTCATATCTTCAGGCGTTTCACTGCCTTCATAATTGAGTTTTTCATTTAAGACTTTACGAATTTGATAACGATCTTTGTGGATAGCAGGAACGACGATATGAGATGGTGGATCGTTATCTAATTGAAGAATATATTCGCCAAGGTCAGTTTCGATGATTTCAATGCCTTCATTTTGTAAGGCCTTATTCATCCCAATTTCTTCGGTGACCATCGATTTAGATTTTACAATCTTCTTCGCGTTTTTCTTTTTGGCAACGTCACAAATATAACGAGAGGCATCTTCTGCTGTTTTAGCAAAATAAACATGACCTCCGTTTTCTGTTACTTTTTCAGATAATTGATAGAGATAAGCATCTAAATTTTCAAGCACATGGTTACGGATTTGTTCAGCGCGATCACGCCATTCTTCCCAATTACCTAGTTCTTTGACCATGATTTGACGATTAGCTCCAATGCGTTCTTGCGCCATAACAACCGCATTACGCATGATTGTATCTTTCATTTCATGTTCTAGGCGAGGTCTGAAATCGATATCACTGGTTTTGATAGACATAAGCAGGCTTCCTTATTGGCTCATTAAAACTTGTGCAATGTGCAACACTTTTACAGGGCGCTTTTCTCGGCTCAAACGGCCTTGTATGTTTATTAAGCAACTTGTATCTGCACCAATGACATAATCAGGACTCACATCCATAATATGTTTTACTTTTTCGGTCACCATTTCGCCTGAAATTTCAGACATTTTCACAGAGAATGTTCCACCAAAACCACAACAGGTTTCTGAGTTCGCAAAAGGTAACATTTCAAGACCTTCAACGTGGTTTAATAGTGTTAAAGGCTCACTAACAACACCCAGTTTGCGGGTTAAACTGCATGATGGATGATAAACAGCTTTACCAGGGAGACGGGCACCAACATCGACAATGCCCAAGGTATTGACAATAAAACTGGTTAAATCAATAAGGCGATCTGCTACACCTTGTGCTCGTAATGCCCATTGTGGCTCATCGGCAAGATAAGTTGGGTATCCTTTTATGGCATAAGTACAGGAGCCTGCTGGGGAAATAATCGGGTAGTCATTTACTTCCAATGTTTCAATTAACGATTTCATAGCAGGTTTGGCGTTATTTACATAACCGCTATTAAGTGCGGGTTGACCACAGCAACCTTGGCGCTCTTGAAATAGCACTTCGCAACCTAATTTCTCAAGTAACAAGACGGTGTCTCTGGCTGAATCTGCTTTCAGCACATCACCAAGACAGGTCGCATAAAAATTAACTTTCATTAATCGAACTCCAAAACATCGCTCAGATGTTGTCATTTTTACTAAAGATAAAATTCTTTTTTTTATTGCTTTGTTATAAGAGGGAAAGGGAATGGAATAAGCTCACTCCCTTTCCCTTATTAATTAGTTCATTAGGTGATAAATAATGCCGATCTTCGCCCCAAGAATAACAATATAGGCGATACAATATTTTAACGTTTCACGCATAATGGCACTGCTTTGTCCATCCATTTTTGTGGCTGAAACAGCAATGGCGATACTTTGAGGTGAGATCATCTTACCGCCCGTTGCACCTGAGGTATTAGCCGCAGCCAGAATGAAAGGGTCGATATTAAGCTTAGCTGCAGCACTGGTTTGTAACTTACCAAATAGCACGTTGGAGTTAGTGTCGCTGCCGGTTACAAATGTTCCTAAGGCTCCGATCACGGGAGCAATAAAGATAAATCCGGCACCGGTGAAATCGACCAAGGTTTCAGCGATACTACCAATCATGCCACTGAAATCCATGACGGTTGCCATTGCTACGATTGCGGTGATGGCAATAATGGAGTTTTTCAGTTGGATAGTTGTTTTAACAAGTACAGAGATAAGCGTGGAAACACTGGCACCTTGAATTGTGCCACCTACAAAGCTGGCAAGTATAATTAATACACCTGGTGTACTTAACCAAGCAATGGTTTGATATTCCGTTTGTGTTTCACTTAATACAAATGGGATCTTAGTGGAAATAGCGCCCACCATGCTTTGGATCGCTGGGAATAAAGGTGAGCAGGCTAAAATGAAGATAAAGGTAAACAGGTAAATAGAGCTAGCCACTAACAACTCTTTTCCAGTGTGTTTTTTGAGATTTTTTTGCTTATCGCCACTGTTTTTCATGCGTTTAGCAAGGAAAATAACCACAATTAAGCTGACTAAGCTACCGGCAAATGCAGGTAATTCAGCACCTAAATTAGCCGCAACAATGTATTGAGGAATAAGTGTACTAATACCACACATTAAAGTAATAAATCCGACACCTTTAATGGCTTTAATGCCACCACCTGCAATGGCAACAATGACGAAAGGTAACAGGATGTTAAATAATCCCAACTGAATAATGATGGTTTTACTCAACACTAATACGTCAAGTCCAGTGTTTTGCGCCAAAATAGACACTGGAATACCAACAGCACCAAAAGCGGTAGGAACAGTGTTAGCGACTAAAGAGGCAACCGCAGCTTTAAAAGGATCAAATCCAAGAGCAATTAAAATGCCGATAGGAATGGCAACCGCGGTACCATAGCCCGCAACAGCTTCAAGAAAGCCCCCAAAACACCACGAAATAAGTAGAACTTGTACGCGCTTATCATCACTTATGCCAGCCAGTACATCTTTAAGTACATCCATGCCACCCGTTTTTAGCATTAAGTTATAACTATAAATAGCGGCAAGAATAACAATGATGATTGGCCACAACCCTTTAACTGCACCATAAAGGACAGAAACAGAGGCAAATTGAATGGTGTTGTTCCAATGAAAAATAGCAAGTGCAACAGTTATCACTAAAGAAACCAGCACGGCATGGTGAACGGCTGATTTCATTTTTAAGATCATAAAAATCAACACAGCTAAAGGCACAATGCCTAATAAGAATGAGAGATAGTCTGACATGATTATTTTTATCCTTAAGTTTGCAATTTTTATCGTTTATAACTGCGTTGGCAAACCGATAAGTTGGTCATTATATAATTGTGTAGGGTACTAGGTTTTATTAATGCTCTGCTTTGCTGAAACGATAAATCATAAATAAAAAAAGATAGTTACTAACCTAAACAATGAAAGATATCATCACTTAGGAAATTGTCAGGTTAGATTGGTTGGCTATTGTAGGGAATATTTATTGAGATGTAATAGAATAAAATCAATTGTGTGACAAATATAAAAAAATTCCTTTTTTCTCATTATTTGCTTGTTAACTTTCGTGTTTTTTGATGCTCGTCAATGTAATTAAATTATTCATGTTGTTATTGAATTGGTTTTTGGTGAAAAAAAGAACGTTTTTGATGGTTTTATCTATGTAATAGAAGCGTGATAGCGGACTATATATCCCCTTTATGATGATAAAA